>DASTNV010000031.1:0-2468 GCA_035762725.1 Lapillicoccus sp. | reverse complement strand
ATGGACCGCCGCCAACGAGTCGGCCTGGTTCTCCCGCCCCGGCGCGTGCACGCCCGAGCAGTAGCCGAGGTAGGCGGAGCACCACGGCTCGTTCAGCGTCGTCCACGTGTGCACCCGGTCACCGAGCACCTCGGCGACCTTGCCGGCATACGTCGCGAACGCCTCGGAGGTGGCCCGCGACGTCCAGCCGCCGGCGTCCTCCAGTTCCTGCGGCAGGTCCCAGTGGTAGAGCGTCGCGATCGGCGCGACACCGGCGGCGAGCAGCCGGTCGACGAGCCGCGAGTAGAAGTCGAGCCCGCGCAGGTTGAACGCTCCCGAGCCGCCCGGCTGGATCCGCGGCCACGCCAGCGAGAACCGGTACGCCTGCAGCCCCAGCTCCTTCATCAGCCCGACGTCCTCGGCCACCCGGTGGTAGTGATCAGCAGCGACGTCGCCGGTGTCACCGCGCAGGGTCTTGCCCGGGGTGTGGGAGAAGGTGTCCCAGATCGAGGCCGTCCGGCCGTCCTCCGTCACGGCGCCCTCGATCTGGTAGCTGGCCGTCGCGGCCCCGAAGAGGAACCCCTCCGGAAAGAGCGGGACGTCGTTCTCGGACATGGCAGTCACTCCTGGTGATGGCTGTCGTGGTGGGGTGGTGTCGACGAGCTGGTTCGTGGTGCGCAGCACCTGGGGGTCGAGGAATCGGTGCGGGTCGACCTCGGCCGACGAGGTGACGCGGAAAGTGACGCTCTCGCCGGCGAGGAGGCTGACCATCCCCTCGTCGACCACCGCCGCGGGGTCGACCTTGTCGGCGAGGAGTGTGACGTCGCGCTGAAGGGTGGCCGCGGTGACGGTGACGGCGTACCCGTCCGCCGTCCGCTCTGCGGAGGCTCCCGCCCAGGCGTTGGTGAGGTACAGGTCGCGGTCCTCGGCGAAGAACCAGAGCGCCCGGCGATCGCCGTCCGTCGCGACGAGCACCTCGTCGCGCGGCGACACCTCCCAGGTCAGGGCGGTCGCCAGCGGGAGGGTATGCGTCCCGCGCACCGGGATATCGACGGTCACCACGCTGACGGCTCGCTCCAAGCCGTTAAAAGTCTTGCGCTGCAGACGAACTCGGGTCTGCCACGGCTCGTCGGTGTCGTTGTCGAGGACGAGCGCGAGGCGGGAGCCTCGAGGCTGGATCGTCATCAGCCGGCCGGCGTAGGCGTGGCGGACGGCGTGCCAGATCGGCTTGCGCACCCCGGCACCGTCGACCATCGCCCACGAGGTCACCGGCCAGCAGTCGTTGAGCTGCCAGACGATCATGCCTTGGTTGCGCGGGTGCCAGGAGCGCAGGTGTTCGATCCCGTAGGCGACCGCCCGCGCCTGCTGCACCGACATCGCCCAGTGCCAGTCCTCCATCACGGACGGCTCGTCGAGGTGCGGCGCCAGACCGCGGGACAGCTTGAGGTGGCCGTCCTCGGCCTTCTGGTGGCTCTGCATCCCCGGTGAGGTCGGGGTCAGCGGGCGGTCGTGGACGGCGGCCGTGAGGGTCGACCACGCCGGCGGTCCCTGGTAGCCGAACTCGGCCACGAAACGGGGCCGCGAGTCGCGGTAGTGCGTGTAGTCGATCCGGTTCCACACGTTCCACAGGTGGCTGGTGCCGTGGTCTGGGTCGTTCGGGTGGAGGCGCTCGTCGAAGGACCATGGACTCCCGGCGGAGTACGGACGCGTCGGGTCGAGGCGGGCCATCAGCCGCGGGAAGACGTCGAGGTAGTAGCCGCGGCCCCAGGTGAGGTCGCCGAGCTCGAGCCGCCAGGCCCAGTCCTCGTGGCCCCAGAGGTTCTCGTTGTTCCCGTTCCAGATCACCAGACTCGGGTGTGGGCTCAGCCGGGTGACGGCTTCGGTGATCTCGGCGATCACCTCGCTGCGCAGCGGTTCCTCCTCGGCGTACGCCGCGCAGGCGAAGAGGAAGTCCTGCCAGACCAGCACGCCGGCGTCGTCGCAGAGGTCGTAGAAGTCGTCGCTCTCGAAGAGGCCCCCACCCCACACCCGCAGGAGGTTGACCTCGGCCGCGGTCGCGTCGGCGAGCCGGGCGGCATACCGGTCTCGGTCGACCCGGTGCGGGAAGCAGTCGTCGGGGATCCAGTTGGCGCCCTTGACGAGCACCGGCTTTCCGTTGATACGCAACGAGAACGGCGTGCCGTCGGCGTCTGGAGTGGTGTCGAGCTCGACGCTGCGGAACCCGATCTGCTGGTCGCGGTGGTCGACGATGCGACGGTCGGCGAGGAGCTCGATGCGGAGGTCGGAGCGGGGCTGGCCGCCGTACCCGCGCGGCCACCACAGCGGCGGGTCCGGGATCTCCAGGACGGCGACCTCGCCGACGCCGACCGACACGGATCGTCCGTCGCACTCGACGCGCAGGGTCAGCTCCGCGCGGGTATCACGCGCGACGTCGGCGTGCACCTCGATGCGGCCGACTCCATCCACGACCGTGACGAGCGTACGAACTC
>DASTNV010000030.1:0-3297 GCA_035762725.1 Lapillicoccus sp. | reverse complement strand
CGCGTCCTGCGTCATCGGCACAGCCTGGCCAAGTGCCGCGGGACCGCTGGTGGGTTGTCAACAGGCGCGGGCTCCGCGGAGCTGCATGATCACCGCGGGGTAGGCGCGGAGCTGCATGATCACCGCGGAGGTACGGCGCGGAGCTGCATGATCACCGCGGGGAGGGTGGTGGGGGCTACTCGAGGATGAAGTGGACGACCCAGTAGACGACGGCGGCGACCAGGCCGGCCATCGGGATGGTCAGCACCCAGGCGACGAGGATGTTGCCGGCCACGCCCCACCGGACCGCCTTGCGGCCCTTGGTCGCGCCGGCCCCCATGATCGAGCCGGTGATGGCCTGGGTGGTCGAGATCGGCGCCTCGAAGACGTACGCCGTCGTGTAGAGCACGGACGCCGCGACCGTCTCCGCGGCGAACCCGCGCGCCGGGTCGATCTCGATGATCCGGCGGCCGAGGGTGCGCATGATGCGCCAGCCGCCGGAGTAGGTGCCGAGCGAGATCGCCGCCGCTGACAGGAAGACGACCCAGATGGGGATCTCGAAGCTGTCCTGGTAGCCGCCGACGACCAGCGCCAGCACGATGACGCCCATCGTCTTCTGCGCGTCCTGGAGGCCGTGGCCGAGGGCCATCGCCGAGGCCGACACGGTCTGCGCCATCCGGAAGCCGCGTTGGGTCGGTCCGGGCTTGGCCTTCCGGAACGCCCAGAGGATGCCCACCATCAGGAGCCCGGCGAGCAGGAAGCCCACGACCGGCGACAGGAACATCGGGATGACGACCTTGTCGATCACGCTGGCCCACTGCACGGTGACCCCGCCCGCCAGCCCGGCGCCTACCAGCCCCCCGATCAGGGCGTGCGAGGACGACGAGGGCAGCCCGAAGTACCAGGTCGTGAGGTTCCAGGTGATGGCACCTATCAGCGCGGCCAGGACCACCACCAGCGCGTGCTCCCCTGACGGCGGCTCCAGCACGCTGAAGACGGTCTTGGCCACCTTGGTGCCGAGGAAGGCACCGACGAAGTTCATGACCGCCGCCATGAGCAGCGCGACCCTCGGCGTCAGGGCTCGGGTCGACACCGACGTGGCGATCGCGTTGGCCGCGTCGTGGAAGCCGTTGGTGTAGTCGAACACCAGCGCGGTCACGATCACCGCGATGATGGTGGCAAGCTCCACCGGTCAGGACTCCTTGACCGCGATCGTCTCCACCGTGTTGGCGACGTGCTCGAAGGCGTCGGCCGCTGCTTCCAGCTGGTCGACGACCTCCTTGAGCTTGAGCACCGTCAGTGCGTCGTACTCGCCGCTGAAGAGCTTGGCGAGGATCCGCCGGTAGACCTGGTCGGCCTGGTTCTCCAAGCGGTTGAGCTCGATCCAGAACTCGCTGAGGTCCTTCATCGAGCGCAGCCGCGGCATGGCCTCTGCGGTCAGCTCGGCCGCCCGCTCCAGCACGTCGACCTGGTCGGCGATCTCCGGGGGCAGCTCGGCGATGTTGTAGAGGACGACCAGGTCGACCGCCGCCTCCATGTAGTCCATGACGTCGTCGAGCGAGGACGCCAGGCGGTAGATGTCCTCGCGGTCGAACGGCGTCACGAAGGACTCGTTCAGCTCGCGCATGATGGCGTGGGTCGCCTCGTCACCTGCGTGCTCGCAGCTGCGCATCCGCTCGGCGATGGACTTGCGCTCGCTGAGGTCGGCGCCGAGCAGCTCCTTGAGCAGTCCGGCACCCTCCATCAGGTTGCGGCCGGACGTCGCGAACATGCTGTAGAAGCTGTTCTCGCGTGGGGTCAGGCGGATGCGCACAGGCTCTCCCGGATCGGGGCAGGGCAAAGAGGAAGGTGCAGGTCCGGGTGAGGATGCTACGCAGGCCGGGGGCGAAGACCGCAATCCGGGGCTCGCGGGCCGCGCCGGGCTGGCCTGACCGGCTCGCTCAGGCCTGTTGCGACGACTTGGCCGGCCGCAGCCCGAGGGCCAGGTCGATCTGCTCCTGGCTCAACGGCTCGTCCGAGGACGACGCGGCGATGACCAGCTCGCCGTAGAGCTCGATCTCGTCGAGGACCAACGGGTCCTCCAGCCGGGAGTCGGCCTTGTGGGCCACCGGTCTGCCTCCTCGTCACCGCCCGTCGGGGGCCACGTGCGGCCCCCGCATGACAAGCAAGCCTAGGTATGCCCGGGTTTGGACCGCCATGACCCACCTGGGCCATCCTGCGGTAGCCCGACCGAGGTCACCGAGGGCCACCGGACGACTCGTCCTGGTGACCCGACACCCGGTCGGCCCCGCCCAGGCGGGTCAGCCCGCGACCCCCGCGAGCCCACCCCGGGCCAGCCTGATCTGCCTGGTCAGCCGCCGGCGAGCGCGGCCAGCGCCTCGTCGAACACCTCGGTGTGCCGGTCGACGTCGGCCGCCGTCGTGGCCGGTGACATCAGCGCCATGTTGTGGAACGGCGTGAGCAGGATGCCCCGGTTGAGGGCGTAGAGGTGCAGGAACTGCTCCAGCGCGAAGTCGCCCGACGCATGGGCCTCGGCGCCGGTCCGCGGCGCGGTCGCGGTGAAGGTGTACTCGCCCCGGGCGCCGAGGCGGTTGCAGTGCCAGGGCAGGCCGTGCCGCGCGATGCCCGCGTCGACCCCGTCGGACCAGCGGTCTCCCAGCGGCAGCATCCGGCCGTAGGCCTCGTCGGTCAGCACCTCGGTGAGGGTGACCCGCATCGCGGCCAGCGACAGGGCGTTGCCGGCCAGCGTCCCGCCGATGCCGCCGACGTCGATGTCCTCGAGCGCGATGGACCGGGCGATCCGGTCGGCCACCTCGGCGGTCATGCCGAAGGCGCCGGCCGGGATCCCGCCGGCGATCGCCTTGCCCATCGTCATCAGGTCGGGGTCCAGGTCGTGCGCCCGGGTGTAGCCACCGGGGCCGGCCGAGAGCGTGTGGGTCTCGTCGATGATGAGCAGGACGTCGTACCGCCTGGACAGCTCGCGCAGCGCCGCGTGGTAGCCCTCGTCGGGCAGCACGATGCCGACGTTGGTCAGCGCCGGCTCGCACAGGACCGCGGCGACCTCGCCAGTGGCGAGCGCGGCCTCGAGCCCGGCGACGTCGTTGAACTCCACGACGATCGTCGTCTCCGCCGGGTCGACCGGCGGGCCGATGTTGCCGCGCCGGGAGACCGTCCGGCCGTCGGCGTCCAGCGCCGCGAAGGTCTCGTCGACGCTGCCGTGGTAGCAGTAGTCGTGCACGACGACCTTGGGTCGGCCGGTCACGTGCCGGGCGTAGCGGATCGCGTGCCGGTTGGCGTCCGTCGCCGAGAGGGTGAACT
>DASTNV010000029.1:0-5451 GCA_035762725.1 Lapillicoccus sp. | reverse complement strand
GGGGGAGCGCGGCACCACGCTGTCCGGTGGCCAGCGTCAGCGGCTCTCCCTGGCCCGGGCCCTGCTGCGGCGGCCGCGGCTGCTCGTCCTCGACGACGCCACGTCGGCGGTCGACCCCGCTGTCGAACAGCAGATCCTGGCCGCCCTCCGCGAGGCGAGCAGCGGTACGACGGTGCTCGTCGTCGCCTACCGGATGGCCACCATCACCCTCGCCGACGAGGTCGTCTACGTCGAGGAAGGCCGGATCGTCGACCACGGCACCCACGACCAGCTGCTCGGCCGGTGCGAGGGGTACCAGCGGCTGGTCACGGCGTATGCGCGGGAGGCGGCCGAGCGCGCGGCGGTCGCCCGCGACGAAGTCCAGGCCGACCAGGGCCCCCATGCGGAGCATGGGGAAGAGCGGGCTCCCGTGGGGGCCGACCGATGAGTATGCGTTCGGCCCCGCTGGTCGACCACCGCGGCATCGAGTCGGGTCAGGACCTCACGACCTGGGGAACGCTCAAGCGCGGCGTCCAGCTGTCCCCGGAGCTGCGGCGCGGCATCGGCGTCACCGTCGTGCTCGCGGTGTTCGCGACGGTCGGCAAGGTGCTCGTCCCGTTCGTCGTCCAGCGGACCACCGACGAGGGCATCCTCGCGCCCGGCGGCCCGGACGCCGCGATCGTGCTTCAGTACGTGCTCCTGGCGACGGTCGGCGTTGCGGTCGCCGCAGTGTGCACGTACTTCGTCAACGTGCGCCTCTTCACCGCGTCCGAGAACGGCCTGGCCACCTTGCGGATCAAGGCGTTCCGGCACATCCACGACCTGTCGGTGCTGACCCAGAACACCGAGCGGCGCGGGTCGTTGGTGTCCCGGGTCACCAGCGACGTCGACACCATCTCGATGTTCGTCCAGTTCGGCGGACTGATGCTGATGGTCAACATCTTCCAGCTCCTGCTGGCGACGCTGCTCATGGTCATCTACAGCCCGCCGCTCGCCGGCGTCGTCTGGGCCTGCTACGTCCCGCTGTTCTTCATCATCCGGCAGTTCCAGGGCATCGTCGGCCGGGCCTACACCGCGGTCCGCGAACGGGTCGGCGACATGCTCGCCGCGATCTCGGAGGCCGTCGTCGGGGCGGCGACGATCCGCGCATACGGCGTCGAGGACCGCACCGCGGAGCGGATCGACGTCGCGGTCGAGGGCCATCGCCGGTCGGCCGTGCGGGCCCAGACCCGTGCGGTGATGGCGTTCACCACCGGTCAGCTGGTGTCCGGCCTCACGACTGCCGTGGTCATCGTCGTGGGGACGCTGCTCGCGGTGAACGGGTCGCTGACCCTCGGCGAGCTGCTGGCCTTCCTCTTCCTCGTCAACCTCTTCACGACGCCGGTCCAGCAGGCCACCGAGATCCTCAATGAGATGCAGAACGCCGTCGCCGGATGGCGCCGGGTGATCGGGATCATCGACACGGAGGCCGACGTCGCGGACCCCGGCTCGGAGGGCGTCGAGCTCCCGCGCGGGCCGATCACCGTGGGGTTCGACGACGTGTGCTTCGCGTACCCGGGCGGCGACACGGTGCTCCACAACGTGTCGCTCCGGATCGCGCCGCGCTCGCGGGTGGCGATCGTCGGGGAGACCGGTTCGGGCAAGTCGACGCTGGCCAAGCTGCTCACCCGGTTGATGGACCCGACCAGCGGCGAGGTGACCATCGACGGCGTCGACCTGAGACGGGTTCGGTTCGGCTCGCTGCGGAACCGCGTGGTGCTGGTGCCGCAGGAGGGGTTCCTCTTCGACGCCTCGCTGCTGGAGAACGTCCGGTTCGGCGCGCCGGATGCCACCGAGGACGACGTGCGGCTCACCTTCACCGAGCTCGGCCTCGACTCCTGGCTGGCCACCCTGCCGCAGGGCCTGGCCACCGACGTCGGCCAGCGCGGCGAGTCGCTGTCGGCGGGGGAACGGCAGCTGGTCGCCCTGGCCCGGGCGTACCTCGCCGACCCCGACCTGCTCGTCCTCGACGAGGCGACGTCGGCGGTCGACCCGAGCACCGAGGTCCGGATCCAGCGGGCCCTCGACAGCCTCACGCGTGGCCGTACCTCGATCGCCATCGCCCACCGGCTGTCCACCGCCCAGGCTGCGGACGAGGTGATCGTCGTCGACGGCGGCCGGATCGTGGAGCGCGGGCCGCACACCGAGCTGGTCGACGCCGGCGGGGTGTACTCACACCTGCACGCCTCGTGGGTGGCGCAGCAGCAGGGCTGACCGACGGCCGGCTCACCGTGGCTGGAACCGGCACAATCTCCGCGTGCTCATCGACGCGAAGCCGATCGCCGCTGCGTTCTGGCAGGCCTACAACGCCGCCGACTGGGCGGCCTTGCGGGCCATGGTCACCCTGGGCTACGTGCACCACAACGGCGACGCCGAGACGCACGACATCGAGTTCTTCATCGCCGGAGCGACGGGTCTCCGCCTCGCGCTGCCCGAGCTGCAGATCGAGATCCGCGACATGATCGCGCAGGACGACCGCGTGGCCGTGCGCTGGGTGGCGCGGGCGATCCATACCGGCTCGCTGTTCGGCGAGCGGCCCACCGGCCGGCTGGTCACCGTGGACGGCGTGACCATCCATCGCGTCCTGGACACCCGCATCGCCGAGGACTGGGAGGTCATGAACGAGGGCGCCCTGCGCGACCAGTTGGTCGCTCCGGCGGGTTGATCGTGGAGCCATTGGCGGGTCGGTTGGTCGGCGATCTGATCGCGCAAGAAACCTCGTGGTCAGGGTGCACCCTCAAGGTGGTGTCCCCAACCTGATGAGATCGGGTTACGGGCGCTGCGCGACAATGAGCCGCGTGACGCAGAACGCCACCTCGACGCAGCTCGACCCGCAGGTCGCCGCCCTGCTGAAGCGGGACGCGGCCGGGCTCGTGGCCGCCGTGGTCCAGCAGCACGACACCGGTGAGGTCCTCATGGTCGGCTGGATGAACGACGAGGCGCTGGCCCGGACCCTCACCACCGGCCGGGTGACCTTCTGGTCCCGCAGCCGGCAGGAGCTGTGGCGCAAGGGTGACACCTCGGGCCACGTCCAGTACGTCAAGGGGGTCGCGCTCGACTGCGACGGCGACGCCCTGCTCGTCCGGGTCGACCAGATCGGCCCGGCATGCCACACCGGCGCGCGCTCGTGCTTCGACACGCACCCCCTCAATGCGGCGGCCGGCGGCCCGAGTGCCTGAGGACCTCACCGCGGACCTCAGCTGGGGGCAGACCTGGCCGCGGCTCGACCTCTTCATGGAGCTCGCTCGCGAACGGCGCGTCATCCCGGTCGTCCGCCGACTGCTGGCCGACGCCGAGACGCCGCTGAGCCTCTACCGCAAGCTGGCCCGCGACGAACCCGGGACGTTCCTTCTCGAGTCGGCCGAGCACGGCGGGGTGTGGTCGCGGTACTCGATCGTCGGCGCCCGCAGCGCGGCGACCCTGACCGAGAAGGACGGCGAGGCGTTCTGGATGGGCGAGCCGCCTGTCGGCCTGCCAACCTCCGGCGATCCCACAGCGGCGCTCGACGCCACGCTGCATACGCTGGCCACCCCGCGGATCGACGGCCTCCCACCGTTGACCGGCGGCATGGTCGGCGCCGTCACCTACGACGCGGTCCGCCGCTGGGAGCGGGTTCCTGACCAGGGCCGCGACGAGCTCGACCTGCCCGAGATCGGCATGCTCTTCGCCACCGACCTCGCCGTCCTCGACCACACCGACGGGTCGCTGCTCCTCGTGGCTAACGCGGTCAACTACGACGCCACCGACGAGCGGGTCGAGTGGGCCTGGGCCGACGCCGTCGACCGCCTCGACCGGATGACCGCCCAGCTCGCCGAACCCGCCGACAGCACGGTCGCGGTCATCGAACCGACCCCCGCGGACGTGACGAGCTCGCATACCCAGGAGCAGTTCCACGACATGGTCGAGACCGCGAAGGAGGCGATCCGGTCCGGCGAAGCCTTCCAGATCGTTGTCTCCCAACGGTTCTCGCTGCCCTGTCCAGCGCCGAGCCTCGACGTCTACCGCGCGCTGCGGGCCAGCAACCCCAGCCCGTACATGTACTTCTTCCGCCTCCCGCACCCGGATGGCTCCGCGTACGACATCGTCGGGTCCAGCCCGGAGGCCCTCGTCAAGGTGACCGGCCGTCGGGTCATCACCCACCCCATAGCCGGGTCGCGCCCGCGCGGCAAGACGCCGGAGGACGACGTGCGGCTCGCCGAGGAGCTGCTCGCCGACGACAAGGAGCGCGCCGAGCACCTCATGCTCGTCGACCTGTCCCGCAACGACCTCCAGCGGGTATGCCATGCCGGCACCGTCGACACGGTCGAGTTCATGACCACCCGCCGCTACAGCCACATCATGCATCTCGAGTCGACGGTCGTCGGTGAGCTCCGGCCCGGGCGAACCGCATACGACGCCCTCGTCGCCACCTTCCCGGCCGGCACCCTGAGCGGAGCGCCGAAGCCCCGAGCGATGGCCCTCATCGACGAGTACGAGGGCCTCCGTCGCGGCGTCTATGGCGGCGTCGTCGGCTACCTCGACTTCGCCGGCGACCTCGACACGGCCATCGCGATCCGGACGGCGGTCATCAAGGACGGCGTGGCCCACGTGCAGGCCGGTGCCGGGATCGTCGCCGACTCGGTACCCCAGCTGGAGTACGAGGAGACCCAGCACAAGGCGGCCGCCGTGATCCGGGCGGTCCGGGCCGCACGGGGTATGCGCGCACCCGCCTCTCACAGTGCAGCCAGTGCGGCGGCATGGGCCTGACCGGCAAGCGGTTCGTGTCCGCGGCGGTCGCGGTGCCGGCGCTGGTCCTGCTGCTGGCCGCCACCCGTACCTGGCTCACCGGACGGTCTGCCGAACCGCTCCTCGGAGGCGGCGCCGTCTCGGCCACCGGATCGCAGGTGGCTCCGGGGGTGGTGCCGCTGGCGCTGGTCTGCGTCGTGGCCATGGTCACCGCCCTCACCGGGGGACCCGTCGTTCGGCGCATCTCGTCGGTGGTCCTGGTCCTGGCAGCGATCGGCTCGCTCGTCCTCACGATCCGCCCGCTGACCGACCCCGAGGCGGCGCTCGGTCGGGTGGCGGCGGCCGGCCTGGGTCGAACCGGTGTCGTTCGCACCTCGGCGGAGGTGACCGTGTGGGCGTGGATCGCCGTGGTGGCCGCCGCGGTGCTCGTCGCGGCGTCACTCCTCGCCGTCGTGGCCACGCGCCGATGGTCGGGGCTGTCCCGGCGGTTCGATGCGCCGGGGGAGGGGTCCGCCACGCCGGCGGCCACGGAACAAGGAGCCCGCCGAACCACGTGGGACGACCTCAGCGAGGGCCGCGACCCGACGCTCGACCCTTGACGCCGTCCGCCCGCCCGATCGGCGGCCGACCTGCAACACTGACGCGAGTCGTGCCAGATCCCACCGTGAAGGAGCGCCCGACCATGACGCAGCCCACCTCCGGAGTCGA
>DASTNV010000028.1:0-2241 GCA_035762725.1 Lapillicoccus sp. | reverse complement strand
GATCGCCGTGTCGTGGGTCCAGATCGAGCCGGTGTGGTACCCGATCGGGTTGAATCCGCCGTTCCCCGACCCGAGCGTCCGCACGCCGTACCGGTCCAGCAGCTCCGGCCCGGTGACCTGCAGGGCCACCGACGTCGCCTCATCCGGGTTCAGCACTCCCGTCCCGAGCACGTGCCCCATGTTCGAGCCCAGCCCGTCGACCAGCCGGCCGGTGCCGTCCACCGCGAGCCCGAGGTAGCGACCGGCCACGCCGAGCGGGTCGTTCGCCCAGTAGCGCCCCCGGACCTGATCGCGCATCTCCCCCGCCTGCTTGCGCAGCTCCTCGGCGCCGCCCCGACCGAAGGCCTCGGCCAGGGCAGCGGCGCACTCGAGCGCCTGCACCGCGTAGGCCTGGGCCTCGACCAGGGCGATCGGCGGGGTCCCGAGCGCGCCGTCGCGGAACCGGATCGCGTCCCCGGAGTCCTTCCACCCCTGGTTGGCCAGGCCGTGCCCGCTCACGTCGAGGTACTTCAGCAAGCCGTCCTGGTCCGGGATCCCGTCACCGACCAGCCACCCGACGGCGGCGTCCAGAGGGCCGAACAGGTCGCGGACGTCCTCGTCCGGCAGCCCCCAGCGCCACGCTTCATGGAGCAGCACGACCCAGAGTGCAGTCGCGTCGACCGTCCCGTAGTAGACCGACGGCAGGATCATTCCTGTCCCGGGGTCGACGTACGGGAAGCGCCGGACCTCGTGGGGAATGCGGCCGGGCATCTCTCCCGACATCGCGTCGTGCCGCTGCCCCTGCCTGCGGGCGAGTGCGCGGAGCGTGCCGCGCGCGAGAGTCGTGCCCAACGGCAGCGTGAGCCGGGCCGCCCAGATCGAGTCACGACCGAACAACGTGAGATACCAAGGCGTTCCGGCTCCAGCAAAGACGTCGCCCCGGTCGAGCGGGTCATTCAGTGCGAGGGCCCGAAGGTCGACCAGACCGGCGGTTAGCGTGGGTTCGAGGCGCGGATCTTGGCCGATGACGCGGACCGCTGACCAGTCGAGGAGATCACGGCCCGGGTCGGCATCGAGAGCAGTTGCGCGGTCGCGAGTGACCTCGACCCGGACGACCACTTCGAGGGTCGCGCCCGGCTGAAGGTCGAGCTGGTAGGTCGCCTCCATGGCGTCGCCGAGGTCGGTCAGTGGCGTCGGGGGGTCGAAGTGCACGGCGGTCGTATGAGTGAAGCCGACCACTTTCATCACGCCCGGGACCTCGGACGGCTCGGGTCGCAGTGCCGCGCCGCCGACGTGGCCGGACTTCACCGCCGCGATGTCGGCGTCGTCCCCGCCCACCCGAATGACGAGGTTGCTGGTCACCGGCTCGAGCGCCCGAGAGAGGATGCGGACCCGCTCCAGCATGCCGCCGGGCACCAGCTCGCGGAGCCGGTGCACCTCGACGACCGGGTCGGCCGTCATGGACCCGAGGTTGCGGGCCGACCCGAAGAACTCGGCCCGCTCGCCCAATGCGCCGTGACCCACCCCCGCCGGCCGTTCGTCCCCGATGAGGAGCTCCAGCCGGCTCAGGGCGCGGCGGTCGTCCACATAGAGTCCCTCGACCGTCCCCGGCCGAAGGTCGCCGCCGGCGTCACTGAGGGCGGTGGCGTTCCCGAGCACGCAGACCACCAGCTCGTGCAGCCACGGCTGTCGGCCCGGAGAGAGTCCGGTCATGACATCTCCTCACGACCACGACGAGCAACCATCCTCAAAACCCCACATGACGGGTCGAAGAGATGTCAAATCTGACGGGCGGGATCGAGCACAGAGGTCCGGATATTCACAGCCGCGGGATGAAGTGCTTGCCCTGCAACGCTTCTAGCAGCAACGCCGCACCTCGCTTGGCCCCAACGAGGCGCAAGCCCTCGGCTTCGAGGTTCGTCATGATCTCGGCCAGCGCCTCGGTCGTGACGTGCGGGCCCAGCTCGACGCGGGCCTCACGGTAGGCCTGTCGCATCGCCGCCACCTGCGCGTCGATGTGCCGGTCGGCCAGCCAGGCGAGGGCGACCGGGTTCTTGCGCCAACCGGCATACATCCGGTAGTCCGGCGGGCAGTGATCGAGCAGCCACGCGACGGCCTTGGGCTCCCACCCCGGTGAGTGGGCCGGTGGGACGCCGGGCGGCCAACCGGGCGGGACGTGCGCGGACACCGCCCCAGTCTCGCGCAGACCGTCAGGTCACCAGTTCGCCTGGGCCGGCGCCGGGGGCAACGCGACACCACTCG
>DASTNV010000027.1:0-3111 GCA_035762725.1 Lapillicoccus sp. | reverse complement strand
GCGCCGCGACTCGACGTCCTCGCCCATGAGGATCGCGAAGATCTCGTCCGCCGCCGCCGCGTCCGCCAGGGTGACCTGGAGCAGCGTGCGGGTGTCGGGATCCATCGTCGTCTCCCACAGCTCGTGGTAGTTCATCTCGCCCAGGCCCTTGTAGCGCTGGATCGCGTTGTCCTTGGGCAACCGCCAGCCCCGCTCCTTGCCGGCGGCGATCATGCCGTCGCGCTCGCGGTCGGAGTAGGCGAACTCGTGCTGGGCGTTGCTCCACTTCAGCCGGTAGAGCGGCGGCTGCGCGAGGTAGACGTAGCCCGCCTCGATGAGCGGCCGCATGAAGCGGAACAGCAGCGTCAGCAGCAGCGTGCGGATGTGCATGCCGTCGACGTCGGCGTCGGCCATGATGACGATCTTGTGGTACCGGGCCTTGGCCAGGTCGAAGTCCTCGCCGATGCCGGTACCGAACGCCGTGATCAGCGCCTGGACCTCGTTGTTACCCAGGATCCGGTCGATCCTGGCCTTCTCGACGTTGAGGATCTTTCCGCGGATCGGGAGGATCGCCTGGGTATGCGGGTTGCGCCCCTGCACGGCGGACCCGCCGGCGGAGTCGCCCTCGACGATGAAGACCTCGGAGATCGACGGGTCCTTGCTCTGGCAGTCCTTGAGCTTGCCGGGCAGGCCGACGCCGTCGAGCAGGCCCTTGCGCCGGGTGGACTCGCGGGCCTTGCGGGCCGCGATCCGCGCCGCGGCCGCCTGGATCGCCTTCTGGATGATGTCCTTGCCCTCGCGGGGGTGTGCCTCGAGCCAATGACCGAACGCGTCGGTCATGGCCCGCTGGACGAACCCCTTGACCTCGGAGTTGCCGAGCTTGGTCTTGGTCTGCCCCTCGAACTGCGGCTCGCCGAGCTTGACCGAGATGACCGCGACGAGACCCTCCCGGACGTCGTCGCCCGTGAGGTTCTCCTCCTTCTCCTTGAGCAGGTTGTTCTTCCGGGCGAAGTCGTTGACCAGCTTGGTCATCGCCGCGCGGAAGCCCTCCTCGTGAGTGCCGCCCTCGTGGGTGTTGACCGTGTTGGCGTAGGTGTGGACCGACTCGGAGTAGCCGTTGGTCCACTGCATCGCCAGCTCGAGCGCGAGCGCGCGGTCCTTGTCCTCGACCTCGATCGAGATGATGTCGGGGTTGATCGGCTCGGCCCGCTTCGACGACACCAGGTGCTTCACGTAGTCGACCAGGCCGTCGTCGTAGCGGTAGGAGACCCGCTTGGCCTTCCGGCTCGGCGCCGCCGGCTCGTCCACCGTCTCGACGTCGACCTCCGCGTCGGCGTTGTCGAGGTCGATGTCGTCGTCCTCGGCGACCGGTTCGGGACGCTCGTCGAGGAGGGTGATGGTCAGGCCCTTGTTGAGGAACGCCGTCTGCTGGAACCGGGACCGGATCGTCTCGAAGTCGAAGTCGACGGTCTCGAAGATGTCGGCGTTGGGCCAGAAGGTGATCGTCGTGCCGGTCTGGTCCGGGTCGGCCAAGGCCTCGTCCTGGGACAGCGGAGCCCGGGGCACGCCTTCGTCGAACGACATCCTGAACGCGTGGCCCATCTGGCGGACCTCGACGTCAAGGCGGCTGGACAGCGCGTTGACGACCGACGACCCCACGCCGTGCAGACCACCGGAGACCTTGTAGCCGCCGCCGCCGAACTTCCCGCCGGCGTGCAGCTGGGTGAGGACCAGCTCGACGGCCGACACCTCTTCCCCGTTGCGCTTCCCCGTGGGGATCCCGCGGCCGTTGTCGGTGACGGTGACGCCGCCGTCGGCGCGCAAGGTGACATCGATGTGGGTGGCGTAGCCGGCCAACGACTCGTCGACCGAGTTGTCGACGATCTCCCAGACCAGATGATGCAGGCCGCGCTCGCCGGTGGACCCGATGTACATCCCGGGTCGCTTGCGGACCGCCTCGAGGCCCTCGAGGACCTGGATCGCGGAAGCGTCGTACGCCGGAGAGTCGGGAGCGTCAGTGGGGGTGACCGTAGTCTCGTCGGCGTCGGACACGCTGCTCCTTTTCATGACGAGCGGCCCGCCCGGCGCCTCCGCGTCGACGAGCGACACGGTGACGACGGCTGGCCGCCTTTGACCCTTCATTCTACAGGTCCGCGCGCGGGAAACCGGCCTCAGGAGGCCCGTAGCGGGCCGTTTCCGGGTAAAGAACCGGTCAGCAGGTGTCGGGGATCATCCCCCGTCCCGCAACGCCCTTCTCGCGCGATTGGCCACTCGCTGAGATCCTGCTGAGATCCTGCCTGACCAGCCCGCCCTGTCCACACCATTGTCCACAGGATGTGCGCAGGTCAGGGTCGGCTGTCCAAGGTTTGTCCACCCGGTTCCGGGCCGATCGCCGCGACTCGGGCCGGATCGTTGGCCCAGGCCGACCAGGAACCGGGGAAGAGGCTCGCCTCGACCCCGAGAACGGCCAGTGCGAGAACGTCCCGGGCTGCCGAGACGCCAGATCCGCAGTAGGCGGCCACCTCGCTCGGCTCACCGTCGAGTGCTACGGACAACTCGGAGCGCAGCTCCTCGTCGGAGGGCATCCGGCCCTCGTCGTACAGCGACGTCGCCGGGAGGTTGACCGCTCCGGGGATGTGCCCCGCGCGCGGGTCGAGCGGCTCGGTCTCGCCGCGGTACCGCTCGGGCGCCCGCCCGTCGACGAGCACCCCTCCCGCCGCAGCGAACCTGGCGGCCTCGTCGGCGTCGATGGTCGGCAGCCGGCCGACGGTGAGGTCCAAGTGGGACGGTGTTCCTGCGGCCGGCTCACCCGTCTCGAGTGGCCCGGTCCACGCGTCGATGCCGCCATCGAGCACCCGGGCGCGCAGGCCCGCCCACCGCAGGACCCACCACGCTCGTTCGGCGGCGTAGGACCCCGACTCGTCGTAGACGACGATGTCGTCGGTGGCGACCACGCCGAGGGCCTCGAGTCCGGCGGTCAGCGTGGCGACCTCCGGAAGCGGGTGCCGGCCGTCGCGCGGATTGCCGGTATGCGCGGTGAGTACCGCCTCGAGGTCGAGGAACTGGGCGCCGGGAAGGTGACCCTGCGCATACCGGCGCCGGCCGTCACCCGGCGCGTCGCTGAGGTGCCAG
>DASTNV010000026.1:0-21790 GCA_035762725.1 Lapillicoccus sp. | reverse complement strand
CTCTGGTTCCGGATCGGCCTCGACGGCCGGCTCGGCTTCGTCCCTCGCGAGGCCGTCTCACCCGACGCCTACGTCTCACACTGCTGAGGTCACGTCCACCGACAGGTCCGCTTGTCGGTGGACGAGCGCTCCTCTCCGAGGTCACCCGATCGGTGGACCGGTCCACCGCTTCGCGTCCGGAACTCTTGACTTCGCCGCCGGGACAAGCCCGGCGACGACCCGGACGATCTTCCGGACCACGAGAGGAACTCAATCTCCATGCGCAAGACCGCGGTCCTCACCGCACTGGCCGTCGCGACCGCCACGGTCGCAGCTGTCTCCCTGACCAACGCCGGCAGCGCCACCGCCGCGCCGACGGAGCTGTTCGGAACGATGACGACCACCACGCAGTCGTTCTCCGACCCGAACAACCAGTCGATCACGGTGCATGACCTCGCCTCAGGTGAGCAGGTCGTTGTGCGCTGCTACACCAAGGGCCAGAACGTCGGCGGCAGCGACATCTGGTTCCGCATCGGCAAGGACGACCAGCTCGGCTTCGTCCCCCGCGCCACCATCAACGTGCCGGTCTACCCCGGGGCCTGCTGACGCCGTCTACTGGCTCGAGCGCACCAGCTCTGCCATCTCCGCGGCCGCCGTCGTCATGACGGCGGCCGCTCCCGTTAGCCGGTGGCCCTCGTCCTCGAGGAGGTGCAGCCGGGAGCCGGGCCAGGCCCGGTGCAGCCGCCACGCCGTGACCGGCGGGGTGCACAGATCGTGCCGGCCCTGGACCAGAACGCCTGGTATGCCGGCCAGCTCACCGGCCCGCGCGACGAGCGACCCGTCCTCCACGAAGCCGCGGTTCGCGGCGTAATGGATGCTGATCCGCGCGAACGCGGTCGCGAACCGCGGCTCGGCGAAGATCGCCTCGACCGAGGGGTCCGGGGCGGAGAGCATGCCGGCGGTCTCCCAGCGGCACCAGGCCAGGGCCGCCTCGAGCTGCACTCGTGGGTCGGCGGACTCTACCCGGCGCTGGTAGGCCGCCACGAGGTCGTCGCGCTCCCCCTCGGGGACGACCGCGACGAACTCCTCCCACCGTTCCGGGAGCAGGTGGCTGGCCCCGTCGCGGTACACCCAGGCGATCTCGCTGCTGCTGTAGGTCGTGATGCTGCGCAGCAGCAGCCCGAGCACGCGGTCGCGATGGGTATGCGCGTACGCCAGCGCCAGCGTCGCGCCCCACGAGCCGCCGGACACCACCCACCGGTCCATGCCCCGCGCGGCCCGCAGCCGCTCGAGGTCGGCGAGCAGGTGCGGGGTGGTGTTGTCCGCCAAGCTCACGCGGGGGTCGCTCGCGTGCGGGGTGCTCCGGCCGCAGCCCCGCTGGTCGGTCATGACGATCCGATAGGTGCCCGGGTCGTAGGGCGCGCGCATCGACGGCAGGCTGCCCCCACCGGGGCCGCCGTGCACGACGATGAGCGGCAGCCCCGCAGGGTTTCCGTACTCCGCCCACCAGATCCGCTGCCCGTCGCCGACCTCGAGGTGACCCTCCGCGATCGTCTGGTCAGGCGACGGCATGGGTGGTCCTCCGCCGCACGATCGCCCCATGAAACCCATCCTGGCGGAACGTCAGGTTCCATCGTCGTCAAGCCGGGTATGCCACTCCTGCCTAAGATTGGGTCCGCCCGCCAGCGACGTCGGACTCACGGACGGCGCTGTGGCGCCGTCGTTCGACCGAAAGGTGTTCATGGAGATCTGGCCCGGCCGGCCCTACCCACTCGGCGCGACGTACGACGGAACCGGCGTCAATTTCGCGATCTTCTCCGAGGTGGCCGAGAAGATCGAGCTCTGCCTCATCGGGGAGCGCGGCAAGGAGACTCGCGTCACCCTCCCCGAGGTCGACGGCTTCGTCTGGCACGGCTTCCTCCCCGGGGTGCAGCCCGGACAACGCTACGGATACCGCGTCTACGGCCCGTACAAGCCGACGCAGGGCATCCGGTGCAACCCGGCGAAGCTACTGCTCGACCCCTACGCCAAGGCCGTCGACGGCGAGATGCGGGGCGACCCCTCACTGTTCGGGTACAACCTCGACGACCCGATCGGCGGCCTCGACGACATCCCCAACACCGAGGACAGCCTCGGCAAGACGCTGATCTCGGTCGTCATCAACCCGTTCTTCGACTGGGGACAGGACCGCGCGCCCCAGCACGAGTACCACGACACGATCATCTACGAGGCGCACGTCAAGGGGCTCACCAAGCTGCTCGACGACGTGCCTCCCGAGATCCGCGGCACCTACGCGGGCATCGGCCACCCCGCGACGATCGAGCACCTCACCAAGCTCGGGATCACGGCCATCGAGCTGATGCCGGTCCACCAGTTCGTCCAGGACTTCAAGCTCCTCGACGAGGGACTGCGGAACTACTGGGGCTACAACACGATCGGGTTCTTCGCCCCGCACAACGAGTATGCGGCGTACGGCACCCGTGGTGAGCAGGTCCCCGAGTTCAAGAGCATGGTCAAAGCCCTGCACGAAGCCGGCATCGAGGTCATCCTCGACGTCGTCTACAACCACACCGCCGAGGGCAACCACAAGGGACCGACGCTCGCCTTCCGCGGCATCGACAACGGGTCCTACTACCGCCTGGTGGACGAGGATCCCGCTCACTACTACGACACGACGGGCACGGGGAACTCGCTGCTGATGCGGCATCCCCACGTGCTGCAGCTCATCATGGACTCGCTGCGCTACTGGGTCCTCGAGATGCATGTCGACGGGTTCCGGTTCGACCTCGCCGCGACGTTGGCCCGCCAGTTCCATGACGTGTCAAGGCTTTCGGCGTTCTTCGACATCATCCAGCAGGATCCGGTGATCAGCCAGGTCAAGCTCATCGCGGAGCCGTGGGACCTCGGCGACGGCGGCTACCAGGTCGGCAACTTCCCGCCGCTATGGACGGAGTGGAACGGCAAGTTCCGCGACACGGTGCGTGACTTCTGGCGCGGCGAGCCGGCCACGTTGGGCGAGTTCGCATCCCGGTTCACCGGGTCCTCCGACCTCTACGAGCACTCCGGCCGCAAACCCATCGCGTCGATCAACTTCGTCGTGGCCCACGACGGGTTCACGCTACGCGACCTGGTGTCCTACAACCAGAAGCACAACGAGGCCAACGGCGAGGGCAACCGCGACGGCGAGAGCTTCAACCGGTCGTGGAACTGCGGGGTCGAAGGGCCCACCGACGACCCGGCGATCCGGGCGTTGCGCCTACAGCAACAGCGCAACTTCCTCACGACTCTCCTTCTCTCCCAAGGCGTCCCGATGCTGGCCCACGGCGACGAGCTGGGCCGCACCCAGCTGGGCAACAACAACGGCTACTGCCAGGACAGCGACCTCACGTGGGTCGACTGGGACCTCGACGAGGAGAACCTCGAGCTGCTCCGGTTCACCCGCCGCCTGGTCCGGCTGCGCAAGGACCACCCGGCCTTCCGGCGCCGTCGGTTCTTCGCCGGCACCGCCGATCACGGCGGCGAGAGCGACCTCGGCGACATCGCGTGGTTCATGCCGAACGGCAAGCACATGGACGAGGCCGCCTGGCGCGACGGCATGGCCCGTTCACTGATGGTGTTCCTCAACGGCAACGCCATGCCCGCGCCCGACCGGCGCGGTCAGATCGTCCGGGACGACAGCTTCCTCGTCGTCTTCAACGCCCACGACGACCCGATCACCTTCACCCTGCCGGAGGAGGAGTACGGACCGGAGTGGTTCATCGAGATCGACACCGCGATGCAGCCCGAGCCGGCGACGCACGCGAGCTCGACGGCATCCGATCCGACGACCGCGGCGGCGGCTGTGGTCGAGGCGACGACGGTCCTCGAGCCGGAGACCGAGCTGTCCGTCGCGGCGCGCAGCATCGTCGTGCTGCGCAGTCCCCGCAGGTCGGAGGAGTGACCGAACCGGCCGCCCACGGGGACCGAGCGGCTCGTCGGGTCCCCTCGGCGACATACCGACTCCAGATGCAGCCGGGGTTCGGCTATGCGGACGTGGCCCGGGCGGCCGGCTACCTCACGAAGCTCGGCGTCAGCCACGCGTACCTCTCGCCCGTGCTCGAGTCCGCTCCGGGCTCGACCCACGGGTACGACGTCCTCGACCACAGCCGGCTCGACGGTGACGCCGGTGGCGGGCCGGCGTTCGAGGCGATGGCTAGGGCTTTGCACGATGCCGGGCTCGGCGTCGTCGTCGACGTCGTCCCGAACCACATGACGGTGCCCACTCCGGAGTACCTCAACGTGCCGTACTGGTTGCTGATGCGAGAGGGGCGGGAGTCCGCATACGCGTCGTGGTTCGACGTGGACTGGGCGGCGGCCGACGACCGGGTCGTCGTGCCAGTGCTGGGAGCCAGCCTTGACGAGGCGCTCGCTGCGGGGGAGCTGACGGTCGCGACGGATGGCGGTCCGCAGCAGGACGAGGCCGTCCTGCGCTACTACGAGCACGAGCTGCCGGTGCGACCCGGGACGGAGGCGCTGCCCCTCGCCGAGCTGGTGGACAAGCAGTGGTGGCGGCTCGACTCGTGGCGGGCGGGCGCGAGCACGCTCAACTACCGCCGGTTCTTCGACGTCAGCTCGCTGATCGCGGTGCGGGTCGAGGACCCCGAGGTGTTCGACGCGACCCACCGCCTGCTCAGCGACCTGGTCCGCGAGGGGGCGATCGACGGGCTGCGGATCGACCACCCCGACGGCCTCGCCGACCCGGGCGGGTACCTGCGCCGGCTGGCGGAGGCGACCGACGATGCCTGGGTGGTCGTCGAGAAGATCCTCGAGGGGGACGAGCCACTGCTCGCGGACTGGGCCTGCGCGGGGACGACGGGGTACGACCTGCTGTGGCGGGTCGGCGCGCTCTTCGTCGACCCGGCCGGCGAGGAGCCGCTGACCGACCTGCTCGCCCTGGTGTCCGGCGCGCGGCTCACGCTCGACGAGGTGGTCACCGCCTCGAAGCAGCTCGTGGTTGCTTCGGCCCTTGTCCCGGAGGTCCTGCGGCTGGCCCGTCTGGCCGAGGAGGTGCTGGCCGCCTCCTCGATGGCGCTGCGCCCGGCGTCGGACTCGGTGGAGCGAGCGCTGGTCGCGCTCCTCGTCGGCATGGACCGCTACCGCGCCTACGTCGTCCCCGGTGAGGGCGTGCACCCGGACGCGCAGCGCGTCGTCGACCAGGCGGCCGACCGGGCGCGGGAGCACCTCGCGTCCGAGGACCACGCCACGCTCGATATCGTCCGCGACCTCGTCCTCGGGCGGGTCGACGAGCCGGTTCGGGCGGCCGCCGGGGTGGCGCTCGACGACCTCGTGGTCCGGTTCCAGCAGACCTGTGGACCGGTGATGGCCAAGGGAATCGAGGACACCGCGTTCTACCGGTGGCACCGTCTGGTCGGGCTCAACGAGGTGGGTGGCGACCCTGGCCACTTCGCGGTCGCGCCGGACGAGCTCACCGCGTTCGCGGAGCGGCTGGCCGGGGACTGGCCGACCACGATGACGACGCTGTCGACCCACGACACCAAGCGGTCCGAGGACGTGCGAGCCCGGCTCGCCGTCCTGTCCGAGCTCCCGGGAGCTTGGCACGCCTGGGTCCGCGAGGCCCAGGAGCTCGCCCGCCCGTACCGTTCCGAGCGTCTCGACGGCGCCACCGAGTACCTCCTCTGGCAGACCCTGGTCGGAGCCTGGCCGATCGACGAGGGCCGTCTCCAGACCTACGCGACCAAGGCGGTCCGCGAGGCGAAGCTGCACACCGGATGGTCCGACCCGGATCCCGGGTACGAGGAGGCGGTGGCCTCCTTCGTGTCCGGCGTTCTCGCCGACGAGGCCCTGCGCGGGCACGTGGAGAGCTGGGTGGCCACGACCGCAGGACCGGCGCGCGCGGTCACCCTGGGCCAGAAGCTGCTCCAGCTGGTCCTCCCGGGGGTGCCGGACGTCTACCAGGGCGCCGAGCTGGTCGAGCTCACTCTCGTCGACCCCGACAACCGGCGGCCGGTCGACCTCGACATCCGTGCGGAGCGACTGGCCCGGCTGGACGGCGGCGCCGAGCCGGCCGACCTGTCCGACGAGAAGCTGCTGGTGACCAGCCGCGCGCTGCGGCTGCGCCGCGACCACCCGGAGTGGTTCACCGGGCCGGCCGCGTCGTTCCGTCGTGTGCGCACCGACACTGGTCACGCGTTCGCCGTGGCTCGCGGCAATGCCGCGGGCGACCAGGTCGTCGCCGTCGTCACGCGGCTGGCCGCGTCCCTGGACGGCTGGGGAGACCACACGGTTGCGCTGCCCGCCGGACAGTGGACCGACCTACTTTCCGGAGGGTCCCTGGACAGCCCCGGTGAGGTGGCGCTGGCCGGCATACTCGACCGACTTCCTGTCGCTCTACTCACCAGAACGCATGCCTGACAACGAGATCCGCGTCTGGGCGCCGAACGCCAAGCGGATGGATGTGGACATCGAGCCGCTGGGCGGCGTCGTGACGACGACCCCGATGACCCTCCAGCCCGGTGGCTGGTGGTCGGTATCCGTCGACCGCACCGAGGCGTTCGACTACGCGTTCCGGATCGACGGTGGTCAGCCGCTGCCCGACCCGCGGAGCGCCTGGCAGCCGCGGGGGGTCCACGGCCCGAGCCGCACCTTCGACGCGAGCACCTACACCTGGAACGACGCGGGCTGGCCGGGCCCGCGGCGCGGTGCCGGCTCGTTGGGCGGGGTCTTCTACGAGCTGCACGTCGGGACGTTCACCTCCGGTGGCACCCTCGATGCGGCGACCAGCCGGCTGGACCACCTCGTCGCGCTCGGGGTCGACGTCGTCGAGCTGATGCCGCTCGCCGCGTTCCCGGGTCGGTGGGGCTGGGGGTATGAGGGGGTCGATCTGTATGCGGTCCACGACCCCTACGGCGGACCGCTGGCATTGCAGCGGTTCGTCGACGCGTGCCATCAACGCGGCATCGGCGTGTGCCTGGACGTGGTCTACAACCACCTCGGACCCAGCGGGAACTACCTCGCGAACTTCGGTCCGTATTTCACCCACCGCCACGTCACCCCCTGGGGGGCTGCGGTCAACCTCGACGGGCCCGGCTCGACGGAGGTACGTCGGTTCATCGTCGAGAACGCGCTGCGCTGGTTCCGCGACTTCCACGTCGACGCGCTGCGCCTCGACGCGATCCACGAGCTGAAGGACGAGTCCACGCTGCACCTCCTGGCCGAGCTCTCGGACGCCGTCGACGCGCTGTCCGCCGAGCTGCGCCGCCCGCTGGCGCTGGTCGCCGAGAGCGACCTCAACGACGCGGCTGTGGTGACGCCGACCGACCAGGGCGGCCTGGGGATGAGCGCGCAGTGGGACGACGACGTCCATCACGCGCTTCACACCGCATTGACCGGGGAGGCGCAGGGCTACTACGCGGACTTCGCCGCACCGGGAGTGCTGGCCCGGACCCTGCACGACGTGTTCTTCCACACCGGTGGGTGGTCGTCGTTCCGCGGCCGCGAGTGGGGCGCCCCCGTCGACCGGTCCGCCCTTCGCGCTACCCAGTTCCTGGGGTACCTCCAGACCCACGACCAGGTCGGCAACCGCGCGCGGGGGGACCGGATCAGCGCGGCGGTCACGCCGGGCCAGCAGGCGATCGGAGCGGCGCTCTACCTGACCTCGGGGTTCACGCCGATGGTGTTCATGGGCGAGGAGTGGGCGGCGAGCACGCCGTGGCAGTTCTTCTCGTCGTTCGAAGAGCCGGAGCTGGCTGCGGCCGTACGAGCCGGTCGGCGGGCCGAGTTCGCCGCGCACGGCTGGTCCGAGGACGAGGTACCCGATCCGCAGGACCCCGCCACCCGCGACCGCAGCGTGCTCGACTGGTCCGAGCTCGAGCTGCCGGAGCACGCCCGGATGTTCCGCTGGTATGCGTCGCTGGTCGCCGAACGCCGCCGTGAGGACGACCTCAGGGACGACCACCTCGACTCGGTCACCGTCGAGAGCGGAGCCGACGACGCGTGGATCCTGTTGGCGCGCGGGTGTTACCGCGTGGTCGCCAACCTCGCCGCCGAGCCGGCGACGATCCCCGTCCCCGGTCTCGACAGCTCGGCCGATGTCGTCCTGGCCTGGGACCCGGCGGGCACGACGCATACCAACGAATCGGTAACGCTTTCCGGGCACTCCGTCGTGCTGGTGCGCTTGGCCATCTGACGTCCAGCACCGGGAGGTAGGGTCAAGCGGCTCGGCGGCCGGAGGGGGCTTCTGGGCTGAGCTGGACCGGCGCGGGACTCGGAGGTGTGCGGTGTGGGCGGCGATCAAGTACCGGCGCGCCCAGGCCGCGGCCCTGGCGCTGCTGTCGGCGCTGCTCACCGCCTGCGCCGTCTTCGCCCCGCTGTACGAGCGCGCGCTCGAGCAGTCTCTGCTGCGTGACGGGCTGACCCGCCAGAGCATCCTCGACACCTCGATCGTCGGCGAGTCCGTGCAGGGCGCGGTCGCCCCGCCGTCGCCGACGACCATCAGGAACGTCTTCGCGAACGAGCTGCTGCCGTTCTACGACGCGGGCAGCGAGCTGTGGTCGGGGCGGGTCAACTACACCGGCGTAGCGGGGCGTCCATCGACGATCCAGCTGGTCGGCCCGCAGGACACCTGCCGTTCGCTCGAGCTCACGCAGGGCACCTGTCCGTCCAAGCCGTACGAGATCGCCGTCTCCGCGGCCGAGGCGAAGGTCCAGGGCTGGCAGCTGGGGACGCAGCTCAAGGCGACCGAGGTGCTCACCGCGGGCTTCCAGACGTCGGCGCTCGACAAGCCGTTCACCGTGACGGCCTTCTTCCGGCAGCTCGACGACCCGGGCCACTGGCAGGGGTTCAGCCTCGAGGGTCGCGCCGGTCAGATCGCCTCCCTGGGCAACACCGACACGGTGCTGATGGACGGATGGGTCACTCCGCCGTCGACGTTCGCGACCGGCTGGCGCGCCAGCCGGGTCAACGTCATCTGGTTGCTGCAGAACGACAAGGTCACCATCGACGGCCTGGAGGCCATCCCGCCGGCCGTCCAGCAGATGCAGCAGGTCGGCGTGGGCAAGGTTCCGGTCGTCGTCGTCCGTACCTCCGTGTCCGACCTGGTCGAAGGCGTCGTCGAGGGACAGCGCCAGGCCCGAACCATCGTGCCACTGCTGGTCGGTCAGCTCGCTGTGCTCGCGGTCGTCGTGCTCGCCCTCGTGGCCGCGGCCGCGGTCGAACAGCGGCGTCCCGAGCTGGCTCTCGGCCGGCTGCGCGGACTCGGCCCCGCGGGTGCAGCGCGAATGGTGATGCTCGAGCTGGGCGTCGTCGTGGCGGCCGGGGTGCCGGTCGGGTTCCTCCTAGCCTTGCTCCTCGGCGAGGTGGCGCGCCGGTTCTGGCTGGCCGACGGCGTTCCCTTCGAGCTGCCGACCGCGACCTACGTGGCGGCGCTGCTGTCGCTCGTCGTGGCGCTGCTCGCCGTCGCCCTCGTCGCCCGGCCAACCCTGCGCGAGCCGATTTCGACGCTGTTGCGGCGTGTCCCGCCCCGCCGGGCCGGGTGGGCGGTCGGCGTGATCGACGCGGTGGTGGTCGCCGTGGCCGGCGCCGGGCTGGTCACCCTGTGGAGCGGCAACCTCTCTGGCCCGCTCGCGCTGGCCACCCCGACGCTCATCGCGCTCGCGCTGGGCCTCATCCTCGCCCACGTCCTCATCCCGTTCGCCGATGCGACGGCCCGCCGGCTGACGGCCCGCGGCCGCGTCGTCGGAGGGCTGACTGCGGTCCAGGTCGCCCGACGTCCCGCGGTGCGCCGAATCATGGCGATCATCACGGTCGCCACGGCGCTCACCGTGTTCGCGACGGACGCCCTCGTCGTCGGCGCGCGCAACCGCGAGGACCGGGCCCGGGTCGAGGCCGGGGCGGAAGCGGTCGTCACGACCGCGGCGACCGACATCACGTCGCTGCGCAAGGCGGTCACCGCCGCCGACCCGACGGGGACGATCGCCACACCCGTGGTCGAGGTCTCGCAGGGGAACGCCTCGGCGATGACCACCCTGGCCGTCGTCCCCGACCAGTTCTCCCGGATCGCGGAGCTGCCCCGGGACGCGGGCGCCTTCCCATGGAGCGCGATCAGCGGCGGCAACGCCACGCCAGAGATCCTCCTCACCGGGCGCGCGTTCTCCCTCACGGTCGGTGACTCGACCGTGACGCTGGACAACCAGAACGCGCCACCGAGCACCACGCCGTCGGTCCAACCGACCGCCGTCCCTCTCGGGCTCCCCGGCGACGGCAACCCGTCGCTGATCGTCTACCTCGCGCCGGTCGGGCAGGGCCCGTTCACCGTGAACCTGGGCAACCTGCCGCTCTCGGGAACGGGAGCCGTGACGCTCACCCACGATGTCGCCTGCGCCTCGGGCTGTCGGCTCGTCGGGATCAGTGCGGCGCCGCCGCTGGGCTTCAAGGGCGTCATGAAGGGGACCTTCACGGTGAGTGCCGTGACGATGAACGGTTCGGCGCCGGTCGCTCTCGGTGGGGCGGCGGCGTGGCCGCCCTCGGGGGAGCCGGACGCCCCTGCGGACCAGCTGCGTCCCTACGCGCGGACCGCTGACGCCGGCGATCCCACCCGGCTCGGCATGGCCATCCAGACGCGGTCCGACGACGTGAAGGTGACCGCCCGCGGCAGCTCCGCCGCGATCCCCGCCCTGGTCGCCGGCCCGCTGCCGAACAACGCCGCAGGCCCGAGCTTCCAGGCGGCCGGCCTCGACGGGATCACGCTCGACTACACGCGGGCGGCACAGGTCCCGTATGCGCCAGGCGGGGCAACCGACCAGGCGATCGTCAACCTCGACGTCCTCGCCGGGAAGGCCACCGACATCGCAGCCCTCGGCCAGGCGCAGATCTGGGTCGCCGACCCAGAGGCGCTGCCCGGCGTCCAGGCGGCGCTCACCAATGCCGGCCTCGCCGTGCGGTCGGTCGAGCTGAGGACCGAGCGGGAGCAGCTGTTCAACAGCTCGGCATCGGCGTGGGGCCTCCGGCTCGCCCTCGTCGTCGGCCTGCTGGCGCTCCTCATCGCCGCGCTGGTTCTCATCCTCGTCGCGGTCACGTCGTGGCGAACCCGGTCCCGCGACTACGCCGCGCTGCGGATGGCCGGGGTCAGCGCCCCGGCCCTGCGCCGGGTCGGGCTCGCCGAGCAGTGGACGGTGGTCGTCGTCAGCGTGCTGGTCGGGGCGGTCTCCGGACTGCTCGGTGCCCAGCTGGCCATGCCGATCATCCCGTTCTTCACCATCCCGTCTGCAGTCCTCCCGATCGATACGACGCCGGCCACGGCCCCGGTCGCGATCGCAGTGCTCGCTGCGCTGGTCCTCCTGCTCGCGGTCGGCGCGATCGTCGGGATCCGCCTGGTCGGGCGGTCCTCGCTCTCGAGAGTGAGGGAGCAGCTGTGAGCGCCATGGTGCGTGAGCGTGTCCAGGAGCGCCGCGGCCTGGCCGTGTCGACCCACGGCCTCGTGCACATCTACCGGGCCGAGGGCCACGATGTCGCCGCGCTCGCCGGCGTCGACCTCGACGTTCGCGCCGGCGAGATGGTCGGCCTGCTCGGCCCCTCGGGCGCCGGCAAGTCCACCCTGCTCACCCTCTTCGGGGGGCTGATGCGGCCCAGCGCCGGACGGATCCGGATCGGCGGTCATGACCTCAGCCGGATGGACGAACCGGCCCTCGACGAGTACCGCGCCGCCGACGTCGGCATGGTCCTCCAGGGCGCGGGCCGGAACCTGTTGCCCTACCTCGGCCCTCGCGACAACGTGGTCTTCGCCCAGACCGCGGCGCGCGCCGTCGGCCGCCCGGTCCCGGCCCCCGGCGAGGTCCTCGAGCTCGTAGGCCTGACCGACGTGGCCCGCACTCCATTGTCGACGATGACCCCGGGGCGGCTCCAGCTCACGGCGCTCGCCGTCGCCATCTCGACGTTGCCGGGCCTGCTACTGGCCGACGAGCCGACCAGCCAGCTCGACCACCAGGCCCGCGACCTCGTCCTCGACCGGCTCCACGAGGTCAACCGGCAGGTCGGAACGACCGTCGTCCTCGTCACCCACGATGCGGAGGTCGCGGCGCGGCTGCCGCGCACCATCACCATCCGCGACGGCCGGGTTGGTGGCGAGGGGCGCCGCGGCGAGGAGTATGCGGTCGTGTCCGCCGACGGGTCGCTGCCCCTTCCCGACGACGTCCTCGGCGACTTCCCACCCGGTTCGCTGATCCGGGTCCACCGCGACGGCGACCGGTGGACGCTGATCCCCGGAGAGGGCGGCGAGGATGACTGAGCCCACCGGCAGCAACCCGTATGCGCGTCCGGTCGTCGGCGAGGTGGCGGTGCCCGAGGTGTCCGCTCCGGTGGCCGTCACTCCGGAGCCCGAGGCCACCGAGGGGTCCGTGGTCGTCCGCGGTGTCGCGGTGCGGTACGGCAGCCTCGTCGCGGTGGACGACGTGGACCTCGTCGTTCCCCCCGGAACACTGCTCGCGCTCACCGGGCCTTCCGGCGCCGGCAAGTCTTCACTGCTGTGGGCGATCGCCGGCGCGGTCCGCCCGGCGGTCGGTGAGGTGACGGTGGGGGCGACGCGGATCGCCGACCGGGGCGCCGCCATCCGCGCCGGCGTCGCCCTCATCCCGCAGGGGAACGGCCTCGCCGGGGTGCTCACCGCCCACGAGAACGTCGCCTTCCCGTTGCTGGCCACCGGCACGAGCCCCGACGAGGTCACGACCCGCGCGGCGACGGCGCTGGCCGACGTCGGGCTGTCCGAGTCGGGCGACCACCTCGTGGAGGAGCTCTCGGGTGGTCAGCAGCAGCGCGTCGCCGTGGCCCGGGGCCTGGCCACCGAGGCGCCGGTCCTGCTCGCCGACGAACCGACGTCCGAGCTGGACCACACCAACCGGGGCCGCGTCCTCGAGCTGCTCCGGGCCCAGGCCGACCGCGGCGCCGTCGTCGTCATGGCCACCCACGACCCCGAGGCGGCCGCGGTCTGTGACGGCGAGGTTCGGCTCGACGAGGGGCGGCTCTCGCGTCTCCGCTAGGGCGTTGCTCGAAAACCGTTGGCGCGCGGGCCGACTGGCCTTCTACCGTCGAGGTATGTCTCCCACCGCCTCGGTACCGCCTCTCGCCGCGGCACACGCATACCTGGTCGACCTGCACGACGACGCCCAGTGCGCCGCCGTGTACTCAGCCGTCCTCGCCAGCCGTCGCTACGAGCGGCCGTGGGACGACACCGACGGCTACGAGCCGACGTTGGCCGAGTGGCGCTATGACGACCCGGACGAGCGCATCGAGAAGTGGGCCGTCGAGGAGGACGGGAAGGTTGTCGGCGTCGCCACGCTCTGGATGAGCCTGGGTGACAACACCGACAAGATCTGGGCCGAGGTCGACGTCCACCCCGACCACCGTGGCCGCGGCGCCGGGACGGCCCTGGTCACCGCGCTCGAGCGGCGGGCTCGCGAGATCGGGCGGCACGAGATCCTCGTCGAGGTGTACCTGCCGCCGGACGTCGTCGACCACCCGTTCGAGCAGTTCGCCGAGCGGCTTGGGTACGTCAGCGAGACGACCGACAAGGTCCGTCTTCTCGACCTGCCTGTCCCCGACGACGTCCTGGACCGGCTCGAGGCGAGCGGCCGGGAGCGGTGGGCCGGCGCATACCGGCTGGAGACGCATACCGACGGTCTCCCTGAGGCCCTCGTTCCCGGGTACTGCCGGGTCTCGAACCTGCTCAACGTCGACGCCCCCACCGGGGTGGTCGACTTCGAGGAGGAGACGTTGACGCCGGAGCGGTATCGGGGGTACATCGACCTCGAGCGTCGCCAGGGCCGGCGCCGGATCACGACGGTCGCGATCGAGGAGGCGACCGGCGAGGTCGTCGCCTACACCGACCTCGTCCTGCCGTCGGGGGCGCCGACCAAGGCGTGGCAGTGGGGAACGCTGGTCGACCGCGCGCACCGTGGGCACCGGCTCGGGATGGCGGTCAAGGTCGCCAACCTGCGCGAGCTGCAGCGGTCCTACCCGGAGCGGCAGACGGTCGGTACCGGCAACGACGCGACGAACTCCTACATGGTCGGCATCAACGTCGAGCTCGGGTTCCGCGTGGTCGAGCTCGGCCGAATGTGCCGAAAGGTGCTGGTCGACGAGGCGTGAGGGGCGGCGGTTACGGTGGCGGGCATGCTCGTCGCCTTCTCCGTCGCCCCCGCCGTTGCCGCCGACGACACCGGGTCGGTGAGTGAGGCCGTCGCCGCGGCGATCCGCGTCGTCCGCGAGAGCGGTCTGCCGAACCGGACCGACTCGATGTTCACCACCCTCGAGGGCGAGTGGGACGAGGTGATGGCGGTCGTCAAGGGCGCCGTTGACGCGGTCGCTGCGGCCAGCCCGCGGGTGAGCCTGGTGCTCAAGGCCGACATCCGGCCCGGGTTCACCGGCGAGCTCGAGGGCAAGGTCGCCCGGATCGAGGGCTTGCTCGCCGAAGGGTGAGGGTTCGTGGCCGAATCGCCACAAAAGCGACCGTGGTCGGCCTGATTCAGGGTCCGTTCATGGCCGAGATGCCACAAACCGACCGCGGTCCGGCTACTCGCTTAGGTCGCGCTCGGGCAGCGCTCCCAGGGTGGCGAACGCCGGCAGGTATGGCTCGACGTCACCCGACACCGTCCAGGCCCTGATCTGAGAGGCCGACCGCCGGGCCATCAGCGCCCGGGCGAGCTCGAAGTCCGGCGCCTGCACGACCACCGCGGCGTCCCCGTCCCTGGACACCCACCGCCAGCGGGACCCGACCAGGGCGATCGGCGGCATCTCGGTCGCCCTCGCCGCGAACCGGCGCAGCATCCGGTCCCGGATCGCGGCGAGCCCGTCGGTGTCCTGCCCGCCCGAAATGCCCACCGCCCCCCGCAGGTCCTGCTCGTGGATGATCAGGTCGCCGAGCGGGCGGGTGCTGCGGTCGCGGAAGTACGTCTGCATCGGTCCTGTGATCGACTCCCACTCGGCCACCAGCGCGGCGACCGAACGGCCCCTGCGCTCGTCGACCTGCCGTTGGGTCCACGTCGCGTTGTGGTCGTCAGGTTCGTCGCCGGCGAGTACGTCGACGCCCAGCCCCACCATGTGGGAGAGCAGGTCGCGCACCGTCCAGTCCGGGCACGCCGGGACCCGCTGCTCAGCCGCCGCGGAGCCCAACCCGCGCACCAGGGCGATCACCCGCGCCTGCGCGTCCACCCACTCGACGGTCTCGTCCACGACGCCAGCCAACCATTACCGTTGCGCGTCGTGACCGACCTCCGACTCCGCTTCGACCCGATCCGCCGGGCCGCGGAGCTCTGGCGTCGTCGCTGGGGTGCGCGCTCCCAGGTCCAGGCGATGGCCTCCGCGACCTCGATCATGCGCGTCCAGCAGCTCCTGCTCGCCGACTTCGACGCCGTCGTGGGCCGACACGGCCTGACCTTCGCCCGCTACGAGGCCCTGGTCCTACTCGCCTTCTCCTCCGCGGGCCAGCTGCCGATGAGCAAGGTCGGTGAGCGGCTGATGGTCCACCCGACCTCGGCCACCAACATCGTCCAGCGCCTGGAAGCCCAGGGGTTCGTCTCCCGCAGCCCGAACCCTCGTGATGGCCGGGGCACGCTCGCGGCGATCACCGACACCGGCCGCGACGTCATGGAGGCGGCCACCGCGGACCTCGTGGCCGGCGGGTTCGGGATGAGCATGCTGAGCCCTGAGGAGCACGACCAGCTGTTCGCCCTGCTGCGAAAAGTCCGGGTCGCGCGGGGCGACTTCGCGGAGTAGGCGCCCTCCCGCTCGCCGACTTCTCCGCACGTGATGAGAACCGGCGCGGACAAATCCGGGCTTGTCCCGATTACTACTCCGCACGTGCTGAGAAGTTGTCGGACCGATCAAGGCGGGTGCCGGTCGACTGGAATTTAGTAGGACGTCCTAGTAAATTACCGGTATGCCTGCGCAGACCCCCGACGTACCGACCGGCGCTCAGCGCTGGCAGCAGCGCTACGACGCCGCCCTCGCGACCGGGCGGGTCCGCGATGCGGACTTCACCACCCTGTCCGGCGACACGGTCCAGCCGGTCTACGGCCCGGGGCTGCACGGCATACCGGAGCCGTCCTCCGACGACGAGCGGGCGCGCCTCGAGCGGATCGGGTGGCCGGGGGAGTTCCCCTTCACCCGCGGCCTGTATGCGACGGGCTACCGCGGCCGGACGTGGACCATTCGCCAGTTCGCCGGGTTCGGCAACGCCGAGCAGACCAACGAGCGCTACAAGATGATCCTCGCCCGCGGCGGGGGCGGCCTGTCGGTCGCGTTCGACATGCCGACCCTGATGGGCCGCGACTCGGACGACGGTCACAGCCTCGGCGAGGTCGGCCACTGTGGCGTCGCCATCGACAGCGCCGTCGACATGGAGACCCTCTTCGCCGACATCCCGCTCGGCGACGTCACGACCTCGATGACGATCTCCGGACCGGCGGTCCCGGTGTTCTGCATGTACCTCGTCGCCGCGGAGCGCCAGGGCATCGACCTCGGGGTCCTCAACGGGACGCTGCAGACCGACATCTTCAAGGAGTACATCGCCCAGAAAGAGTGGCTGTTCGCGCCGGAGCCGCACCTGCGCCTGATCGGCGACCTCATGCAGTACTGCGCGCACAACATCCCCGCCTACAAGCCGCTCTCGGTCTCGGGGTACCACATCCGCGAGGCCGGCTCCACGGCCGCGCAGGAGCTCGCGTTCACGCTCGCCGACGGGTTCGGGTACGTCGAGCTCGGTCTCTCTCGCGGCATGGACGTCGACGTCTTCGCGCCAGGGCTGTCGTTCTTCTTCGACGCGCACGTCGACTTCTTCGAGGAGATCGCCAAGTTCCGGGCCGCCCGGCGGATCTGGGCGCGTTGGATGCGTGACGTCTACGGCGCCACGACCGACAAGGCGCAGTGGCTCCGGTTCCACACCCAGACGGCCGGCGTCTCGCTCACCGCGCAGCAGCCGTACAACAACGTCGTCCGGACCGCCGTCGAGGCGCTCGCCGCCGTGCTCGGCGGCACCAACAGTCTCCACACGAACGCCCTCGACGAGACGCTGGCGCTGCCCACCGAGCAGGCTGCCGAGATCGCGCTGCGCACCCAGCAGGTGCTGATGGACGAGACCGGCGTGACCAACGTCGCCGACCCGCTGGGTGGGTCGTGGTACGTCGAGGCGCTCACCGACCAGATCGAGGCCGAGGCCGAGGCGATCTTCCAGCGGATCAAGGACATGGGCGAGCTCGGCCGGACGGCCGGCCCCGACGGGATGTTCCAGCACGAGATCGGTCCGATGACGTCCGGCATCCTCCGCGGCATCGAGGAGGGCTGGTTCATGGGCGAGATCGCCGACGCGGCCTTCCAGTACCAGCTGGCCCTCGAGAAGGGTGACAAGAAGGTCGTCGGCGTCAACACGCATACCGCGTCGATCAGCCACGAGCTGGAGATCCTCCGGGTCAGCCACGAGGTCGAGCGCGAGCAGGTCCGGCTACTGGCCGACCGCAAGGCCGGCCGCGACCGGGCCGCCGTCGACGCCGCCCTGACCCGCATGGTGGAGGTCTCCCGCACCGACGAGAACATGGTTCCGGCCATGCTCGACGCGGTCCGCGCGGAGGCCACTCTCGGCGAGATCTGCGACGCGCTGCGCGACGAGTGGGGCGTCTACCGGGAGCCCGCGCGCTTCTGACGCAGCCGCCCACGGCCAGGTCACGAATTGGTCTCGGCCCAGGTGCGTATGTCATGGTGGACGCCAGGCCCAACCCCGGCAGCCCCCACCACCGGACGCCCGTGCGCTCCGTCGCGCCGTCCACAACATCGACAGGACCTTCACCCGTGGCCCTCGCACGCCGCATCGCGGTTGCCCTCGCGGCTCTCGTCGGCCTAGCCCTCGTGGTGTTCGGCGCGTGGTTCGCGTTCATCCTCGGACCCAAGGGCACGGCCGCCTTCCACGAGACCTCGAACGCCCCGCTCGTCATCGGCCCGGACGTGCTCAACCGGGTCCAGGCACCCGTGACCGTCAGCGCCAACGCCGCCTCCGGCCCGGTGTTCATCGGCGCGGCGGTGCCGCAGGACGTCGACGAGCTCGTCGGGCAGTCGAAGCACAACTTCGTCGCGTCGGCGTCCTTTCCCTCCCGCACGCTGACCATCGAGACGCTCGGCTCCGGCGACCTCGCCGACCCCTCGGAGTCGCACATCTGGCGGGCCACCGGTGAGGGGTCGATCACGGTCACCCAGGACCAGGCGCCCCAGTCGGTCCTCGTCTACCCCACGCAGGGTGGCTCGTTCGACGTCGACATCACCGTCGCCCGGAACACCTGGTTCCTGCAGTCACTGGTGGCGCTCGTCGTCGGCCTCATCGTGCTGGCGTTCGCCGGCGGATGGCTCTGGCAGAACTGGCGCACCCCGCCGGCCACTGAGACGCCTTCCGAGACTCCTACCGAGACTCCTACCGAGACGCCTACCGAGGCGCCCGCCCACGCCGCCTCCGAGCAGCCGAAGGCCCCGGATGAGAACGAGAAGCCGGAGAAGCCCGCCGAGCATCCGACGGCCGAGCCAACCCCGGAGGAGGCGCGATGAGCACCCTCATCCGCCGCCTCACCGCGGTCGCGGGTGCCACGCTGGTCGCCGCCGCACTGGCCGGTTGTGCGTCGGTCGCCGGCATCTCGGACGCGCCGACGGCGACCGTCGGTGGCGCCGTCTCCAGCTCGCGGGCCCAGTCCATCGCCGCCCAGGTGGTCGAGACGGCGGAGAAGGCCGCCGCCACCCCTGGTGCGGACGGCGACTCGCTGCGCGACGCCGCCTACACCGGCGACGCGCTGACGGCGGCCAAGGCCGACGCCAAGCTCGCCGGCACGCTCACCCAGGACCAGAAGGACGCGCTGACCCTGACCGACGCCCCGCCGGTCGTGCTTGCGGTCTCGAACGGCCTCAGCTACCCGCGTTCGATGATCGTGCAGACCACTCGGGCCAAGTCCGGGCTGCCGGTCCTGTCGCTGCTGGTGACCCCCGACGTGCGCACGCCGTTCAAGATCGCCGCGAGCGCCCCGATGCTGCCGGCCACCGAGGTCCCGGCGTTCGACCAGGTCACGCAGGGGGCGCCGTCGCTCGGCGACGACCCCAGCGGCCTTGCCGTCGAACCGGAGAAGCTCGTCGCGGCGTATGCGGCCTCGCTCGCCTACCCCACGCCGAACCCGGCCACCGACCCGCCGTTCACCGACGACGCGTTCGCGAACAAGATCAAGGCCGCCGCCAAGGACCAGGCCGGCAAGATCTCCAGCGTCGGCACGTTCACCGAGCAGCACCTTGCCAAGGACGTCAGCGGTGGCCTGCGGCTGGCCGGCGACCGCGGCGCCTTGGCCTTCACGGTCATGGAGCGCAAGGACACCGTCCTCAACAAGACGACCGGGACGATCAACGTCTCGGACCAGTTCAAGACGCTCACCGGGCTGTCCTCGGTCAAGGCCGAGGCCACTCTCGACACGCTGGAGTTCGTCGTCTTCGTCATCCCGTCGAGCGGCCAGGCCCAGGCGGTCGCCGCCGAGGAGCACCTGGTCGGCGCGACCGGTACCTGACCGGCAAGAATGGCGTCATGAGCCAGCAGCCCTTCCCGCCCTCCGCACTGCGCGGAGCGGTCGACCTGTCCGCGCTGAAGCGTCCGGCTGCGCCGGCTCGGGGTGCGTCGCCGGCGGCGGGTGGGGGAGCGCCCGGCGCGGCGGACGCGGCCGGCAACGGGGCTGCCGGCCTCGTCGTGACGGGCACCGACGCGACGTTCCAGGACTTCGTCTCGGCCAGCCTGCGCTACCCCGTCGTCGTGGTGCTGTGGTCGTCCCGACTTCCCGAGTCGGGCGACTTCGTCAAAGTCATGGGCGGGCTCGCCGCGACGAACCAGGGCCGATTCCAGGTCGTCTCGGTCAACGTCGACGAGAACCCGGGGCTGCTCCGCGCGCTCCAGGTGCAGCAGGTCCCGATGACCATCGCGCTCCTCCAGGGCCGGCCGCTCCCGCTGTTCGTCGGCCCGCTGCTTCCGCAGGAGGTCCAGCCGGTCATCGACGAGCTGCTCCAGGTGGCCGTCCAGAACGGCATCACCGGCCGGGTCAGCCCGGACACCGAGGACGAGTCGACCGGCGACCCCGCAGACGTCGACGAGGACGCCGAGCCGGAGCTGCCGCCGCACCTCGCTGCCGCGTTCGACGCGATCGAGGCCGGCGACCTGGATGCGGCCGCCGCCGCATACGAGCGCGCACTCGCCGAGAACCCCGCCGACGCGGAGGCCAAGGCCGGCCTGGCCCAGGTGGGCCTGATGCGCCGCACCGAGGGGGTCGACCCCGCTACCGCCCGCGCCGCTGCCGCGGCCGACCCCGCCGATGTCGGCGCCCAGATCGTCGTCGCCGACCTCGACGTCCTCGGCGGCCACGTCGCCGACGCGTTCACCCGGCTGGTCGACACGGTTCGGGTCACCTCGGACGACGACCGGAACCGGGCCCGGGAGCACCTCCTGGAGCTGTTCGAGGTCGTGGGCTCCGGTGACGAGCGCGTGGCGGTCGGTCGCCGGGCGCTGATGAGCGCCCTGTTCTGAGGTTCACGCCAGCGGCGCCAGCGTCGCCACTCGCGCGTTCAGGGCGGTCCGTTCGTCGGCGGTGAGCGGGACCGACAACGCGTCGACCCACTCGGCCAGTTCGCCGTCCACCAACCGTCGGTGCTCGGTGGCCTGGCCCGGTCGGCGGACCGTCACCGTCTCGTGGGTCACGGCCACGTGCCGGTCCGGGAGGTGGCGGGTGAGCATGAGCATGTGCCGGAAGTGGGTGGCTGGGTAGGTGCTGGTGAAGTGGTTCGCGACCGCGAGGTCGACCGGCTGCAGCGGCAGCTCGTCGTGCGTATGCATCGACTCCCAGCGCTCTTCCCGCCACCGCTCCAGGGCCCAGCTGCGCCCACTGCCCAGCGGGATCTCCCGCAGCCGGTAGGGCCAGCCGCCGTAGTCGTCCTCCGCGCCGTCCACCAACGGAATCGGACGCAGCAGCGACAGCCCGAACCCCGGGTCAGCGAGCAGCCGCTGCCCGTCGAGCGTCACCACGACGACACAGTGCGTGCGCGGCGCCGTGGCGTCCCCGACCCGGCCGAGCCGACGCTCGACGGAGTATCCCAGCCGCTCCAGGGCGGCGGCGAAGAGCACCGCGTGCTCGAAGCAGTAGCCACCCCGCCCGCGCCGGACGAACTTGTCCTGCACGGCGTCCAGCCGGACGCCGGGGTGCTGGTCGAGCAGGACGTCGATGTTGTCGAACGTGAACGCCCTGACGTGCGCCTCGTGCAGGGCGTCCAGCGCGCCCCGCGACGGCGGGGCCGCGGCGGAACCGACTCGCTCGAGGTATGCGTCGAGGTCCAGCTCCTCAATCAGCCACGGGCTCGCGTCGGTCACCTCGCGATTCAACACCGGAATCGCCGAAGGACCGTGACGCATACACCCAAAGGAAGCGGGGTAACCCAGCGAGCACCGCAATCAACCGAGTGCGGCAGAACGGATGGCGTCATGGCTTCACCGACGAACGGGTACTCCCGCGAACCGATGTCCCGGATGCAGTACCTCATGCTCCTCGCGGTCGAGCACGGAGCGTCGCTCGACGACGCGCGGCGGACTGCGCGCTGGCCTGGGGGCCCAGCACCCTCAGTCGGGCCTGTTCGACTACCGCCCGTACGCAGGCTGGCGACGGTCAATGCGACCGGACAGTGTGGACCTGAGACTGACCCACGCCTGACCGGCTCGTACCGGTCACCTCGCGGTCACCACGCGAGGAGACACCTCGGGCCGTCAACGAGTCCC
>DASTNV010000025.1:0-3387 GCA_035762725.1 Lapillicoccus sp. | reverse complement strand
CAGGCCCGTGATCTCCTCCTCGCGCGCACCGTCGAAGACGGGGGTCGCGGTCTTGGTGCCCGCCTCGACCTCGTACAGGTCCTCCGGCAGGTTCTGCGCCCAGTCCGGGTCGCCGTTGATGCTCCAGCCCTGCTTGGCGATCCACCCGAGGTGGGTCTCCAGCACCTGGCCGATGTTCATACGCCGCGGCACACCGTGCGTGTTCAGGATGATGTCGACCGGCGTGCCGTCCTCGAGGAACGGCATGTCCTCCTGCGGCAGGATCTTGGAGATCACGCCCTTGTTGCCGTGCCGGCCGGCCAGCTTGTCGCCGTCCTGGATCTTGCGCTTCTGGGCCACGTACACGCGGACCAGCTCGTTGACCCCCGGCGGCAGCTCGTCGCCGTCCTCGCGGCTGAACACGCGGACGCCGATGACCTTGCCGGACTCGCCGTGCGGCACCTTGAGGCTGGTGTCGCGGACCTCGCGGGCCTTTTCACCGAAGATCGCGCGCAGCAGCCGCTCCTCCGGGGTCAGCTCGGTCTCGCCCTTCGGGTTGACCTTGCCGACCAGGATGTCGCCCGGCACCACGTCGGCGCCGATCCGCACGATGCCGCGCTCGTCGAGGTCGGCGAGGACCTCCTCGGCGACGTTCGGGATGTCGCGGGTGATCTCCTCCGCGCCCAGCTTGGTGTCCCGGGCGTCGACCTCGTGCTCCTCGATGTGGATCGAGGTCAGGACGTCGTCCTGGACCAGCCGCTGGGACAGGATGATCGCGTCCTCGTAGTTGTGCCCCTCCCACGGCATGAACGCGACCAGCAGGTTTTTCCCGAGCGCCATCTCGCCGGACTCGGTGCACGGGCCGTCGGCGATGACCTGGCCGACCTCGACCCGGTCGCCCTCGTCCACCACCGGGCGCTGGTTGATGCAGGTGCCCTGGTTGGACCGGCGGAACTTGTGCAGCCGGTAGGTCTGCCGGGTGCCGTCGTCGGCCATCACCGTGACGTAGTCGGCGGACAGGTCCTCGACCACGCCGGCCTTGTCCACCACGATCACGTCGCCGGCGTCGACCGCGGCCCGCAGCTCCATGCCGGTGCCGACCAGCGGCGCCTCGCTGCGCAGCAGCGGCACCGACTGGCGCTGCATGTTGGCGCCCATCAGCGCGCGGTTGGCGTCGTCGTGCTCGAGGAACGGGATCATCGCCGTCGCGACCGACACCATCTGCCGCGGCGAGACGTCCATGTAGTCGACCTCGGCCGGGGCGAGGTAGTCGACCTCGTTGCCCTTCCGGCGGACCAGCACGCGGTCCTCGGTGAGCCGGCCGTTCGCGTCGAGCAGCGCGTTGGCCTGCGCGATGACGAAGCGGTCCTCCTCGTCCGCGGTCAGGTAGTCGATCTGGTCGGTGACCCGGCCGTCCTCGACCTTCCGGTACGGCGTCTCGACGAAGCCGAACGAGTTGACCCGGCCGAAGGAGGACAGCGACCCGATCAGGCCGATGTTCGGGCCCTCCGGGGTCTCGATCGGGCACATCCGGCCGTAGTGGCTGGGGTGCACGTCGCGGACCTCGAAGCCGGCCCGCTCCCGGGACAGACCGCCCGGGCCGAGCGCGGACAGCCGGCGCTTGTGCGTCAGGCCCGCGAGCGGGTTGGTCTGGTCCATGAACTGGGAGAGCTGGCTGGTGCCGAAGAACTCCTTGATGGAGGCGACGACCGGCCGGATGTTGATCAGGGTCTGCGGCGTGATCGCCTCGACGTCCTGGGTGGTCATCCGCTCCCGGACCACCCGCTCCATCCGGGACAGGCCGACGCGGATCTGGTTCTGGATCAGCTCGCCGACCGTGCGCAGCCGCCGGTTGCCGAAGTGGTCGATGTCGTCGACCTCGTAGCCCTCCTCGCCGGCGTGCAGCCGCACGACGTACTCGATCGTGGCGACGACGTCGTCCTCGGTGAGCACGCCCTGCGCGACCGGGAGGCTCAGGCCGAGCTTCTTGTTGACCTTGTAGCGGCCGACCTTGGCCAGGTCGTACCGCTTCTGGTTGAAGAAGAGGTTGTCGAGCAGGGTCTGCGCGGACTCGCGGGTCGGCGGCTCACCCGGGCGGAGCTTGCGGTAGATGTCCAGCAGCGCCTCGTCCTGGGTCTGGATGTGGTCCTTCTCCAGGGTGGCGAGCAGGGTCTCCGACCACTCGAAGCGCTCCCGGATCCGGTCCGCGGACCAGCCCAGGGCCTTGAGCAGCACGGTCACCGGCTGGCGGCGCTTGCGGTCGATCCGCACGCCGACGGTGTCCCGCTTGTCGACGTCGAACTCGAGCCACGCGCCGCGGCTCGGGATGACCTTGCAGGAGTAGACGTCCTTGTCGGAGGTCTTGTCGAGGGTGCGGTCGAAGTACACGCCCGGGGAGCGGACGAGCTGCGAGACGACGACCCGCTCGGTGCCGTTGATGATGAACGTGCCCTTGGCGGTCATCATCGGGAAGTCACCCATGAAGACCGTCTGGCTCTTGATCTCGCCGGTGGTGTTGTTGATGAACTCCGCGGTGACGAACAGCGGAGCCGCGTACGTCATGTCCTTGTCCTTGCACTCCTCCTCGGACGCCTTGACGTCCTCGAAGCGAGGGTTGGAGAAGGACAGCGACATCGAGCCGGAGAAGTCCTCGATCGGCGAGATCTCCCCGAGGATCTCGTCCAGACCGGACCTCGCGTCCGTCTCGTTCGCCACCCGGGCGCGCCACTTCTCGTTGCCGACCAGCCAGTCGAACGAGTCGGTCTGCAGAGCGAGCAGATCCGGGACCTCCAGGGGCTCCCGGATCTTGGCGAAGGAGACCCGATCGGGCGAGCCGGGGATCCCCCTTCGGTCAGGGCCAGTGGTGCGCGTGGTCGTGCCAGTGCCGGGGCTGGAGACTGCCAAGATGCGTCCTTCCAAGGACAGGCGCCGTCAGTGCGCGCGCAGCCTCGGACCCCCCGGGCTTCGCCGGGGGACAGGCCCTGGACGTAAGCGGGAGGTCAGAGGGCAGCGCAAACTGGCAGTGTAGCCGTAACGCACACTGCTGTCGAGGCCGCCACCCTCCTCCTGACGTCCACTTCGTGCGTCAGCGTGACTCGCCACGCGCGGGACGTCAAGAGCCGACGCCGCGCCGTGTCGCCGGTTAGCCCGATCGGGCCCCGCGGATCGGCTGCGTGCCTGGTCAGCGGCGTGTCGCGGAGCCGCCGGCCGGGACCGGGACCGGCCGGCCGTCGTGCTGGCGCGCGCCGGACCGCGCCGGGACGGGCCGGCGGCGGCGCCGCCGCGCGCTGGACCGCGCCGGGAGCGGCCGGCGCTCGTCCGGGGACTGCTCCCGGCCGGCGACCGGGCGGACGGGCGCAGACGAGGGGCCGGGGGGCAGCGGCCAGCGGCACACCGGCGGGGCGCGGG
>DASTNV010000024.1:0-12830 GCA_035762725.1 Lapillicoccus sp. | reverse complement strand
GCGGGTGAGGGCCTGGGCCAGCGAGACGCCGACGTAGATCGGCCCCGCGATGACGCCGTAGCCGGCGAGCGACCGGGTCACGCGGGCGGACGGGTCGGTGCAGGCGGCAGGCTGGGTGGCGATGGTGGTCATGACGAGCTCCTTCGGGTCGGGGACCGCGGTGGGAGGTGCGGTCTCCTCCCTTCCTCGAACGGGCGCCCGAGATTTCGACAGGAGCGGCGAACAAACTTCCTCAGATTTCGCTCGACAGGAACGCGACTTACAGTGGGAGCCTCGCCTGGAGGTCGCCCGTGATCGAGTGGATGCCCCGCTCCCGTGGCGATAACGGTTGGAGCCACCTCAGGGAGACCTACTCTCGCCGCTCGGCAACCCTGGAGGACGTCGAGGGAGAGCCGGTCGTCCGGGTCCCCGTGGTCGTCCAGAACTGGGTCAGGGCGGCGCGGCGTCACGCGGGGCAATGGTTGGTCATGCTCGTACGCGGGGCGTTCTTCCTGGCGTTCGCCATCGTCTGGACGATCCGCGAGGCAGCCAAGCACGGGAGGCTCTGGCCGGTGCTGGTCTTCGCCGGCGGGGTCGTACTCGTGATCGGCGGGGTGTGGACATACCGGCTGGTCCGGCTCCGCCGGTGGCCCTCGCCGGGTCGGCGGGCCGACCTCCTCATCAGCGCCGAGGGCGTCGGCGTCGGCGATCTGGTCGTGCCCTGGTACCAGATCGAGCGAGTGGTCCGATTCCATCTCGGTTCGCCGTCGGCCCCGCGGCGGACCCGCAACTTTCTGGCTCTGGAGGTGCGCGACTTCGTCGGCGTTCGCGGGCTGACGCCGATGCGGGCGGGCCTGGCCAACCTCACGCGACGCCGGCTCGTGGTCCTCGCCGAGAGGACCGAGCTGGCCCACCCCGACGAGCTGGGCGCGGCACTCGACCGGCTGGTCGCCGACCCCAGCGCTCGCGACCTGCTGGCTCGTCCCGAAGGGCCTCGGCTGGTCGACGAGGGACCGGCCATGGTGATCTGGCGGTCCCCATAGACTGACGCACCATGTCCCTCACCCGCGACGACGTCGCGCACCTCGCGTCGCTGGCCCGGATCGACCTCAGCGAGGCGGAGCTCGACCGCATGCTCGGCGAGCTGACGGTCATCCTCGACTCGGTCGCCGTCGTCCAGCAGGCGCCGACCGACGGCGTGGAGCCGATGTCGCACCCGCTGCCGCTGACCAACGTCACCCGCCCGGACGAGGTCCGGCCGAGCCTGACCGCCCAGGAGGCCCTCTCCGGCGCGCCGGCCGAGGAGCAGCAGCGGTTCTCCGTTCCGCGCATCCTGGCTGAAGACTGAGGACTGTCGTGACCACCGATTTCACCCGGCTCAGTGCTGCCGAGATGGCCCGCCTGCTCGCCGCCAAGGAGATCAGCTCGGTCGAGCTGACCCGCGCTCACCTCGACCGGACCGGTGAGGTCGACGGTGCGGTCCACTCATACCTGCACGTCGACGCGGAGGGCGCGCTGCGCACCGCCGAGGAGGTCGACCAGCGTCGTATCGCGGGGGAGAGCCTCCACCTGCTGGCCGGCGTGCCGATCGCGGTCAAGGACGTCATGGCCACCCGTGGACTCCCGACCACGTGCGGTAGCCGGATCCTCGAGGGCTGGCTGCCGCCGTACGACGCCACGGTCGTGTCGCACCTGCGCACCGCCGCCATGCCGATCCTCGGCAAGACCAACATGGACGAGTTCGCCATGGGTTCGTCGACCGAGCACTCGGCGTGGGGTCCGAGCCACAACCCGTGGGACCTCACCCGGATCCCAGGTGGCTCGGGCGGTGGCTCGTCCAGTGTGGTCGCCTCCTTCCAGGCGCCGTTCGCGATCGGGACCGACACCGGCGGGTCGATCCGTCAGCCGGCCGCCGTCACCGGAACCGTGGGCGTCAAGCCGACCTACGGCGGCGTGTCCCGCTACGGCCTGGTGGCGCTCGCCTCCAGCCTCGACCAGGCCGGACCGTGCACGCGGTCGGTCCTCGACGCCGCCCTGCTCCATGCCGTGATCGGTGGCCACGACCCGATGGACTCCACGTCGATCGACGCGCCGGTGCCTCCGGTGGTCGACGCGGCGCAGCGGGCGTCGGTCGAGGGCATGACCGTCGGCGTGGTGCGGCAGCTCGGCGGCGAGGGGTACCAGGCGGGGGTGCGCGAACGCTTCGATGAGTCGGTGCAGCTGCTCGTCGACCTCGGGGCGAAGGTCGTCGAGGTCGACTGCCCCAGCTTCGAGTACGCGCTCGCCACCTACTACCTGATCCTCCCCAGCGAGGCGTCGAGCAACCTGGCCAAGTTCGACGCGATGCGGTACGGCCTGCGGGTCGTCCCCGACGGCGACCCGAGCGCCGAGGAGGTCATGGCGGCGTCGCGCGACGCGGGGTTCGGACCGGAGGTGAAGCGCCGGATCATCCTCGGCACCTACGCCTTGTCGTCGGGCTACTACGACGCCTACTACGGCCAGGCGCAGAAGGTGCGGCGGCTCATCGCCGACGACTTCGAGCGCGCGTTCCAGGTGGCCGACCTGCTGATCTCGCCGACGGCCCCGACGACGGCATTCCCGATCGGGGAGAAGCTCGACGACCCGCTGGCGATGTACCTCAACGACGTGGCGACCATCCCGGCCAACCTCGCCGGTATACCGGGCATCTCGATCCCGAGCGGGCTCGCCCCCGAGGACGGGCTTCCCACCGGCATCCAGTTCCTCGCTCCGGCGACCCAGGACGACCGCCTGTATGCGGCCGGCGCGGCGCTCGAGGCGGCGCTGCTGGACCGCTGGGGCGCGCCGTTGCTGGACCGCGCCCCCGAGCTGCCGAAGGGAGCCTGAGATGGCGATCGACACCCGCGACGAGGTCCTGCCGTACGACGAGGCCGTCGCCGCATATGACCCGGTTCTCGGGCTGGAGACGCACGTCGAGCTGAACACCGCGACCAAGATGTTCTGCGGCTGCGCGACGACGTTCGGGGCGGAGCCGAACACGCAGGTCTGCCCGGTATGCCTCGGGCTGCCCGGTGCGCTGCCCGTCGTCAACGAGGTCGGCGTCGAGTCGGCGATCCGGATCGGGCTCGCGCTGAACTGCACGATCGCCCCGTGGTCCCGGTTCGCGCGGAAGAACTACTTCTACCCGGACATGCCGAAGAACTTCCAGACGTCGCAGTACGACGAGCCGATCGCCCACGACGGCTGGCTGGATGTCGAGCTGGCCGACGGGTCTGTGTACCGGGTGCTCATCGAACGCGCCCACATGGAGGAGGACACCGGGAAGACGCTGCACATCGGCGGCGCCACCGGTCGCATCCACGGGGCGGACCACTCGCTGGTCGACTACAACCGGGCCGGCATCCCCCTGATCGAGATCGTCACCAAGCCATTGACCGGGGTCGGCGACCGGGCCCCGGAGGTGGCGCGGGCATACGTGACCGCCTTGCGGGACCTGCTACGGGCGCTGGGTGTCTCCGACGTGAGGATGGAGCAGGGTTCGCTGCGCTGCGACGCCAACGTGTCGCTGCGGCCTCGGCTCGACGACGAGCAGGAGACGGTCCCGTTGGGGATCCGCACCGAGACCAAGAACGTCAACTCACTCCGGTCGGTGGAGCGGGCGGTGCGATACGAGATCACCCGGCAGGCCGCGGTGCTCCACGACGGCGGCCGGATCGTCCAGGAGACGCGCCACTGGCACGAGGACACGGGGGTCACCACGGCGGGGCGCGAGAAGAGCGACGCGATGGACTACCGGTACTTCCCGGAGCCCGACCTCGTGCCCGTCGCCCCGTCGACCGAGCTGGTGGCGGCGCTGCGGCAGACCTTGCCGGAGCCGCCCGGCGAGCGGCGCAAACGGCTCCAGACGGCGTGGGGGTACACCGACCTCGAGATGCGCGACGTCGTCAACGCGGGCGCCGTCGAGATCGTCGAGGCGACGGTGGCGGCCGGGGCGACCGCAGGCGGCGCGCGCAAGTGGTGGGGCGGGGAGGTGGCCAGGCGGGCCAACGCCGAGGGCGTGGACGTCGGCGAGTATGCGTCGACGACCGGCTTGACGCCGGCGTGGGTTGCCGAGCTGGACCGGCTGGTCACCTCGGGGCGGCTCAACGACCCGATGGCGCGACAGGTGCTCGACGGCGTGCTGGCGGGGCAGGGTTCGCCGACGGCCGTAGCCGACGCGCTCGGGCTGGAGCTGGTCCAGGACGACTCGGCGCTGGAGGCGGCCGTGGACGCGGCGATCGCGGCGAACCCGGACGTCGCGGAGAAGATCCGCGGCGGCAAGGTCCAGGCCGCGGGCGCGCTGATCGGTCAGGTCATGAAGCAGATGAAGGGCCAGGCCGACGCGGCCAAGGTCCGCGAGATCGTCCTGGCGAAGCTCACCTCCTGACAGGCGAGTCTGGAAGCGGGGATTGCGGCTAGTCGGAGGGGCGGCGGCGGTCGCCGATCGACAGCAGGCGACCGACCTGTTGGCGCCGCAGGAAGGTCATCACCTCGGGTGACACGGCGCGGGGACGTCGCGTGACCAGGGCTCCGACGTACCCGCTCATCTTCGCGCCCGCAGACACGACGTACGGCGGCTCAGCCACCCGCCGCACCGTGGCCGCCGCGAAGTACAACGGGTGGTAGCCGATCGTGTAGAACTTGCGCCCCCAGGCGACGTGGCGGCTCAGGGCGCCAGCCGTGCTCGACCCGAACGGCCGGAGGTGGACGGCGTCCGGCCGGGGGAACGAGCGAACCGTCCAGCCGTTCATCATCGCGGTCGTCTCGATGACGACGTCCTGCCCACCACCCTCGATGGGGACGTACCCACCGGCCTCGCGGTAGCACTCCGCTCGGAAGAGCTGAACGCCACCCGGAACGTGGTAGCCGTGGCTGCCGGCCCGCGTGTCGACGAGGGACCCGCCGATCTTGTCGAGCAGGTGTCCGCCCACGACGCCCAAGCTCGGGTCGGCGGCGAGTCGACCGAGCATCGACTCGTAGTAGTCGGGCGGGAGGAGGATGTCCGCGTCGAGGAAGCCAAGGTAGGCGGGGTCGGTGTCGGCCAGCCGTTCGACGCCGGCGAGCTGGGCGTAGACCTGCGAGGCAAAGCTGCGGGTCCGGGAGTCGGTCAGGGCCACGACCTCCACGAACGGCAGCCGTCGGGTGAGGCTCCGCGCGGTCTCGAGGGAGTCGTCGGTCGACCCGTCGTCGACGAGCACCCACCGAACCGGCGCCACGGACTGCGCCTCGACCGACGAGACCAGGTCGGCCAGCCAGGCCTGCTCGTTCCGGAAGGCGGTCACGAGCCCGTAGCGCGGCTCCGAGGTCATCGAGCCGGCACCGCGCTCGCGGCGGATTGGCGCCCCGACGCTGGGCTGAGGCGCAACGTCAGCAGGCGGGCGAGACACGTGACGCTGCCGCGCACCTTGGTGGCGGACCGCTCACGGCCCGAAGGTCGGACGAGCCACATCAACGAGTGGCCGGCGGCTCGCGTGGAGTGTTGCAGGACTACGGCGCCGTAGTAGGCGGCGAAGGAGGCTGGACCGTGATGCATCCGCCAGTACTGGAGATCGGCTCGCTGCATTTCGACGTAGAAGCGGGTCGGCTGCCGCGAGGAGCTGGCTCCGCCGTAGTGCGTGATCGTGGCCGCCGGGTTGAACATCACCGACCAGCCGCCGCGCCGGAACCGCAAGGACCACTCCATGTCCTCGCCGTACATGAAGAACGCCTCGTTCAGGCCGCCGATGTCCGCCACCGCGGAACGACGCGCGAACCAGCAGCACCCGCTGAGGATGTCCACCGCGCGCACGTCGTCGTGGTCCCAATGGGTCATGAAGTGCGCGCCGAAGACGGGCGACCTCCGGAAGAGCGTGTCCAACGCCAGTGCCCGGAACACCACCGACCGCAGGGTGGGGGCCTGACGACAGCTGCGCTGGAGCGACCCGTCGGCGTTGAGCACTCTCGGACCGGCGAGCCCGATCTCGGGGTTGCGGTCGAGGAACTCCTTCATCGCGGTGAGGCAGCCCGGATGGACGATGACGTCGGAGTTGACCAGGCACAGATATGTGCCCGAGCTCAGCGCGATGCCCTGGTTGTTCGCCCGTGCGAAACCGACATTCGCGTCGTTCCGGACGAGCATCACCCAGGGGTACTCGTCCTGGACCATCTCCGGCGAACCGTCCGAGGAGGCGTTGTCGATGACGACAACCTCGATCTCCAGGCCCGACGAGTCGGCGACAATCGAGTCAATGCATTGCCGCAGAAAGGCTTTCGCGTTCCAGCTGACGATGACGAACGAGTAGTCCATCGCTCGCGCCCCCGTCAGAGCGGGACTCTTACGGCACGCCAGAACACCGGCTGAGTCTAGGTTGCGGCCCACCTGCAGCGCCGGAAAACCGGTGTAGCGGGATTGCCCGGCCAAGGCCTGTTACGTGCGTGGTCGGTCGGGGTCCCCGCGGAGTATCGGAGCGAAGCGCGGGCCCACGCGACGGCTCGACGCGCAGCGGCGAACTGTCGTGGGGAGAACCTCGTGGGGTGACCTAGCGCTTGCCGCCGCCGAGGAGGCCGCCGAGTACCCCGCCCAGCAGGTCGCCGATACCACCCTGACCGGACGGCGTACCGGGCTGGGTCTGGGACCCGCCGGCGCCGCCGAGGACCTGGCCGAGGATGTCGCCGATGCCACCGCCCTGGGTCGACCCGCCAGCGGCAGCGCCCCCGCCGAGCACCTGACCGAGGACGTCGCCGAGGCCGCCGGCACCGGCACCACCTGCGCCGCCGAGCACCCCGCCGAGCCCGCCCATCGGGTCGTCGGTCGCCGACGCCGTGCCCGAACCGGCCCCCGCGCCCTGGAGCTTCTTGGCGAGGTATGCCATGACGATCGGCGCGATGATCGGCAGCAGCTTCTGGATCAGGCTCGAGCCCTCGCCCGGGGTGGCGCCGCCGAGCCGCGCCATGACGTCGTTGGTCTGGTCGCCGAAGACGTTCTGGACGATCCGCTGACCGTCCTGGGTGTCGATCTGGTCGAGGTCGGCCCCGAGGGCGGAGCTGTCGTGCTGCTCCACCGCGCTGGTGAGCGACGCGGCACCGGCCGGGTCGGCGGCGTTGGCCTGCATCCCGCCGAGCAGTGCAGGGATCGCGGTCCGCGTGGCCTCCTCGGCCTCGCTCCGGTCGACGCCGAGCGCGGCGGCCACCTGGTCCATCGGTACCTGGCTGAGGATCTCGTCGATCTCCGACATGCGGCTACCCCTTCGTCACCCGAGCGCGGCCCCGTTGGCCCGCCGGGCCAGCGTAGAACGGCTCAGCCCGTCAGTGACTGGGGGAGCTTGACCACCCGGTCGTCACCGGGGCGCGACTGACCGCGTCCGGTGTTGTTGCTGATCACCCAGACGTTGCCGTCCGGACCGATGAACACGTCTCGCAACCGTCCGTACGTCCCCTCGAGGAGGCGCTGCGGTTCGCCGGTCGACCCGTCGGCCTTGACCGGGATCTTCCACAGCGACTGACCGCGCAGCGCGGCCATGAGTACCGAACCGTCCGGTCCGATGCAGATGTCGCTCGGCGACGCGTCACCCGTCGACCACTGCCGCACCGGGTCAACGAATCCGTTCTGTCCGGCGATCCCCTCGACCGTCGGCCACCCGTAGTTCGACCCCGGTGTGATGACGTTGAGCTCGTCCCAGGTGTTCTGACCGAACTCGCTCGCCCACATCTGACCGCTGGCGCTCCAGGCGATCCCCTGGACGTTGCGATGCCCGTACGACCAGACCCGCGACCCCGGGAACGGGTTGCCCGGCGCCGGTTCGCCGGACGTGGTGACGCGCAGGATCTTCCCGCCGAGGCTGTCCAGGTTCTGCGACAGCCCGGTCCGCCCGGTCTCCCCCGTCGTGACGTAGAGGAACCCGTCCGGCCCGAACTTGAGCCGCCCACCGTTGTGGATTCCGCCCTTGGGGATCCCAGTGATGATCGGGGTCTGCGCGCCGAACCGGCCACCGTCGAGAGCGATGGTCACCACCCGGTTGTCCGACGAGGACGTGAAGTAGGCGTACAGAACCGGTTTCGTCGAGAACGTCGCCGGGTCGATGGCGAGGCCCAGCAGACCGCCCTCCCCGGAGGCGGCGACGCCGTCGACGGTGCCCACCGTCTCGACGCCGCCCGCACCGATGCGCTTGACCTGACCGGTGTCGCGCTCGCTGACCAGGACCGACCCGTCCGGGAGCACCGCTGCGCTCCACGGCACGTCCAGCCCGGTCGCGACATCGGTGGGGGCAGACAGGGCAGCCCGCACGGCCGAGGTCGAGGAACCGGTCGACGGCGCGCTCGAGGTCGACGACGCCGCTGGCGGGCTGGTGGTCCCCGCGGCCGACCCCTGCCCGGAGCCCGACGTCGTGCACCCGGCCAGCGCCAGGGCACCGAAGACGCCTACGCCGAGGACGGCCCGGCGGGGCATGGAGGTGGGCAGGGCGGGTCTGGGGGCACCAGGCATACCCGCTCAACGCCAAAGGACCCCGGTAGGTTCGCGGGGTGGCGCTTGTGGCGATGCCGGACCAGTCCTGGGTAGCCGACGTCGGTGCGGTGCCCGGCCTGGACACGGTCACCTGGGACCTGCACGGCCCCCATCCGCACGGTGACGAGATCGCCGTCGTGGTACCGCCCTACCTCGACCCCGACCAGCAACTCGACCTGCTCGGCACCCTGCCGAAGCTCAAGGTGGTCCAGCTCCTGACGGCCGGCTACGACAACGTCCTGCGGCACCTTCCCGACGGTGTGACCCTGTGCAGCGGGGGAGGGATCCACGACGCATCGACGGCGGAGCTGGCGCTCACGCTCACCCTGGCCGCCCTGCGCGGCATCCCCGACTTCGTCCGGGCGCAGGACCGGCGCGAGTGGATCCCCACCCGGATCTGGCCGGCGCTCGCTGACCGGCGCGTCCTCGTCGTCGGCTACGGCAAGGTCGGACGCGCGATCGCCCAACGGCTGCTGGCCTTCGAGACGACCGTCACGGCCGTGGCAAGCCGCGCCCGGGACGGCGACGATCTCGTCGCCCGGGTGCACGGCATCGACGAGCTGGCTGCGCTCCTGCCCGACCACGATGTCGTTATCGTCATCACCCCGTTGACCGAGGCGACGACGGGTCTCGTCGACCGCCAGTTCCTCGCCGCGATGCGGGACGGCGCCCTCCTCGTCAATGTGGCGCGCGGCAAGGTCGCCGACACCGACGCGCTGGTGGCCGAAGCCGCCTCGGGCCGGCTGCGCATCGCCGTCGACGTCACCGACCCCGAGCCGCTGCCGCGGGACCACCCGCTCTGGACCACGCCGAACGTGCTGGTCTCACCGCACGTCGGCGGCGCGAGTACGGCGTTCCGGCCCCGAGCCGTTGCGCTGCTGCAACGGCAGCTCGGCGCGTATGCGGCGGGTCAGCCGCTCGACAACGTCGTGTGAGTCAGCCGGTCCACTCCCCGGTCGTCCACGCCCGGTCGAGCACCTCGAGGTATGCGTCGAGCTCGAGTCCCTGCCCAGCCAGCCACTCGTCGTTGCAGTAGGTGCGGACGTACCGCTCCCGGGGGTCGCACATCAGCGTGACGATGCTCCCGGCCTGGCCGGCCGCGCGCATCTCGCAGGCCAGCCGTAGCGAGCCGTAGAGGTTCGTGCCGGTCGAGCCACCCGCTCGGATCCCGGTGCGCTGCTGGAGGAACCGCATCGCCGCGATCGACGCGGCGTCCGGCACGCCGATCATCCGGTCCACGACGCGCGGGACGAAGCTCGGTTCGACCCGGGGACGCCCGATCCCCTCGATGCGTGACCCCCTCGCAGCATCGGTCGGCAGCTCCCGGAAGGCCATGAGGAACGCGGAGTTCTCCGGGTCGACCACGGCGACCCGGGTGGACAGCCCGCGGTACCGCACGAACCGGCCGATCGTGGCACTCGTCCCACCGGTACCCGCACCGACGACCACCCAGGTCGGGACCTGGTGCCGCTCGTGCGTCATCTGCTCGAAGATCGACTCGGCGATGTTGTTGTTGCCGCGCCAGTCGGTGGCCCGCTCGGCGTGGGTGAACTGGTCGAGGTAGTGACCGGACGTCGCGTTGGCGATCGACCGCGCGGTGTCGTAGACCGCGGCCGGGTCGTCGACCAGGTGACAGGTCCCACCCTCGCGCTCGATGAGGGCGATCTTTTCCGGGCTGGTCGTCCGGGCCATGACGGCGACGAACGGCAGCCCGAGCATCCGCGCGAAGTAGGCCTCCGACACCGCCGTGGAACCGCTCGACGCCTCGGTCACCGTGGTGCCCGGCCCGATGTCGCCGTTGCAGATCGCGTAGAGGAACAGCGAGCGAGCCAGCCGGTGCTTGAGGCTCCCGGTCGGGTGGGTCGACTCGTCCTTGAGGTAGAGGTCGACGTCCCACCCCTCCGGCAGCGGAACGTGGACCAGGTGGGTGTCCGCGCTGCGGTTGGCGTCGGCGCGGATCCGGCGGACCGACTCGTCGACCCAGGCTCGGTCGACCGGTCGCGCGGCGGCGATGTCGACCACGGGGCGGGGACGGTTGTCAGTTGCGTCGAGCACGACGCGAGCCTAGAACTGCCGATGCGGATCGCGGTGGTGTCGTCGAGTCGGGCGGAGCATGCTCTCCCCATGAGCCGAGTCGGCGACGACCGCACCCTGGTCCTGCTGCGTCACGCCAAGGCCGAGGAGGTCCCGGGCAAGCCGGACCACGACCGCCAGCTCACCGACCGTGGTCGCAGCGACGCGAGGGCCGCCGGCGCGTGGCTGCGCGACCAGGGCATCGTCGCGGAGCTGGTCATCTGCTCGACGGCGCAGCGAACCCGACAGACGTGGGACTGCGCGCGGCGCGGTGGCGCGCATACCGAGTTCGTCGAGTACCGCCGGTCCGTCTACCAGGGCCGCGCCGCCGCGGTCCTCGAGACGATCCGGGAGGACGCGGGAGAGGTCCGGAGCCTGGTCGTCGTCGGGCACGCCCCGACCATCCCCGACCTGGCCAGCGCCCTCACTGACGGGACCGGGTCGCACGACGCCCACGTCGCGATGGGCGAGGGCTACCCGACCTGCGGGCTCGCTGTGCTGCGCTACGACGGCGACTGGGCGGACCTGGCGGCCGGGGACTGCCGCCTGGAGCGGTTCCACGTCTGCCGCGGTTAGCGCGTGTTACTGCTGTGACCGGTGAGGTCGCTGGCTCTAGACTCCGCGTGAACGGACCTCTGTACGGACGGCCTCAAGATTCGGGGGTTTCGCCATGGCCGCCACCGCTCCCGCTCCTGCTCCCGCTCCTGCTCCCGCTCCTGCTCCGACGACGGTTCGCAAGGCTCTCGCCGAGGCGGTCGGAACCTTCGTCCTCGTCTTCTTCGCCGTCGGCGCCGCCGTCTTCGGCATCGAGACCATCGGGAAGCTCGGCGTCGCGATCGCCTTCGGCTTCGTGCTGCTCGCGCTGGCCTACACCATCGGCCCCGTCTCGGGCTGTCACGTCAACCCCGCCGTCACGCTGGGAGTGTTGCTGCGCAAGGGAATCACCGCCGGAGAGGCGGTCGCCTACTGGGTCGCCCAGGTGGTCGGGGCGATCGTCGCCGCCGCGCTGCTCAAGCTGATGGTGTCCGGGTTCGGCGGCGCCAAGGACGAGACCGGCGCCCTCGGAACCAATAGCTACGGCACCACCGTGAGTCTGGGCGGTGCGATGGTCGTCGAGGTCGTGATGACCTTCCTGCTCGTCTACGTCGTCCTGCTCGTCACCAGCCGGCAGGCGTCACCGGGCTTCGCGGGTCTCGCGATCGGCCTGGTGCTGACCGTCATCCACCTCGTCGGCATCCCGCTCGACGGCACGTCGGTCAACCCTGCGCGGTCGATCGGTCCCGCGCTGTTCAACGGCGGCGAATCGTTGTCCCAGCTCTGGGTGTTCATCCTGTTCCCGTTGATCGGCGGGGCTGTTGCCGCGTTCGTCGCGCCGCTCTTCGAGACGGCCATCCCGAAGGGCGACGTCGACCCCACGGGGGCGACCGTTCCGGAGGCGTGAGACGTCCGTCTCGGGCGGTGGACGCGCGCGTACGCTCGCGCCATGACTGTGTCGTCCCAGACTCCTGACCTCAAGCCCCGCAGCCGCGATGTCACCGACGGTCTCGAGAAGACCGCCGCCCGCGGGATGCTCCGGGCCGTCGGGATGGGCGACGAGGACTTCGCCAAGCCGCAGATCGGCGTCGCCAGCTCGTGGAACGAGATCACGCCGTGCAACCTCTCGCTCGAGCGGCTGGCCGGCGCGGTCAAGGACGGGGTCTTCTCCGCCGGCGGGTACCCCCTCGAGTTCGGGACGATCTCGGTCTCCGACGGCATCGCCATGGGCCACGAGGGGATGCACTTCTCGCTGGTCTCCCGCGAGGTCATCGCCGACTCCGTCGAGACGGTGATGATGGCCGAACGGCTCGACGGATCGGTGCTCCTCGCCGGCTGCGACAAGTCTCTGCCCGGCATGCTCATGGCCGCGGCCCGGCTCGACCTCGCCAGCGTGTTCCTCTACGCCGGCACCATCCTCCCCGGCAAGCTCGGCGACCGCGACGTCAACATCGTCGATGCCTTCGAGGCCGTCGGCGCGTGTCTTCGCGGCCTGATCAGTCGCGAGGAGGTCGACGCGGTCGAGCGGGCGATCTGCCCAGGTGAGGGCGCCTGCGCCGGGATGTTCACCGCAAACACGATGGCCTCGGTGTCTGAGGCGCTCGGCATGGCGCTGCCCGGCTCGTCCTCGCCTCCGGCAGTCGACCGGCGCCGCGACGCCTTCGCGCATCGGTCCGGCGAAGCTGTCGTCGAGATGCTTCGCCAGGGGCTGACCGCGCGCCAGATCATGACCAAGGAGGCGTTC
>DASTNV010000023.1:0-4988 GCA_035762725.1 Lapillicoccus sp. | reverse complement strand
CTGGAGTCCGGAGCGCCGGCTCCGAGCTGAGGGTCATGCCGGTTCGGTGGCGAGCCGGATGCCCAGACCAACGAGCACGACACCAGTGATGCGATCCATCCACCGGCGAAATACGTTGCGCTGCAATACTTTTCGGGCTCGATCGACCAGGAGTGCATAGGTCGAGAGCCAGATCAGGGTCATCGTCGCGAAGAGGAGGCCGAGGCCGGCGAGGGCGGGGAACGCCGCGTCCGGACCGGCGAACTGCGGCAGCAGGCTGAGGAAGAACACCGCCATCTTGGGGTTGGCGAGGTTGCTGCCCAGACCCTGCGCATACCCTCGCCGTCCGCGCGAGCGGGGGAGTGGGGGAGGAGCGGTGGAGGACCGCCAGGAACCCCACAGGGCGCGGAGCCCGAGGTAGACGAGGTAGGCGCTTCCGGCTATCCGCAGCACGAGAAGGAGGTTCTGGTGCGCGGCGAGCACCGACGCGACGCCGAACGCGGTGAGCAGCGCCCAGGCGAGCTGCCCGGATGCGACACCGGCTGCGGTGAGGACGCCGGCTCGCCGGCCGAGGAGGGCGTTGCGGATCGTCAGGGCGGTGTCGGGACCCGGCGTCACGATGACGACGAGGGACACGCCGACGAAGAGCAGGAGGTTCACGCCCAGAACCGGTCGCTCTCGGCCGGTTTCGCGTCGGCCATCCGCCACTCGGTGACCCGGTCGTCGCGGACCCGCAGCACGTGGGCGGCGAAGTTGTGGAGCCGCCGGTCGTCGCGCTCGGCGCGAACCTCGACCATCACCAGCACGAGGTCGTCCCCGAGCAGCACGGGGGACTGGGTCGGGGTGACGTGGTAGCTCACGGCCGGCAGGTTCATGGCGGCGATCCGCTCGAGGTATGCGTCGGCGCCGGTCACGGGCTGGTCCACGCCGTCGGCGTCGGTCACCCACGCCTCGAGGGCCGGGTCCAGGAGACCGCGCATCCGGTCGACGTCCCCGTCGTTGAAGGCGGCGAGGAGCTGGGTGGCGACGTCCGCGGGTTCCACAGCGATCACGGTACGCAGTCGATCGACCGAAACCCCTCGGATCTGCGACGACGATGCGGGATGCTGACGTGGGCCGATTGCGGTGCCGAGTGGGAGGCGACCGATGGTGGAGACGAGGAACGAGACCACGACCGACCTCGAGGAAGAGGTCCGGCGACTGACCGCGGAGAACGAGCGACTCCGCTCCGAAGCTCCGCCGAGACAGCCGTGGCGGGCCGCGGCCGTCGTGCTGCTCCTGGCGCTCGCTACCCTCCTGGCGCCGGCCGCAGTGGTGGCCGGCTGGGCCCGAATCCAGCTGACCAACCCGGATACCTTCGTCGAGACCTTCGCCCCCCTGGCGGATGACCCCCAGGTCCAGGCCTTCGTCTCCGACCAGGTCGTCACCGCGATCAACGGCGCCGTCGACATCCCGGCGCTGACCAAGGACGTTTTCGACGGCGTGGCCCAGCTCGATCTTCCGCCCCGGGCCGCGGCGGCCCTGCAGCTGCTCCAGGCACCGGCCACCGATGGCCTGCAGTCGTTGGTCAGTAACGGCGTGAACAACGTCGTGCGTTCCGAGGCGTTCCGCGACCTGTTCCGACAAGGCCTTCGTGGCGCACACGGCGCACTGACCGGACTGCAGGGGGACCTCACCGGCTCGAACCGCGCCGTGACGGTGAGCGACACGGGGGAGATCGGGATCCAGCTAGCGCCGATCATCGCAGCGGTCAAGGCTCGCCTCGTCGACCGCGGAGTGCCGCTCGCGTCCAACATTCCCGAGATCAACAAGACCATCGTCGTGGCCCAGACCGACGCGGTCCCCACCATCCGGACGGTGTACTCCGCGGCCGTGGCCGCCGGGACCTGGCTGCCGATCGTTGTGCTCGCCTTCTTCGCGGGAGCCGTACTCCTGGCTCAGCGCCACCGACGAGCACTGGTGGCGGCGGGCATCTGCCTGTTCGCGGCGATGCTGGTCACCGGGCTCGGCATCGGCCTGGGGCGGATCTTCTTCTCCAACGGCGTCTCAGGCCTCGTCCCGCCGGGGGCGGCGGACGTGATCTACACCCAGACGTTGACGTTGGTGAGAAGCACGGTCCTGGCCATCGGCGCGCTCGGTCTGTTCGTCGCGGTGGCCGCTTGGTTCTCAGGCCCCGACGAGCCGGCCCGCCGGCTGCGGCAGCTCACCGTGGACGCCGCTGCAGCCGCGCGCGGGGCCGCCGAGGAGCGCGGGGTCACCACGGGTGGCTTCGGCGAGTGGGTGGGCGCGCACGATCGCGTGATCCGCGTCGTCATTGCCGTCCTGGCCGCGGCGGCGCTGTTCCTGCTCCGGCCGTTGTCGTTCTCCGACGTCGTCTGGGTGGCGGTCCTGGCCGTCGTGGCGCTGCTCCTGGTCCTGTTCGTCGAGCGCCCTCGGAAGGTCGTCGCCGTCGACGGAGGGGAGGACTCACCGACCCTCGCTTCAGTAAGTTGACATAATGTCGATTATCGGCGTTCTACGGTAGGCGTGGGACGGCCACTCGCTGGTCGACGTCGGCGTCCTGGTCGAGGACCCACACGTCGGTGTAGTCGGCGACGTACAACCGGAGCCTGGCGTCCCCGGAAACGTGGTCACGAGTCATCAGGTCGATGCCTTGGGTCGCTGACCGACGGTTGACGTTCTCCAGGCCGGCGTCGAGCTGGTCCTCACGACACTGTGCGGCCCGTGCCGTGGCGTAGAACGCCGCCCCGTTGTACGGCGCGACGGTCGAGTCGAACACCGTCAGGGCGACCTCGGGTCGCTGCTCGACCTGCTGCGAGTGACGCGAGCCCGGCCAGGACAGCCAGTGGAGCCGGTCCAGACCATCGGGCGCGAACCAGACCGGCGTCGCCCACGGGTGGCCGTCGGCATCGGCCGTGGCCAGGACGACGTACGAGTTGCGCTCGAGCAGCTCTCGGGCGTGTCCCTCAATGTTGATCATGAATGGGTGACTCTCCCGATCGGCCAAAGTCATCGGCCCCAAGGTCAGCCCAGCTGCTCCCGCAGCCACGCGATCTCGGCCGAACGCTCCGGCACCGCACCGGGGGTCTCGAGGACGACGGGACAGTCGGTGGCCTTGACCACGCCGAGGATGAGGTCCGGCGGGATGTGGCCGTGGCCGTCCTGCAGCCCGGCGTGCCGGTCCCGCCCCGAACCGGCCTCGTCCCGCGAGTTGTTGCAGTGGATCAGGGAGATCCCGCCGGTGATCGCCGTGATGTCGTCGACGACGGTGTCGAGGTCCAGACCGCCGGCCCAGGCGTGGCAGAGGTCGAGGACGAACCCCGGCTCGAACTCGCCGATGGCATCCCACAGCCGGGCGATCGAGTCGAGGTACCGCGCCATCGCGTTGTTGCCACCGGCGGTGTTCTCGATGAGGACGGGCAGCCCGAACCCGCCCTCGTCCGCCTGGCGGGCGAAGGTCTTCCGCCAGTTGTCGACACCGGTTGCGACGTCCCCCTCGGCCAGGACATGACCGCCGTGGACGACGAGCGCCGACGCACCCAGCGAGGCGGCCATCGCGGCGTGCGCGGCCAGCAGCTTGCGGCTCGGGATCCGGATCCGGTTGTTGGTCGTCGCGACGTTGATCGTGTACGGCGCGTGCACGACGACCCGCAGGGACGTCGCAGCGATCTCGTCGGCGCGCGGATGCGGCTTCGGCATCTTCCAGTCCTGCGGGTCGGCCAGGAACAGCTGCACGGCGTCAGCGCCGGAGTCGGTTGCCTCGGCCAACGGGTCGGCGTCGTCGTGCCGCGCGCCGACATGGACTCCCAGATCTCGACCAGCCACGCCCCGATGCTAGACAGCCGCACCGACGGACCACTCCCCCGATGACTTTCCGGCCCGCGGCCGGTCCGTACCTCTCATGCGCACTCTTGCCATCACCCAGAACATCACCGTCGACGGCGCGATCGAGATGCTCGGTGACTGGTTCACCCCGCAGGGCCAGGGCGACCAGTCCGACCTCGTCGAGGAGATCCACCGCCAGGACGCCGAGGCCGACGCCTTCCTCTGCGGACGCCAGACCTTCACCGACCTGCGCGGGTACTGGCGCGACCTCACCGACGACCCGAGCGGTGTCAGCGACTACCTCAACCGCGTCGAGAAGTACGTCGTGTCGTCGACGCTGGAGGACCCGGAGTGGGACCACACGACGATCCTCCGCGGCGACCCGGTCGAGCGGGTTCGGGAGCTCAAGGGCCAGCCCGGGAAGGACATCGTCCTCACCGGGAGCATCACCCTCGCGCATACCCTCATCGCGGCCGGGCTGGTCGACGAGTACCGCTTCTTCGTCTACCCCGTCGTCCAGGGCCGCGGGCGCCGGCTGTTCCCCGACGGCTGGGAGGCTCCGACGCTGCGCACGCTCACAAGCAGGACCTTCCGCAGTGGAGTCAGCTACCTGGCCTACGCCGCCTCATGAGTGCGCGTCCAGCACGTTCCGGAGCTGCTCCTGCGTCTGGTCCCCCAGCCGCTCCAGCACCACCTTCAGCACCGGCGTGGCCAGCGCGGACACCCCGTGCAGGTCGATGTCGGCGCGATAGGTGAGCTCACTCCCCTTGCCCACCGGCAGGACCGAGATCGTGTCGGTCGTGGTGGCCCCCTGGTTGTGTCCCACGAACACGAGGCCCCGGTCGGTGAGCTCGCGCAGCTCGTACTCGAGCTCGGTCGTGAACCCGGCGAGCTTCGACACGTTGTGCCACGTCGTCCCCACCTCGACCGGACCCGAGCCGTTCTGCGTGCACGACTGGGTACCCGGGTCCCACTCCACGGTGTTCGCGAAGTCCTTGAGGTAGTCGATGACCTCCGCCGGCGGGATGCTGACCCTGAAGGTGCGCTGGACACTCGGCATACCTCATCGTCACCGAGCCCGATGAGTTCTGCAGTTCGAGAAGGTCACGACCCGCATGACCGACACCGTGAACTCGCGCGACGGCACGCCGATCGCCTACGACCGGCAGGGCGAGGGACCCGCC
>DASTNV010000022.1:0-19258 GCA_035762725.1 Lapillicoccus sp. | reverse complement strand
CTGCCTCCGGGTCGAGGCCCTGGACCGCCGCCCAGACGCGGCCGAGGTCGGCTCGCCAGCCGCCATGGACGAGCCGGTGCACCTCGGCGACGTCCCAGCAGCGTTGCACGCGCACCTCGGCGTCGACGAGCGGTCGCAGCGCTATCGCGGCGGAGGGGACCAGCCATCGGGGGTGCTCGGTTCGCTCGAGCTCGGCGGCGTACCCGACCATGGAGCCGAGGTCGCCGACCTGCACCTGGCCGCCCGGTTCACGCGGGCCGAGGGCGGCGCGGCCGCCGACGACGACCAGGGGGAGCACCTGCTCATCCAACCCGAGACCGGTGACGGCCCGCCGGTGGTGCGCCGGCGCTTACCCTCGGCTGCGAAGGCGCCGGGGAACGTGCCGTCGTACGGTGACGTTGGCGAGAGTGCAGGACACCCCCTGCCGGACGAGAGGTGGACGACGTGGGGATCTTCGGCTTCGGAGACGACGACAAGCAGGAACCCGTTACCGCCCTGGAGCAGGCCAACACCGCGCCGCGCGGCGCGTCGGCGGTCGTCTACAAGGTGCTGCAGCCGATCCTCGACGTGGGGATCGAGGGCAAAGGTCCGCTGCCGTCGGCCCAGCAGGTCGCCGACCAGGCCCGGATGAAGACGGGAAACCTCGACGAGGCCGTCGAGCACGTCATCCGGATCCATCTGGCGATGGCGGGGACGGGCGGGTTCGTCACGGGGTTCGGTGGCTTCGTGACGATGCCGATCGCGTTGCCGGTCAACGTCGCCGAGTTCTACTTCGTCGCCACCCGGATGACGGCGGCGATCGCCGCGCTGCGAGGGTACGACCTCACCCAGCAGCACATTCGCACGGCGGTGCTCCTGGCGCTCGTCGGGGCCGACGCCGACGACCTGATTCGCAAGGCGGGGATCGTCTCGCCCACTGGGCGGCTGACCGACCTCGCGGCCCAGCAGCTGCCCGGGCCGGCGCTGATGATGCTCAACAAGGGCATCGCATTCCGGCTGATCGGGACAGTGGGTCGCTCGACGTTCAGCCGGCTCGGGCGGGCGCTGCCCTTCGTCGGCGGCGGCGTGAGCGCAGGCATCGACGCCTACATGCTCAAGAAGATCGCCGACCACGCCAAGCGGGAGTTCCCGATGCGCGCCGCGAGCGTGACGTCGACGGCCGTGCCGGTGGGGCAGATCACGCCCTCGTAACGACTGAGGGGTATGCGCCCGGCCGGTGGAATCCTCGGCGGACTTCGCTCGTTGCCCGTTGTGCGGGATTCGGGGAACCGACTCGAGAACGACTCGAGAACTCGCACAAACCAGGGGAGGATGGCCTCATGGCACGACACACCAGCCGGATGGGTCTGGTCACGATGATCGCTCAGTCCGTGCGGACCGCTGTGCGGCCGGGCTCCGCCGGCCTGATGGAACGCGCGGCCGCCGTGCCGCGGATGCTCTCGGCGATCACCAGGGGCGAGTACCGCGGGACGACGTTCGGGCACATGGCCTTGCTCGGCGCGGCCGTCTTCTACATCGTCTCGCCGCTGGACTTCATGCCGGAGGCGCTGTTCAGCGTCTTCGGGCTCACCGACGACGCCATCGTCGTCACCTGGCTGGTCGCCGCGCTGGTCAACGACACCGAGAACTTCCTGACCTGGGAGCGCAGCGGTGCGCGGAAGAGCGGGTATGCGGACGCGGCTCCCGCGGGCGGTCCGCAGGACATGCCGGCCGACGAGTGGTACCGGACGGTGCAGTCGCAGGTCGTGCGCTGACGTTTGCCGAAGAGGCGGCCCCGATCGTCGGGGCCGCCTCTTCGGCATGGTGGGCGTGTTGTCAACAAGGGGTGCGCGACTCGTCCCGTCGTCCACAGGCCGGCAACTGACCCTGTCGGTGAGCGCGACCGCTGTCGACGATCGTCGGCATGACGACCACGATCCGCCTGCGCGGCCCCGCCGACATCATCGCCGTCCTGCCCTACCACCTGGGCTACCGGCCGGCCGACTCGCTCGTCGTGGTCTGCCTGCGGAGCAACCGGATCGGCGTCGTTGGCCGAGTCGACCTCCCGCCACCCGACATCGAGCCGCACCTGGTCGCGGTGGAGCTGCTGCCCGTCGTCGAGCGGGAACGACCGGACGCCGTGGTTCTCGTCGGGTTCGAGGGCGACGTGGGTCGGGCCGAGCCGGCCAGCACCGCGATGCGCGACGCTCTGGAGGGCGCCGGGATCCGGGTCCTCGACCGGCTCGTGGTTCGGGACGGCCGCTGGTGGAGCCTCGACTGCGACGGCAGCTGCTGCCCGCCCGAGGGTGAGCCGGTGCCGCTCGACGAGTCGGTGCCCGCGGTGGCCGACTACGTGCTGCGAGGCCGCCGGCCGGCCGCGTCGCGGGACGGGCTGGTGGAGCGGCTCGCGTCCCGAGCCGACGCCGAGGTGGACACCCGCTGCGCGGCGCTCATCCACGACCTGGCCACCGCGCAGCGGTCACGATCGGCGCATCAGCGGCGTCGACGCCGGATCATCAAGTGCTGGGCCGAGATCCTCGACCTGACCTCGGGCGGGCCGGATGCCGTTCCCCGGGTGCCCGAGCCGGGAGACGACACCTGGGTGTGGGCCGCCGTGTCCCTGCTCGACGTCCAGGTTCGCGACCTGCTGATCGCCTGGTTGTGTCCGGGGACTCTCGACCTCGGGGTGTTCCCGGCCTCGTTGCGGCGGCTGGCCGAGGCTGAGCTCCCGCCGCGCTCGACGCTGCTGTTCGGCCGTGGGGGTGACGGCGACCCGGAGGGCGTCGCGGAGGCTGGGCCGGCCGACGAGGCCGTGGACGTTGCCGACGGGGTCGTCGAGCGGCTGGCGATGGTCTGCCGCGCCGCACCGGTCGAGCTCTCGCCGGGCCCGCTGACGGTGCTGGCCCACGTGGCCTGGTGGCTGGGTGACGGCGCGCTGGCCCGGACAGCTCTGGACCTGGCGCTGGAGGTCGATCCCGACTACCGGTTGGCCGCGCTGCTGGAGCGGATGGTCGACGTCGCCCTGCGGCCCGGGGTCGGCGCATGACGTCCACCCCGTGGACCGCGACCGGCTCCGGCCGGGGCGCCGACCGTATGATGGGTGATGGTCATGAGTTCCAGCGCGTAGCCCCGGCTTGCTGGACGGCAACCCTCCTTTGCTGCGGTGGGGTGCCCCGGGTGATGACCCGGCCCGGCCGCTCGGCTCGGGCAAGCGCGAGCTCCAGGAGCAGGCCGGATGACCATTGTGGAACGGATCCGAAGTACCTCGTCGGCAGGCCCGACGCTGCCGTCGAACGGACGGGGCGGGTCAGTTGCAGATCCGGTGACCGACGGACTCGCGGGGTCGGTGCCGGACTTGGCGCCGGGTTCGGTGCCCGGCGCGGTGTCAGGGTCAGTGTCGGGTTCGGTGGCGGGTGCTTGGCGGGAGGGCGACCCGGTCGGGCACCGCCGGTTCGTCGACGTGGGCGCCGTCGCGCTGGAGCGCGGCGGGCAGCTGCCGGGTGTCCGGGTGGCTTACGAGACGTGGGGCCGGCTCAACGAGCGGGCCGACAACGCCGTGCTCGTCGAACACGCCCTGACCGGCGACAGCCACGTGGAGGGGCCGGCTGGCGCGGCCCACCCGTCGCCGGGGTGGTGGGACGGCCTGATCGGTCCCGGACGGCCGCTCGACACCGACCGCTGGTTCGTCGTGGCCTCCAACGTGCTCGGCGGCTGCCAGGGGACCACCGGGCCGGCGTCGCTGGCGCCGGACGGCCGGCGCTGGGGGAGCCGCTTTCCGTTCGTCACGGTGCGCGACCAGGTCGCGGTCGAGGAGCGTCTCGCCGGGGAGCTCGGGATCCCGCGCTGGGCCGCGGTGCTCGGCGGCTCGATGGGCGGCATGCGGGTGCTCGAGTGGGCGGTCACACACACGGCTCGAGTGGAGCGGGCCCTGGTCATCGCCAGCACGGCGTATGCGTCGGCCGACCAGATCGCCTGGGCGCAGCCGCAGCTGCTGGCCATCCGGTCCGACCCGGCCTTCCAGGGCGGCGACTACTACGACGCGCACGACCGGTTCGCGGGGCCCGAGGCCGGCATGGGCATCGCCCGGCGGATCGCGCACGTGACCTACCGCAGCGGCACTGAGCTCGACGAGCGGTTCGGCCGGGCGCCGCAGGGTGTGGAGGAGCCGCTCGGTGAGGGCGGCCGCTACGCCGTGGAGTCCTACCTCGACCACCACGCGGGGAAGTTGTCCCGCCGCTTCGACGCGAACTCCTACCTCGTGCTCACCGAGGCGATGAACTCCCACGACGTGGGCCGCGACCGGGGTGGCGTGGCCGCCGCGCTGCGGACGGTGACGGCGCAGACCACGGTCGTTGCGGTGGACTCCGACCGCCTGTACCCCGTGCGGCTCAGCGACGAGATCACGGTATCGGTGCCGGGGGCGACCCAGCACACCATCACCTCCGACTACGGCCATGACGGCTTCCTCATCGAGATCGAGCAGGTCGGGGCGCACATCCGCGACGCGCTGCGCTGAACGGCCGACCGCGGGCGTGGAGCGGGGCGTTTCGGGTAGGTTCACGGCGAGGGGACCCGAGATGCACCGTCGCACATCGAGGAGGTTCGCCGAGTGTCCATCGTCGTGGGCTACATCCCGACCCGAGAGGGTCGCGCGGCGCTTCGCCGGGCAGCGGCCGAGGCCGAGCTGCGCAACGCCGAGCTCATCGTCATCAACAGCGAGACCGGGAAGAACTTCGACCCCGAGGACACCACCCGGTTCGAGGCCGCGTTGGAGGGCGTGCGCGACCGGCTCATTCAGGCTGGGATCAACGTCGAGGTCCGCCAGCTGGTCCGCGGCAAGGAGCCGGCCGAGGATCTCATCGAGGCCGCCGATAGCAGCCAGGCCGAGCTCATCGTCATCGGGCTGCGCCGTCGGACGCCGGTCGGCAAGCTGATCCTCGGGTCCAATGCCCAGCGCATCCTGCTCGACGCCACGTGCCCGGTGCTCGCCGTCAAGGCGACCAGCGAGGACGACTGACGGATCCGACGGTGCCCGCCGTCAAGGCGACCAGCGAGGACGACTGACCACAGGCATACGACCTCTTCCGCGAGTCGGTCTGCCGGTATCGACCGTTCGGAGGGTCCGGCGCGCGGTCGAATGGCGCCGTGGGCCCGAATGGCGTTTTATAATGGTCAGAGCACGGACGCGCAAGACCCGGAGCCAGACCGGAGAAGGTCCCGCCAAGACCCCGTCTCTCCGCCCCAGCCACGCGTCCCGAGGAATGTTTCCCCCCGTTCCCGGCATTGACTCACCAGCGACCTCGATGGGCGTCGATGTCGCGTGTCTCGGTCTCGAAAGGTAGTCGGTATCTGTGTCAACGGGCTCCCAGCGCACTAGCGCGACACTTCCCCCGGAGTTCTCCACCCCCGCCATCCAGCAGCTGATGTCGTCCGGCTCGGTCCGGCCGCTCACCGGTGACGAGGTCCGGGAGGCCTTCGAGTCCAGCGGGCTGAAGCCTGCTCGGCAAAAGGTCGTCCTGCGGGCCCTCGAGAACGCCGGCGTCGAGGTGCAGGTCGCCCCGCCGGCGAAGCGGGCGGTGGCCGCGACGTCGACCCGGTCGGCCACGACCGCGCGCGCGACGAAGACCGCCGCCAAGCCGGCCGCCGCCACCACCACCAAGGCGGCAGCCACCAAGACCACCGCGGCTAAGAGCGCGACGGCGAAGGCCAGCCCGGCCAAGTCCGCCGCGGCCAGCAAGTCCGCGGCGACGAAGGCGGCTCCCGCGAAGAAGGCGGCCCCAGCCAAGCCGGTCGCCGACTCGGCCGCCAAGGCCAGTAACGGCGTCGCCACCAAGAAGACGGCCGCGACGTCGACCACACCCTCGGCCAGGTCGAGTGCCACCGCAGCGGCGGCTGACGCGGCCGCAGCGCCGGCCAAGGCCACCACCAAGGCCGCGGCCACGAAGAGCGCTGCGAAGACGGCGACCAAGGCCACCAGCAAGGCCAGCGGCAAGGCCGCTGCGGGTGACGACGCTGACGAGGCCGCCGACGACGAGGACATCGCAGACGTCGACGTCGAGCTGACCGAGGAGGACGTCGCCGCGGCGGACGCCGCCGCGGAAGGTGCCGACGGCGCTGAGGATGCGGCGGAGGGCGCCGACGGCGAGCTTGAGGACGCCGAGGAGGACGAGGACGGCACCGCCACCGCGCGTCGGACCACCGGTGAAGAGGAGTCCGAGGACGCCGGCTTCGTCATCCGCGACGACGACGAGGAGGACGCGCCGGCCCAGCAGGTCGTGACCGCCGGTGCCACGGCCGACCCGGTCAAGGACTACCTCAAGCAGATCGGCAAGGTCGCCCTCCTCAATGCCGAGCAGGAGGTCGAGCTCGCCAAGCGGATCGAGGCCGGCCTGTTCGCCGAGGAGCGGCTCAACTCGGGCGACAAGATCGAGATGAAGCTCAAGCGCGAGCTCTGGTGGATCGCCCAGGATGGCAAGAAGGCCAAGAACCACCTCCTCGAGGCCAACCTGCGGCTCGTCGTGTCGCTGGCCAAGCGCTACACCGGCCGCGGCATGCTCTTCCTCGACCTGATCCAGGAGGGCAACCTCGGTCTGATCCGTGCGGTCGAGAAGTTCGACTACACCAAGGGCTACAAGTTCTCGACGTATGCCACGTGGTGGATCCGTCAGGCGATCACCCGGGCGATGGCCGACCAGGCTCGCACCATCCGGATCCCGGTCCACATGGTCGAAGTGATCAACAAGCTGGCCCGTGTCCAGCGCCAGATGCTCCAGGACCTGGGCCGCGAGCCCACCCCGGAGGAGCTGGCCAAGGAGCTGGACATGACGCCCGAGAAGGTCGTCGAGGTCCAGAAGTACGGCCGTGAGCCCATCTCGCTTCATACCCCTCTCGGCGAGGACGGCGACAGCGAGTTCGGCGACCTCATCGAGGACTCCGAGGCGGTCGTACCGGCCGACGCCGTGAGCTTCACGCTCCTACAGGAGCAGCTGCACTCGGTGCTCGACACGCTGTCCGAGCGCGAGGCCGGCGTGGTGTCGATGCGGTTCGGCCTCACCGACGGCCAGCCGAAGACCCTCGACGAGATCGGCAAGGTCTACGGCGTCACCCGCGAGCGGATCCGTCAGATCGAGTCCAAGACAATGAGCAAACTGCGCCACCCGTCGCGCTCGCAGGTCCTGCGCGACTATCTCGACTGACCCACCTCACCTGACCGGGATGCGCCGCGTGGCCCCTTTGACGCGGCGCATCCCGTCAGTTCGGGTTGGGAGTGCTCTCCGTTCGACGGCTGGTCAGACCGTCAGAGCACCCGCACCCACGTCATCACTGACCGCCCCTCGAACCACCGGCACGGGTCGGCGACCATCGTCGTCGTCAGGGTCTGGCCCACCGTCTGGCCCCGGAGCTCGGGACGTTGCAGCTGCAGGGTGCCGCATCGCGTGTCGGCAAGGGCGACGTCGCCGTTCGAACCGATCGAGATGCTGCCTTCACCCTTCGGGGCTGCCCCGACGAAACCCTTGTCGTCGAGCTTGAACGCCGCTGGGCCGGTCCGCTCGTCCATCGCGACGACGACCCCAGTCCCCTCGACGAGCCACACACCGTTGAGCTGGACCGGATCCGTGATGGACGTAACCGGTCCCTCCTTCGTCGCGGGGAGGTCGCGTGCGGCCTCGGACGCCGGCGAGAGTCGGGTTATCGTCGACGCGGGTTGCGTCGTATCGAAGCAACCCAGACCGGTGAGGGTCTGGACGCCCTGCGCGATGAACCCATCTCGCCGCTCCAGGACGGCCGCTTCCGACTGGCACGGCCGCCCTTGGGGGTCGCTGAACACCACCCGGATGCGCTGACCTTCGTCGATGACCCGAGAGCTCACATTGGTGAGATTACGAACGAGAGTTGTTGCGTCCGGGTAATCCGTGACGCTTCCGTCGGCGCGAAGGACGAACACGCTGCTCGTCAGGGGGTTGGTGAACTTCCACAGACCGGTCAGCGAGCCATTGGATGGGGGAGTAACCGGGACCGGGTCCGCGGGCTTACGAAGCCACCACGCCCCGCCGGCAATCGCCGCGATGAGCAGCAGCGCCGCGGCCACCGCGCCCACCAGACGCCAGCGTCGGTTGGGCGCCGGCTTCAGCCGCCGGTGGAGGTCGTCCTGCATCCGGTCCAGGTCTGTAGAGCTCATGACGACTCCGTTCGCATAACGGCCCAGGGCCTCGGTGATGTGGACCTCGTCGATGCTCATGAGGTCACCTCGATCCCACGCTGGAGCGCGGCCATGGCCCGGTGGCCGTGCCGCTTCACCGAACCGATGCCGATCTCGAGCAGCGCTGCGGTCTGGGCCTCGGTCATGCCCAGGTAGTAGCGGGCGACGACCACCTCGCGTTGGCGGGTGGGTAGCGCTCGTACCGCGGCGGCCACCCGGGCCGACTGGTCGAGCTCGACGGCCAGGTCTTCCACGTTTCCGTCCGCCGGCACCGCGGCCAGACGAACCGTTGCCGCTCGCGACCTGATCAGTCGGCGTTGCCGCGACCGGCTACCGCGCACCACCGCACCGCGCAGATAGGCACCGGCCGCGTTCGGGTCACGCAGAGTCGACCAGTGCCGGTGCAGCGAGACGAACGCGTCCTGGACCACCTCTTCTGCCTCGGTACGGTCGCCGAGCAGGACCATGGCGAGACGGACCAGGCCGGCGCAGTGGGTCCGGAAGAGCATGTCGACCATCTCGTCGCGGTCGACCGTCACCTCCGAGCGCCCGCGGGCCACAGGTCCACCGGCCATGGCGACCTCCCCACCCACCTCGTTCACGCACAAGAGTCGCGCAACGGGCGGAAAGGGTTGACCGGATCAGTCCAGGAACTTTCCCTCAGGCAGCGTCATACAAACGGGGGAACGCTCCGCCGGAACCCGTCAGGGAAGCGATACGTACCACGCCAGGAATCAGCGCGCCGCAGCTGTGTCGAGCCGGTACGTCACGTTCGTGGCCCGGCAGACGTAGTCGCCGGTGATGGTGATGGCGGCCAGGGTCGTCGTCGTGCCTAGGATGTTCGTCGAGCAGCGAGGACGCGTCCCGGCTGCCGACGAGCAGCCGTTCGCGTCGGGGTGAGAAGAGGCCACCATCGACCCGCAACGCTGGACGCCGGCCGACGTACCGCTTGGCGTCGACGACGAGCACGCCGGTCCGGCACACCACCAGGTGGTCGATGTTCGCGCGGGTGCGCGGGATACGGCGGTCGTGAAGCATCCGCACGGTCGGCGACGCGATCCCGTCCAAGCGGGCACCCAAGGTCTCCTCCCCGACGGCGCCGCCCTTCCACGCGCGGGTGCTCTGGGGATCGTCACTCAGGGCCAGGATCAGTCTGCCCAGACGTGGGTGTGCTTGACGGATCGCCTTCTCGCGCTTGGCCTTTCGCTCATCAAGCACGCGACGAGCCGAGGCGCCGGCCACGCCCGATGGGACGTCGGGCTCCGGTTCTGTGCGGCGGCGACCGGAACCGGCTCGCACACGACGCAGCGGACGCTGCGACCCACCCGGGAGTGGACGGCACTCGTTCCGGCGGCGAGCGATGCCCCACAGAGCCGGCAGGTACCCGCATACCGCAGCCGGATCGTGCGCTCGTCGGTGGCGGGGGATGTCTCCTCAGCCACGCCGGGGGAACCGGTCGACGGCGGCGTCGACCCAGCGGCCCGGCGCGTCAGCGATCCGGGTGAGCGTTCGAGTCCACCAGCGCACGCCGTCCTGAGGCAGGAAGAATGCCCGAACCCGTTGTGGCAGAGGGCGGTTCGTGGCCGCCGCTCTGGTCACGGTCTTGACCTCGTCGGCCAAGGGGGTACCGGGCGCTCCCGGACGGGCGTAGCGCGATTCCTCGAGCGTGGCCACGACGTGCCCCATCGCGGCGTCGGCTCGCTCGTCGAGGTAGGCCTCTCGCGTGTAGTGCTTCCGCCACTCCCGCAAGGTGCCACCGCCGCTCGGCTGTGGGACGCCGAGATCGCTGAGCCGTGACACCAGCTCGTCCCACTGGGCCTCGGCGAGCTCGCCAGGGGAGGCCGCTTTGGAGCGTCGTCGGCGGTTGACGAGGTAGGCGGTCAGCGGCAGGACCAGGCTGCCGAGCAGGCCGAGGATGATCGCCAGCAGGAGCAGGTGGTACGGGTCCCGAAGCCATACCTGGACCTGCTCGCCGAACGAGGTCGTCGTCGTCGCCGCGGGCCCGTTGACCTCCGGAGCGCCCGGATCGCGCTCGGTGCTCGTCGCGGTACCCGTCGCGCTCGAGTCCGTCGACGGACCGGTGGTCGCCCCTGGCAGCGGCGCAACCGAGGGGATCGTGTAGGTCGGCGCGGCCCCCGTGCGAACCGCAGGCGTCGGCTCGAACCGGAGCCAGCCGGCGCCCGGGAAGTACAGCTCCGGCCACGCGTGGGCGTCGGAGGCGCGCACGGTGAAGAGGCCCTCGTCCTGGGTACCCGGGAGGAACCCGATCGCCATCCGCGCGGGAATTCCCTTGGCCCGCGCCATCATCACCATCGTCGAGGCGAACTGGACGCAGTAGCCGGTCTTGGACCGGAGGAAGCGGAGGATCGGTTCGTTGATCTGCTGTCCATTGTCGTTGACCACGGACTCCGGCAGCTGCAGCGAGTACTTGAACCCACCGTCGTCGCGCAGCCACTTCTGGATGGCTGTCGCGGCGGCGTACGCCGAGGTGGTCCCCTCCGTCACCGTGTCGGTCACCTGGCTGATCTGCGCGGCGATCCCGGCGTCGACGGTCGTGGACGCCTGGACCTCCGGGTCGCCGCGTCCGGTCGAGGCGCCCGGAACGCCGGCCTGGAGCTGGTCGGACGTGACGTCCACCTCGCGGTAGGTCAGCGAGTACGAGTCCGGCCGCGCCTGCGCGTAGAGGTCGCCGGTGGACGAGTCGGTGTACCACCCTGCACCGCCGAAGTCCGTTGCCACGACGGGCTGTACGGCCGCGACGTTGGGCGGGCTGAGGTAGTTGGACTCGACCTCCAGCTGGCGGTCGGCGACCGGCACCTGCGAGGAGATGGACCGCGCCTGGTTCAGCTGCTGGGTCGGCGCGGCCACCGGCCGCGGGGCCCACTCGCCCCCGACGTAGGACGAGCTGACGACGACCCGCAGCGGCGGCGCGGACGGGGCCGACGTCCGGTAGGTCATGACGATGTTGTTGTCGCCGGCCTTCAGGCTTCGAGTCAGGTCGACGGTGGAGTTGAACCCGACCCGGCCACCCCGACCGACGCTGCCGTCGTTGCGCCCCAGCCCGTCGAGGATGTACCGCGTCGGCAGGTGGGGGATGACGGCGGGCAGGACGACGGCGGCGATCACGGCGGCGACGCCGAGCCGGCGCGCGACGTTGCCGAAGCCCCACATCACCTGGCTCTCGACGTCGGTGTTGCTGGTCGGCGTGCGCACGCTGGCCACGGTCGTCGACCAGCGCTTCACCCGACCCCGGCCCTGCCGGGCCACGAGGATCAGCCACATCACCGCGGCGATGACGAAGAACCAGGGCGAGAGCGAGGATCCGCCGTTGGCCGCCGCGGTGAGGAACGCCGCGAGCAGTGGCAGCCCGGCGACCCCTGGCGACTCCTCCGTCACTGCGAGGAAGTCGACGAGGATCGCCAGCAGCGCGACGGCGGCGACGATGACCAGCTGGACGCCCTCGGTCGCGGGGATCGGCGCGGCGTAGCGCTGGACGACGGCGACGCACTCGGCAATCAGCTCGCCGATCCGCTGCCACGCCTCGGGGCCCGGCAGGCCGTACCAGAGGTAGTCGCCGGCGAACTCCGCGACCAGCAGCCACGCTGTCGCCACGAGCTGGCCGAGCAGCACGAGGATCCGCACCGACGTCAGCCAGCGCAGCACCAGGCCGAAGACGGCGATGGCCAGACAGGTCCACACCGCCCGGCCGAGCCAGGAGTCGTTGTCGGTCAACGTCGTCAACCCGAGGACCGCGGCCACGGTGGCCCCGGCCGCGATGAGCGCGTCAGCGATGCGCGAGATCACGCGACCAGCACCCCTCGTGTCGTGAGCGCGTTCCACACGTCGGGGATCGAGTCGCCCTGGGCGGCGACGGCGACCGACCATCCCGCGGTGTGCAACAGCTCGGCGTAGGCGCTCGCGGACGCGCTGGTCTCCCGCCGGTCCGAACCCCTCGACACATGCGGGCCCCCTCGCGACCCGTCCGCGAACGTCGCGGTGTCCAGCACGATGGCCAGCCCGCTCCCGCCGGGCTGCCGCAGCGAGGCGACTTGGCGCAGCGCCTCCTCGTCACGGTCGGCGAGCAGCGCGACGACGAGCCCGCCACTCGCCGTCACCGGGTGCGTGGCGCGGACCAGCTCGGAGAGCTCGGACTCGGGGCCGGTCTCGGCCTCGGCGAGCACGTCGAGGGCGTGGTCGGCGTCCGTGGTCATCGCCGCCTGGCCGTCGTGGACGGTCTCCGAGCAGATGAGGTGGGTGGCGTACCCCAGCCCAGCGAGGTGCGCGACCACCGACGCCGCAGCCGATACCGTCCATTCGAACGAGCTCGTCGCCCCGTGCCCCTTGTGCGCGGCCACCCGCGGGTCGAGGAGAATCACCGCCCGGCGCCGAGCGGGGCGATCTTCTTGCCGGACCATCAGGTCACCGGTGCGGGCGGTCGCCGGCCAGTGGATCCGGCGGAGGTCGTCGCCGTCGCGGTACTCCCGGATCGACTGGTCGTCCTCACCGTGCAACGCGATCATGAACGGGATCTCGCCCTCGGCCCCGACCCCGTTGCCCGGCGGACGACCGCCGGCCAGCGGGTCGATCCGCGGCAGCACAACGATGTCGCCGGTCGCGCCGACCTCGGCGAACCGGTTGGTCAGCCCGAACGGGTCACGCAGGACGACGGTCAACGGACCGAGCGGGTGCCGGCCGCGCAGGTGCGAGCGAACCGCATACTCGACCTGCCGGACCTCACCGGGCTGGAGCTGGCCGAGGAGGAACCGCGGCCGGTCGCCGAGGGCGAGGTTGAGACGCTCCTCGGCGAGCAGCAGCGGGGTGCGCCGGGTGCCCGCGTTCGTCATCACCAGCGTGACGACGGCACGCTCGTCGACGGAGACGCGCGGGGGAGAGATATGCCGCTCGATCCGCAGGGGGGCGCGCTGCCGGCGCGAGATCAGCCCGGTGACGACCGGCAGGACGAGCAGCAGGACGCCGACCCGGCTGATGTCGGGGAACCCGAGGCCCCAGCCGGCCGCGGCCAGGGTGACGCCCGAGGCGACGAACGCGCGACCCCGTCCCGTGAGGACGTCCCGAAGGCGAGCCATGTGACGATCCGCCCAGGTCAGCGGTTGAACGGCGCCACGGGCACGCGGCGGAGGACCTCGCCGAGCACGTCCTCAGCGGTACGTCGGGCCAGCTGCGCCTCGCCACTGAGGATGAGGCGGTGGGCGAGGACCGGCACGACGATGCTCTGGACGTCGTCGGGCAGCACGTGGTCGCGTCCCTCGATGGCTGCGACGGCCCGCGACGCGCGGAGCAGGTGCAGCGTCGCGCGCGGTGACGCGCCGAGCCGCAGGTCGCTGCTGGACCGCGTCGCCGTGCTGATGTCGACGGCGTACTGACGGATCGCCGGGCTGGCGTAGACGTCGCGGACGACCTCGATCAGCCGGGCCACCGTCGCACCGTCGGTCGTCGGCTGCATCGCCGTGAGCGGGTTGGCACCACCGTGGGTGTCGAGGATGGCGACCTCGGCGCTCGGCGCGGGGTAGCCCATCGAGATCCGGGCCATGAACCGGTCGCGCTGTGCCTCGGGCAGCGGGTAGGTGCCCTCCATCTCGATGGGGTTCTGAGTGGCCATGACGATGAACGGCTTGTGCAGCTCGTAGGTCTGGCCGTCGACGGTGACCTGGCCCTCCTCCATGCTCTCGAGGAGCGCGGACTGGGTCTTCGGCGAGGCCCGGTTGATCTCGTCGCCGACGACGACGTTGGCGAAGATCGCGCCCGGCCGGAACTCGAAGTCGCGCAGGTCCTGGTTGAATACCGAGACGCCGGTGATGTCGCTGGGCAGCAGGTCGGGCGTGAACTGGATCCGCCGCACCGTGCAGTCGATCGACTTGGCCAGTGACTTGGCCAGCATCGTCTTGCCGACGCCCGGCACGTCCTCGATGAGCAGGTGGCCCTCCGCGAGGAGCACGGTGATCGCCGTCCGGACCACGTCCGGCTTCCCCTCGATGACCGAGGTCATCGCGTCGGAGATCTGGCGCACCACCTGGCGCACCTCAGCGAGCGCCTCGGGAGTGCTCCGGTAGACGGGTGCCGCCGCGACGGATCGCGTCGAGGGCACCCCCGACCCGCTCTCGGTCTGGTCCGTCACGTTCGTCACGCGTCCTCCGCCGTGTTCAGCCGCAGGTTCAACCACAGGTTCAACCACAGGTTCAGCAAGGTCAGCAACATCGATGCCCTCGGGAGCGGTCTCCCGGGGTTCCCCGACGAATCTTCCCCCACAACGCTCCACTTCCCCAACGGATCCCGCCTCACCGGAATCCTCACGGCACGCTTCCGCCTCCGGACGCATCACTCCCACGCCGCTCCGGGTCGGTCCATTCCGCCCCTCCGTCGCCTCCCGCGCACGGCGCTCCACCCTGCTCCACCGCCCCTGACCTGCGTCGATGAGGTGCCCAGGGGCGCGCGGAGGCGCCAACCATCGGGCAAGTGGAGGAAAGTGGAGTACGGTGGGGCAACGCGGAGCCGACGGGCGCCGCTGCGGTACGCCGCAGGGTCCAGCAGGTCCAGCAGGTCGAGCACGGGGAGGTGGTGGGGAACGTGTTCCTCGGTACCCACACCCCGCGCCTGGACGAGAAGGGCCGGCTCTTCCTCCCCGCGAAGTTCCGCGACCGCCTCGCCGACGGCCTGGTCGTCACCAAGGGCCAGGAGCGGTGCCTGTTCGTCTACCCGACCGACGAGTTCGAGCGGATCGCGACCCAGATGCAGCAGGGCCCGACGACCTCCAAGGCGGTCCGCGACTACCTGCGCGTGTTCCTGGCCGGCGCCCACGACGAGACCCCGGACCGCCAGGGCCGGCTCACCATCCCGCCCGGGCTACGCCAGTACGCCGGCCTCACCCGCGCGTGCACGGTGATCGGCGCCGGCAGCCGCGTCGAGGTGTGGGACAGCGCCGCCTGGGCCAGCTATCTCGAGGCCAGCGAGCAGGCCTTCGCCGAGCAGTCCGAGGAGGTGGTTCCCGGCCTGTTCTGACACCGCAGCCGCACCTGCACGCGGACCTGCGATCTGGCCTCCAGCCGCTGCCCGTCCCGGGACGACTTCCCCCGTCCCGGGCCGTCCGGGAGAGACAACCCATCAGCGGATGGGGACCAGACCACAGGTCCACCGCACCACCTGACACAGAGAGCACTCGGCATGGCGAACCCCGCACCCGCGCAGCGGCACCGGCCCGTCCTGCGCGACCGCGTCGTCGAGCTGCTCGAGCCCGCTCTCGCCGCGCCCGGGTCGGTATGCGTCGACGGCACCCTGGGCATGGGCGGCCACGCCGAGGGGATCCTCGAGCGCTGCCCGCAGGCTCGGCTCGTCGGCATCGACCGCGACGAGCAGGCCCTCGACCTCGCCGGGCAGCGGCTCGCCCCGTATGCGGACCGGCTCACCCTGGTCCACGCCGTCTACGACGAGTTCGCCACGGTCGTCGCGTCGCTCGGGCTCGAGACCGTGGATGCGGCCCTGTTCGACCTCGGCGTCTCCTCGCTGCAGCTCGACGAGGAGGACCGGGGTTTCGCCTATCGCGTCGATGCGCCCCTCGACATGCGGATGGACCAGTCCACGGGGATCACGGCGGCGGACGTGCTGAACACCTACGAGGCGGCCGACCTCACCCGGATCCTGCGGGAGTACGGCGAGGAGCGGTTCGCCCGGCCGATCGCCCGTGCGGTGGTCCGCGAGCGGGAGCGTGAGCCGTTCACGACGTCCGGCCGCCTGGTCGAGCTGCTGCGGTCGGTCATCCCCGCGGCGTCACAGCGCAGCAGCGGGCACCCCGCGAAACGCACCTTCCAGGCGTTGCGGATCGAGGTGAACCGTGAGCTCGCCGCCTGGGAGACGGCCCTGCCGGCGGCCATCAACGCGCTGGCCGTCGGCGGACGGGTGGCGGTCCTCAGCTACCACTCGCTCGAGGACCGGATCACCAAGCGGGCCCTCACCGCGGGCGCGCGGTCCAGCACCCCGCCGGGGCTGCCGGTCGAGCTGCCCGAGCACGCTGCATACCTGCGCCTGCTGACCCGCGGCGCCGAGGAGCCGAGCCCGGCCGAGATCGCCGAGAACCCGCGAGCCGCGTCGGCGCGGCTGCGCGCCGCCGAGCGGGTCAGGACCAGCGTCACGGGGGGACATCGGGGATGAGTCAGCACCAGCTGAGTACGGCGGCGGCGCCGTCGCGGGTCGCGCGGGACGCCCGCAGCCGCGGCGCACCCCGCCGAGCTACGTCGCCGCTACGGGTCGTCCCGGCCGCGATCCGGCGTACCGGCAGCGGGGTGTTCGCCGTCCTCTGCATGGCCCTGCTGGCGGCCGGACTCGTCGCCCTGCTGATGATGAACACCGCTCTGGCGTCAGGGATCTACCAGCTGAAGTCGCTGCAGTCCCAGTCGGGAACGCTGACCGACCAGCAGGAGCAGCTGACGCAGGTCGTCGATGACCTGCGCTCGCCGCCCAACCTGGCGAGCCGCGCCCAGCAGCTGGGCATGGTGCCGGCCAAGAGCATGGCGTTCGTGCGGCTGTCCGACGGCTCGATCATCGGCACCGCGCAGCCGGCCAAGGAGGACCAGCGGCTGAACGTCGTGACCACCCCGGTAGCGCCGCCGCCAGCCCCGCCGCCCGCGCCGGCGCCGAGCCCCGAGGCCACCGCCCCGGCACCCGGAGCGACCGCGCCCGCCACGACGAACCCGACCCCGACCCCGACCCCGTGACCCGGCCCCCCGCCCGGCGGACGCCGGCCCGACCGTCGCCCCGCCGGCGCCGCCGTGGTGCCCTCGTCGCGAACCCGCACCGCCGCGTCCGGTTCATGCTCGTGACGGCGATCTTCGTCTTCACCGTCTTCGGGGCCCAGCTGTTGCGGGTCCAGGCGTTCGACGCCGCGTCGGTGCAGGAGGCGGCGTTCGACAAGCGCGTGGTCACCGAGGTGCAGCCGGCCCTGCGCGGCCAGATCCTGGACCGCAACGGCGTCGTCCTCGCCTCCAGCGTGGAGCGCAAGACGGTCTACGCGGACCAGAAGGTGCTGCCCACCTACACCCGCAAGGTCGACGGGACGAAGACCGTCGTCGGCGTCGTCGGCGCCGCGCAGCAGCTCGCCCCGTTGCTCGGCACTTCCGCCGAGGCGTTGGTCCCGCAGCTGATGGGGAACCAGTACCGCATCATCGCCAAGGACGTCACCCCCATCGCCTGGCGGCAGATCGCCGCCCTCGGCATCCCCGGCATCTACAGCGAGCCCACGACCAGCCGCGTGTACCCCGCGGGCATGACCGCCGCGCCGCTGGTCGGGTTCGTCCAACAGGACGGGACCGCGGGCGGCGGCGTCGAGGTGATGGCCGACGGCTCGCTCAAGGGATCGCCCGGCAAGGTCGTCTACCAGCGTGCCCAGGACGGCACCGCCATTCCCGGCACCGACGAGGTCGACCAACCGACCCAGAACGGCTCCGACGTCCGGCTCACCATCGACGCCGACCTGCAGTGGTACGCCCAGAACCAGATTGCCAACATGGTGACCCAGAGCCAGGCCCTCTCCGGGTACGTCGTCGTCCAAGAGGTCAAGACCGGCAAGCTCCGCGCCGTCGCGTCGTACCCGACCTTCGACCCCGCGAAATTCGGCAAGACCGGCGCCGACGGCTTGGCCAACCACGCGTTCCAGGACGTCTACGAGCCCGGGTCGACCGGCAAGGTGATGTCGGTCTCCGCGGCGATGGAGGAGGGCGTCATCCAGCCGACGACGCAGCTCATCGTGCCGAACCGGCTGCCCCGCGGCGGGACCTCGTTCAAGGACGACGTCGACCACCCGACGCTCAACCTCACCGTCGCCGGCGCGCTGGCGATGTCCAGCAACATCGGCACGATGCTCGCGACCGAGAAGCTGCCCCCGCAGACGATGTACGACTACTTCCGCAAGTTCGGCATCGGGTCGAAGTCCGGCGTCGGCTGGCCCGGCGAGTCGGCCGGCCTGCTCGCCAAGCCCGAGGACTGGAGCGGATCCCAGCGCTACACACTCCTGTTCGGCCAGGGCTACTCGCTCAACGCGATCCAGGCGGCCGGCGTCTACCAGACCATCGCCAACGGCGGCGTCCGCATCCCGCCCAGCCTCGTCGAGAGCACCACCGATGCCTCCGGCAAGGTCACGCCCGCTGCCCCGCAGCAGGGGGTCCGGGTGGTCTCACAGGACACCGCGACCAAGGTCAGCCAGATGCTCGAGGAGGTCGTCGGGCCGCAGGGCACCGGCCGCAAGGCCAAGATCGACGGCTACCGCGTCGCCGGCAAGACGGGTACGGCGGACCGGTACGACCCGACGGTCGGCGGGTACAGCGGCTTCACCGCGTCGTTCATCGGGTATGCGCCGGCCGACGACCCGCAGTACGTCGTCGCCGTGACGCTGCAGCGGCCGATCCAGGGCCACTTCGGTGGTCAGCTCGGCGCCCCGGTGTTCAAGGACGTCATGACCTACGCCCTCCAGAAGGGGCAGATCCCGCCGACCAACTCGCCCGCCCCGGTCATCCCGCTCAACTCGGCCGACGCGGCGTGGGACCCCAACGACCCGGCGGTCCTCAACGGTGCGAAGAAGCCCACCCGGTAGCCTCGCCACCGTGCCGTCCCCCCGTCCCACGTCGGTTGTGGCGGTGGCCCTGGGGGAGGTCGCCGCGCTGCTGGAGACCACCGCACCCGCCGGGGCCGACAACGTGCGGCTGAGCGGCGTCAGCCTCGACTCGCGCACCGTCCAACCCGGCGACCTGTATGCGGCGCTCCCGGGCTTCCTGGCCCACGGCGGCTCGTTCGCGGCGCAGGCCGTCGACGCCGGAGCCGTCGCGGTCCTCACCGACCCTCCAGGTGCGGAGCTGGCCGGCGACCTCGACGTGCCGGTGCTGGTCGTCAGCGACCCGCGGGCGGCGCTCGGCGACGTGGCCGCACTGGTCTACGGAATGGCGGCGCAGGAGCTGACCCTGGTCGGGATCACCGGCACCAACGGCAAGACCACGACCGCCTACCTCGTCGAGGCGGGGCTCCGAGCCCTCGGCGAGGAGACCGGTCTGCTCGGCACCGTCGAGACCCGGGTCGGGG
>DASTNV010000021.1:0-29622 GCA_035762725.1 Lapillicoccus sp. | reverse complement strand
CTCCACGGTGGCGGTGTGGTCGTCCTCGAGACGGCTGTGACCGAGGAACTGGCCCAGGAGGGGTTGGCCAACGACCTGGTGCGTGCGGTCCAGCAGGCCCGCCGCGACGCGGGGCTGCACGTCAGCGACCGGATCTCGCTCACCGTCAGCGGAGACCAGGCGGTCTTCGATGCGACAGTCACCCACCGCGACCACCTGGTTGGTGAGACGCTGGCTACACAGTTCGGGTCGTCCCCGAACCTCGACGACCTGCCGCTGGGCGACGGGGTCGCGGAGGTCTCGGTGGGCGACGGACATCCTGCCCGCGTCCAGGTGAGGAGAGTCTGATGCCCGCCGTGGTCAACGTGCTGGTTCGCCCGGCCGTCGAGGCGGACCTCGACGGCATTATTGCGGTGGGTCACCAGACCTGGCCCACGACCTACGAGCCGATCGCCGGCGCCGATTTCGTGGCCATGGGGCTGGCCAAGTGGTGGAGCGCCGACGCGATCCGGCCGCTGATCACCCGAAACCGGGTCACGGTGGCCGAGGTCGACGGCCAGGTCGTCGGAGTCGTGGCGGCGGGCCCGCACGACAAGCGACTAGTGCTCTGGAAGCTGTACGTCCTCCCGGAGTACCAGGGCAAGGGCATCGGAGCGCGGCTCCTGGAGCGGGTCGTGGAGGGCGCCCGCGGCCTCTACCCGGAGATCCGCGCCGCCTACCTGGACGGGCACGTCTCGGCCCGGGGGTTCTACGTCCACAAGGGGTTCGTCGAGGTGGAGCGCGAACCCGGTTCCGGCGGTCTTCCCGACAACATCTGGATGGCCCGGCCGGTGGCGGCCGGATGAGCGACACCGCCCGGCGGCTGCTCGAGGTCGAGCAGGAGATCCTCGCGCGCACGCCCGAGACCGAGGTCGAACCGTCCCTCGACACCGTGCGCGAGGTGATGGAGCTGCTGGGGGACCCGCAGCGGGCATACCCCGTCATCCACCTCACCGGTACGAACGGCAAGACCTCGACCACCCGGATGATCGACTCGCTGCTCACGGCGATGGGCCTGACCACCGGACGGTTCACGTCGCCGCACCTGCACTCGTTCCGTGAGCGAATCACCATCGGCGGCGAGCCGATCGCGCCAGAACGCCTGGTCGAGGTCTACGACGAGGTCCTGCCGATGGTGCAGCTGGTCGACGAGCGGGCGGTCGCGGCCGGCGGCACCCGGCTGAACTTCTTCATGATGTCGGTCGTCCTCGCCTACGCGGCCTTCGCCGACGCCCCGGTCGACGTCGCGATCGTCGAAGTGGGACTGGGCGGAACGTGGGACGCGACCAACGTCGCCGACGGTCAGGTCGCCGTCGTCACGCCGGTGGCCATCGACCACACCCGCCTGCTCGGCTCAACAGTCGAGGAGATCGCCACGGAGAAGTCGGGGATCATCAAGCCCGGGGCGATCGTGGTGTCAGCGCTCCAGGAGCGGGACGTCGCGGAGATCCTCCTCGACCGTGCCGACGAGGTCGACGCGCGAATCGTGTTCGAGGGCAACGACTTCGGCGTGACGGCCCGCGACGTGGCGGTCGGCGGCCAGCAGCTCTCGCTCCGAGGGCTCACCGGTGACTACCCCGACATCTACCTGCCCCTCCACGGCGAGCACCAGGCGGGCAACGCCGCAACGGCGCTCACCGCAGTCGAGGCGTTCGTCGGCGGGGGAGAGCAGCGGCTCGACCTGGAGGTGGTGCGGCAGGGGTTCGCCGACGTCACCTCGCCCGGGCGGCTCGAGATCGTGCGCCGGTCGCCGACGGTGCTCGTCGACGCGGCTCACAACCCGGCGGGTATGCGCGCGCTCCGGTCCGCGTTGAGCGACTCCTTCACGTTCAACCGGCTTGTCGGCCTGGTCGCGATCTTCTCCGACAAGGAGGCGGCCGAGATGCTCGAGGTCCTCGAACCGGCCCTCGACCACGTCGTCGTCACCCGAAACACCTCGCCACGGTCGATCTCGCCGCGCGAGCTGGGGGCGATCGCGGCCGACATCTTCGGAGAGGACCGGGTGACCGTTTCGGCGGCGATGCCGGATGCCATCGAGGTCGCGGTGACGCTGGCCGAGGAGGACGGGATCGGGGGCGGCGTCATCGTCACCGGATCCGTCGTCACCGCCGCCGACGCCCGACTGCTGCTCGGCGCCGACGACTCGTGACGAGAACTGTCCTTCTTGGCGGTCCTCGTTCGTAGCACTGGTGAACGCCACCCGACTCCGAGAGGACGCCGTCATGACGACCACCCCCACCCAGACCGGCTACGCCGACGTCAACGGGCTGCACCTGTACTACGAGACCTACGGGTCCGGTGCGCCGCTGGTGCTGCTGCACGGCGGGATGCTCACCATCGACCTCAACTTCGCGACGCTGATCCCGACCCTGGCGCAGACGCATACCGTCATCGGTGTCGAGATGCAGGGCCACGGGCGCACGGCCAACATCGATCGCCCGATCACCTTCGCCAACCTCGCCGCCGACGTCGTGGCGCTGCTCGACCACCTCAGCATCGAGAAGGCTGCCGTGCTTGGTCACAGCATGGGTGGCGGCGTCGCGCTGGAGCTTGCGATGAGCCACCCCGACCGGGTCAGCGCGATCGTGCCGATCTCGGCGAGCGTCAGCAAGGACGGGATGCACCCGGACCTCAGTGACCCGTCGACGTTCGAGACGTCGCCGATCATGCCGACGGCGCAGGACTTCGCGGACTTCAAGGCGGCGTACGAGCGGCTGTCGCCGCACCCGGATCAGTTCGACGAGTTCCTCATGACGTTGGGCTCGATGGATCAGGACTTCGAGGGCTGGACCGACGAGCAGCTCGCCGGGATCACGTGTCCGGTCCTCATCGTCCAGGGCGACACCGACTTCACCCTCATCGCTCACGCCGGCGTGATGCTCGCGAAGATTCCCGGTTCGGCGCTTGCGGTGATCCCGGCGACGACGCACATGCAGGTGACGCGGCGGGACACCATCCTGCTGCCGATCCTGGAACGGTTCTTCGCGGACCACCCGGGAGTCTGAACCGACCCGACGCATACCCTCGAGGCATGGCCGCCCTCCCGTTCTACGGCGCGACCGGCAAGTTCACCTGGCGGATGGGCGCCGTGGTCCTGGCCGCCCAGTCGATCATCGTCTTCTTCGGCGCGCTGGTCGCGCGGGCGCTGGCCGCCGCCTCCGGGGACCCGCGGGCCAACACCTACCTGCTGGTGGGGAGCGGGCTCGCGGTGCTGTGCCTGGTCGCGGCCGGACTGATGCGGACGCCGTTCGGGGTGACGCTCGGCTGGCTGATCGAGGTGGCGACGTTCCTCAGCGCGACGGTGCTACCGATGATGCTCGCGGTGGGCGTGATCTTCACGCTGCTGTGGGTCGTCTGCCTCTGGCAGGGCCGACGGATCGACGACATCCAGGCGGGCCGGGCGGCGGAAGCCGGCCACTAGGGTTTGGGGCGTGACGGAGCGATCTCTGGTCCTGGTCAAGCCCGACGGCTTCTCGCGTGGCCTCACCGGCGAGGTGCTGCGCCGGATCGAGGCGAAGGGGTATGCGCTCGTGGCGCTCTCCGTGCTGACGCCCGACCGCGAGCGGCTGGCCCGGCACTACGCGGAGCACGAGGGGAAGCCGTTCTACGAGCCGCTGGTCGAGTTCATGTCGTCCGGCCCGGTGGCGGCGGTCGTCATCGAGGGACATCGGTGCATCGAGGGGTTCCGGGCACTGGCCGGCGCCACCGACCCCACGGCTGCGCTGCCCGGCACCATCCGCGGCGACCTCGGCCGCGACTGGGGCCTGAAGGTCCAGCAGAACATCGTCCACGGTTCGGATGGCGCCGAGTCGGCGACGCGCGAGATCGGCATCTGGTTCCCCGACCTGTGACGGCACAGCCGGGAACCGGCGATTGATCGCCTTTCCGGCGGCTATCACCGCCGGAACAGCGGCGCACAACCGCCGCCTTCCGCGCCGGACGCAGATCGTGGGAACAAGTTGCTCCCAGGGCGTCAACTTGTTCCCACGATCTGTGGTGAGGCGGGTCGTCACCGGGGCCCGGGTGTCACTCCAGCATCAGTAGTCACACGTTCGGCAACACGCGGCGGATGGTCGCGGAACCGGTCGGAGCCCGCCCGAGAATCGCCGGCATGACCTCGGTGTCGCGTCCTCCTGTGCTGGGACGCGACATCGCCGTGGACCTCGGAACCGCCAACACGCTGGTCTACGTCCGCGGCCGAGGCGTGGTCCTCGACGAGCCGTCGGTCGTCGCCGTCGAGGCCGGCAGCAACCGGCTGGTCGCCGCCGGGGCCCGCGCCAAGGAGATGGTCGGCCGCACGCCCGCCTCAGTGAGAGCAGTGAGACCCCTGCGCGATGGCGTGATCTCCGACGCCGACCTCACCGAACGGATGCTGCGCTGGTTCGTCGACCAGGTGCGCCCGAGCCGGTTGGTGCGGCCGCGCATGGTCGTCTGCGTCCCCAGCGAGGTCACCGGCGTCGAGCGCCGCGCGCTCGAGGACGCCGCCACCCGCTGCGGAGCCCGCCGCGTCTACATCATCGAGGAACCCATGGCCGCGGCCATCGGCGCCGGACTGCCGGTCAACGACACCAATGCGTCAATGGTCGTCGACATCGGCGGCGGTACCACCGATGTCGCCGTCATCAGTCTCGGCGGCATCGTCTCCTCCCGCTCGATGCGGATCGGCGGCGACGAGATCGACGAAGCGATCGTCGCCCACGTCAAGAGCGAGTACTCCCTGCTTCTCGGTGAGCGCAGCGCGGAGGACATCAAGACCAGCGTGGGCTCGGCGTTCCCGCTGGCCGAGGAGCTCACCACGAGAATCCGAGGACGGGATCTCGTCACCGGACTCCCCAAGGTCGTCTCGATCTCGTCGCCCGAGGTCCGGCGCGCCATCGAGACGCCGGTCATCCAGATCGTCGAGCTGGTCCGGACCACCCTCGACGTCTGCCCGCCGGAGCTGGCCGGCGACATCGTCGACCGGGGCATCACCCTCACCGGCGGCGGCGCCCTGCTCCGCGGCCTGGACGAGCGGATGCGCCACGAGCTCGGCGTCCCCGTCCACGTCGCGACCGAACCACTGCGCAGCGTCGCCCTCGGCGCCGGCCGGTGCGTCGAGGAGTTCGGTGCGCTGCAACGGGTCCTGGTGGCCAGCGAGTACCGGTGACCGCGCTCGCCCGGGGCCGCCTCCTCGCCGTCCTCATCCTGGCCACCCTCGTTGCCGTCGTCCTCGACCTCTCCGGTTCCGCCCTGCCGGGCCAAGCCCGATCGGTCGCAGCCGCCGCCTTCGGGCCAGCCCAACGCGCGATCGCCGGACTCGACCGCGGCGACCGTGCCGCCCTCGAGGAGGAGAACGCCGTCCTGCGCGCCCGGCTGGCCCAGGCCGAGACCCGGCTCGCCCAGGACGACGCCACCGGCCGGCTCCTCGCCTCGCCGTCCGCGGCCGTGGGCCACCTCCTGCCGACCCGCGTGGTCGGCACCAACACCACGGTCACCGGCGGCCGCCAGGTGACCCTCGACGTGGGCCAGCGCGACGGTGTCGAACCGAACCTCACCGTCGTCGCCGCTGACGGGCTGGTAGGCCGCGTTGTCGCCGTCGGGCCGTGGTCCAGCGACGTCCGCCTCCTCGACGGTGCCGACGCCGCGGTCGCCGTCCGGGTCGGCTCGGGCGTCCTGGGCAGCGTCAGTGCCGCTGGCCAGGGAGACCTGGCGCGAAGCGCCGGCGACCTCACCCTGAGCCTGGTCGACCGGTCCACCGTGTCGGTCGGCGACCGCGTGACCACCCTCGGCAGCGTCGGCGGTCGGCCGTATGCGCCGGGCATCGCCGTCGGCACGGTCACCTCCGTCGACCCGCCCCGCGGCCAGCTCACCGCCACCGCCGTGGTCCGCCCCGCGGTGGACGCCAGCCGTCTCGACGTCGTCGCCGTCGTTCTTCCCACACCCCCCACCGCCGGCGCCGCGGCGATCCGGGCCCCCTCGTGATGCCCCGCCTCAGCCTCCTCGGCCTCCTCCGAACCGCGGCCGTCCTCGTCGCGGCGCTGGCCGTGGCTACCGTTCTGCCTCGGTTCGGCGTTCCCTATCGATACCTGCCCGACCTCGTCGTCCTCGTCGTCGCCGCGTCCGCGGTGGTCCGCGGCCCGGTGCACGGCGCCCTGGTCGGTCTCGCCGCGGGCTGGGTCGTCGACCTCGTCCCGCCGGGCGGCTCCCCACTCGGGCTCACCGCCCTCCTGTATGCGGCCGCCGGCGCCACCGCCGGGCTGTTCCACCGCGCCGCGGCCCGGGGCATGATCGGCGCTCTGCTCGGGCTGGCCGCGGCGACAGCGGTCGTCGAGCTCGGACGGGTCTGCGTGTCGATCCTCGGCGACGGGGTCGTCGACCTCGGAAGCGCGGCGACGCGGACCGCGGTCACCGTCGCGGTCGGGCTGCTGGCCCTTCCGGCGCTACTCGGTGTCGACCGCGCCCTGACCCGGCGACGGCTGGCGTGAGACGGCCCACGCCGGGTCGCACCGCCATCGTCGCGGCGCTGGTCGTGTCGGTATTCGCGCTGCTGCTCGGGCGACTGGGTCAGGTCCAGGTCGTCTCACCGGTCGCGTATACGGGCCCCGCCACGGTCTCGTTGGATACCCGGACCGTCGTCCAGCCGGCCGTCCGCGGCCGGATCCTCGACGCCCAAGGCCAGCCACTGACCGACAACACCTCCAGCGTCGCCGTCACCCTCGAGCGGAAGGTGCTGGTCGAGGCCGCCGACGGCGGTCGCGGCCTGGTCGACCGGATCGCGACGGCCCTCGACCGACCGGCTCAGCCGCTGTGGGAGCGGACCTTTCTCTGCGGCTCGCCCGGAGCCACGCCGCCGCCCGCCTGCTTCAACGGGTCCGCATACCAACCGATTCCGATTGCCGAGAACGTCGACGCCACCCGTGCACTGAGCCTCCTGGAGCAGCCCGAGAACTACCCCGGCGTGGGCCTCGAGGCGCAGCCCGGACGCAGCTACCCGGCGCCGGACGGCGTCAATGCGGCACAGCTGCTGGGGTACGTCGACCGGGCCACCGCTGCCGACGTCAGCGCAAGCGCCGGCGCCGTCACGTCGGAGGAGTCGGTCGGGCGTGACGGCCTGGAGGCGATGTACGACGGCGTGCTCCGCGGAACCCACGGCACGACCACCGTGGTCGCCGACCCGCGGGGCGTCGTCGTCGACCGGCTCGCGACCACGGCGCCGGTTGCCGGCCGCGACGTCGTCACCCACATCTCGGCGCCGGTGCAGTCGGCCGCCGAGCGCGCGCTCGCCACGGCGGTCGGGACGGCCCGCGCCGGCGGCTTCGCGGCCGACTCGGGAGCCGCGGTCGTCCTCGACGTCACGAACGGCGCGGTCGTCGCGGCGGCGAGCTACCCCGCATACGACCCGAACGTCTGGACCGGTGGGATCAGCCAGGCGAACCTCGACGCCCTCCGCAACCCCGCCGCCGGCACCCCGCTGATCTCCCGGGTCACTGGCGCGACGATGCCGCCGGCGTCGACGTTCAAGATCGTCTCGACGACCGCGGCCGCGGCAATGGGCGTCGACCTGGGCGGGAAGTACGACTGCTCGTCGACCTTCCAGGTGGGCGACCGGGCGTTCGCCAACTACGAGTCGCACGACTATGGCGTGCTGACCTTGCAGCGCAACCTCGAGGTCTCCTGCGACACGATCTGGTACCGGTTCGCCTACCAGTCCTGGCTGGCCCAGGGCGGGCTCGGCGCCAAGGACGACGCCGCGGATCCGTTCGTCGCGGCGGCCAAGGCGTTCGGCCTCGGCGTCCGAACCGGCGTCGACCTGCCCGGCGAGGTCGCCGGTCGCATCCCGGACCGCGCGTGGAAGCGGTCCACCTGGGCGGACACCAAGGACCAGACCTGCGCGCGGGCGCAGACCGGGTACCCCGAGGTCGCCGCAACCGACCCGGGGCGCGCCGAGTACCTCACGACGCTCGCCGTCGAGAACTGCGCCTCGGGCTGGCAGTTCCGCGCGGGCGATGCGGCCAACTTCTCGATCGGCCAGGGCGACATCGCCGTCACCCCGCTCCAGCTGGCCCGCGCGTATGCCGCGGTGGCCAACGGCGGGACCCTGTGGGTCCCGCAGGTGGCCGCCGCCACTCAGAACCAGGACGGCTCCGCCCGGACGCCGATCCCGCCGGTCGCGGCCGGCACGGTGCCCCTCACGCCTCAGGTCCACGACTTCCTCGTCCAGGCGCTCCAGGGCGTCGTCACCTCGGGAACGGCCAGCGGAGTGTTCGCGGGGTGGCCGCAGGCGGACTACCCGCTGGCCGGCAAGACCGGGTCGGCCGAGGTGTACGGCAAGCAGGCCACCAGCTGGTTCGCGTCGTTCGGACCGGTGACCAACCCTCGGTATGCGGTCGTCGTCATGGTCGCGCAGGCCGGCACGGGAGCGAGCACCGCGGCCCCCGCGTCGCGAGCGATCTGGGAGGCCCTGCGCGCGACCGGCTGACAGGATCGGCCTTATGAGCACGGCCTGGGCCGACCACCGGATCGACGCTCTCATGGACCGCGCGTGGCGCCGCGGCCGGGTCTCGGTCCGAGCCCGCGTGGACCGCGTTCGCGGCAAGGCGTGGCACGTCGGCCAGTGCGCCGTTGCCGCGGCCGTTGCCTGGTTCCTCGCGACGGCCGTCTTCCACCACCAGGCACCGGTGTTCGCCCCGATCGTCGCCGTCGTCTGCCTCGGGACGACGTATGCGCAACGCCTCCGTCGCGTCGCGGAGATCACGGTCGGTGTCGCGGTCGGCCTGCTCATCGCCGACGTCTTCCTCATGCTCGTCGGGACCGGCGCCTGGCAGATCGGCGTTATCGTGCTCGTCGCGATGTCCGCGGCGCTGTTCCTCGACGCGGGCGGCCTGCTGGTCACCCAGGCGGCGGTGCAGTCGATCTTCGTCGTGGCCTTCGTCGCGACGCCCGGAGACGCGCTGACCCGCTGGTTCGACGCGGTGATCGGGGGAGCCGTCGCACTGGTCGCGGCGGCCGTCGTCCCCGCCGCCCCACTTCGGCGACCTCGAACGCAGGCGGCTGTAGTGGTCCGCACCATCGGGACGCTGCTGCGCGACGCCGCCCAGTGCACCCGCGACGGCGACGTCAAACGGGCCGCCCGGGTCCTCGCCTCCGCGAGAGCGACCGAGGCGCCGCTGCGCGAGCTGCAGCAGGCCGCCGACGAGGGCCTCGCGGTGATCGCCTCCTCGCCGTTGCGACGCAAGCACCGCGAGAAGGTGCGCAGCGTCGCGGACCTCGTCGAGCCCCTCGACCGCGCGATGCGGAGCACTCGGGTGCTCTGTCGCCGAGTCGCGGTGAACGCCGACCGACAGATCGACGTACCGGACTCGTACGCCACGCTCCTCGACGACCTGGCCGACGCCACGGACATCGTCGCGCGAGTCCTCGCCGAGAACGCCGCCGCCGCCCAGGGGCGCGGGGGCATCGTCGCGGTTGCCCGGAAGACCGACCGTCTGGAACGCGGTTCGCTCTCCGTCGGCGTCCTGCTCGTCCAGATCCGGTCGCTGATCGTCGACCTGCTCCAGGTGACCGGCCTGGACTACGAGGAGGCCGTCGCGATCATGCCACCGATCCCGGAGCGGCTGCCCGATCGCTGACCGTTGTGTCTAGGTCGCGACCGGGGTGGCCAGGACGACAGAGATGTCCTCGAACCGGCGCTCGCTGCTCAGCCACGGCCCGCTGCACGTCTCGAGGAAGAGGCGTTCCGGCCCGGTCTGGTCGTACAGCCCCTGGTCCGCGACCAGCTGGGGGTAGCCCGTGGCGGCGTCGACGTCACGCCACACGGTCGTGACCCGGTAGCGGCACGTCGAGCCGTTGTCGAGCACCAGGTCGATCTCCTGGCCGACCTGGATGCGGGTCGAGAAGTCCTGCTGGAACACCGCCGAGCCGTCCCGGTACGTATGCCCGTTGGTGAGCACTGTCCCGGTTCCGGAACCCGGCTTCGGCCCCTCGGCGAACCACCCGACCTTGCGCTGGTCGACCGGTGCGGCCAGCGGCGCCCGGCCGGACGCGTCCAGCGTTCCCCGCCGGTCGAGACCGATCGTCTCGACCGGCGCGTCCACTCCGATGGCCGGGATGGACATCCGAGTGGGCGAACCCGGTTGGCAGGGTGTGGCGGGCGGTAGCGCACCGAGGGCCACGTCCATCCCGGCCCGAGACCGGAGGTCGCCGACGACGAGGACGCCGCCGACGACCGCCAGCACTACGGCGATGGTGCGCATGAGCCGGACCTGGCGCGGGACGTAGCCCCGGCGCCGGCGCGGGCTGCTCACCCGGTCACGAACCGGCGGTGCCCCGACGACGCCGGGCTTCGGCGGCCAGCACACCGGCACCAACGAGCAGGGCGCCACCGCCGAGCAGGCCGAGCGGCATACCACTGCCCTCGCCACCCGTACCAGGGGCGCCGGTACCCGGAGTGCCAGGAGTCCCCGGGGTGTTGGGGTTCTCGGGGGTCACCGGCGGCGTGGGAGCACAGATGCCGGGGCCTGGGTCGTCGCCCTCGATCTGGACGATGACGGAAAGCTCTTGGCCATCGGCGAACTGGTCGCCGACAAAGACCTGCCCGTCCTTGTCCTTGTCGACCGAGTGGCCGCTGACCTCGATGGGGTTCTTGCCGCTCTTGAGGATCTCTTGGCCGCCCGGGGTCCGGACGTACTTGCACACCCAGACTTTGCTGTTCGCGTCGGCCGCGAACGCCGGCGTGGTCATCGCGACGAGGCCGATGCTGGCCAGGCCGGCAGCGGCACCGAGCGACAGGGCACGGCGCGTGAGAGATGTGGTCATCGGTTCCCCTTGGTGGATGTGTCCCCGAGCAGGGTCCCGATGATCCACAGGTGCCTCACAAGTCACACGAGCAACACGCGCAACATCCGTCTCACCGTAACCACATCGTTGTCAAATGGGGTCAGCGACCCAGCCGGGCGTAGACCTTCTCCGACTCGTCCCGGGCGCCACGCCACCAGTCCTCGTTGTCGCGGTACCACTCGACGGTCTGGGCGAGCCCGGAGCGGATGTCCAGGTACCGCGGCCGCCACGACGTCTCGGCCCGCAGCTTGCTCGAGTCGATCGCGTACCGCAGGTCGTGCCCCGGCCGGTCGTTGACGTGCTCGAACCAGTCGGCCGGCTTGCCCATCAGCTCGAGAAGGATGGCGATGATGTCGCGGTTGTTCTGTTCGCCGTCGGCGCCGATGTGGTAGGTCTCGCCGAGGCGGCCCTGCTCGAGGATCGCGATGACGGCGTCGTTGTGGTCGTCGACGTGGATCCAGTCGCGCACGTTGGCGCCGGCGCCGTAGAGCTTGGGCTTGACGCCCTGGAGGATCCCGGTGATCTGTCGCGGGATGAACTTCTCGACGTGTTGCCTCGGCCCGTAGTTGTTCGAGCAGTTGGACAGCGTCGCCTGCAGCCCGAACGACCGGATCCACGCGCGTACCAACAGGTCGGCGCTCGCCTTGGACGCGGAGTACGGCGACGACGGGTTGACCGGCGTCGTCTCGGAGAACCGGTTCGGGTCGTCCAGCTCGAGGTCGCCGTAGACCTCGTCGGTCGAGATGTGGTGGATCCGCTTGCCGTGCCGGCGAACCGCCTCGATCAGCTGGTAGGTCCCGACGATGTTCGCCTCGACGAAGGGCCACGGGTTGTCGAGGCTGTTGTCGTTGTGGGACTCGGCCGCAAAGTGGACGACTACGTCGGTGTCGGCGACCAGACGGTCGACGAGCTCGGCGTCGGCGATCGACCCCTGGACGAACTCGATGTCGTCCTCGACCGGCGCGAGGGAGGCGCGGTTGCCGGCATACGTCAGGGCGTCGAGGACGGTGACCTGCCAGTCGGGGCGGGTCTCGCAGACGCGCAGGACGAAGTTCGAGCCGATGAAGCCGGCTCCTCCGGTGACGAGGACCTTCATGCGATGTGCTCCTTGGATGGGGGGTCGGGGCGCAGGTGGTGTATGCCGGTGGGCTCGGCGGTCGCGGCGGCGCTGCCGCTGGGACCCGAGCTGAACTCGACCTCGAGCGCAAAACGCTGGGCGAGGTAGCGGTGGTCGGAGAGGGCGAGAACGCGGCGGTCGGCGTCGGTGGCGAACCGGCGGACCAAGAGCAGGGCGTCGCCGGTCGCGACGCCGAGCAGCCCGGCGTCCTCGGCGCTGGCCAGCCCGGCGGTGACGACCTGGCGCACGGTCGCGATGCGATGGCCGTGGCGGGTCAGCGTCTCCCAGATGCCGGGCCGGGTCGCGGCGTCGCGGCTGATGGGTCCCGAGAGGTCGGCGGGAACCCACTCGCGCACGACGTCGAGCCCCTCGCCGTCGACGGTCCGCAGCGACCGCGCATACAGGACGTCGGTCTCCTCGGGCACCTGTAGTGCGGCGGCGAGGGAGAGGGGAGCCGGTCGGTACCCGAACTCGACGACCCGGCGCTCGATCGACTTGCCGGCCTCGGCGACGGCGGAGGCCGCGTGCCGGAACGATCCGATGGCGAGCTGCTGGTGGAACGCCGAGCCGGTCACGAACCAGCCGGCGCCGTGCCGCGACTCGACCAGCCCCTCGTCACGGAGCACATCGAGGGCCCGCCGCACGGTCGGTCGGGACACCGCATACCGCTGGCCCAGCTGGGCCTCGGAGTCGAGCGCCCCCGTGTCGCCGAACTCGCCGAGAGCGATGCGCTCCCGCAGGTCATGGGCGATGGTGGCGAACCGTGAACTTGTCATTAACTTGTAAGTTACCAGATCCTGCACACGCCCTCGGAAACTTCTGCGCCTATCCGGTCAACCATTCCGCCCGCTGTGGCGACTATGGGCCATGACCGAGACGCATCGTGAGCCGGGTCAGGAGGTCCGTCGCCGGGGGCGATGGACCTGTCGGCTGCACATCTGGCACCGCTGGCGAACGCACCGGTACCCCCAGAGCGAGGCCCGCTACCAGGAGTGCCTGGACTGTGGGAAGCAACGCGATGTGGCCCTGGGCATAGGGGGAGTGGGCTGACCGCAGAGGTGAAACCGAGGGGCCTGGCCGTCGCTAGCGGCGGGGCTCCCGGTTGCGCTCCATCTCCTCGATCGTCTCGGGGATGGCGGCCACCCGCGGGTCGCCCTCGTCGGCGAAGTAGTCCGCCGGCTGTGTCGCGTCGACACCGGCCGGGGCCTTGGTCGCCCGGAAGATCCACGTGAAGATCGCTGCGACGACGACGTTGAGGACGAACGCCGTGACGGCGATGTACCCCATCTGCCCCCAGACCGGAACCGCGGCGAGCGACCCACCGAAGTGCGGCGTCGCGGGGCTCGCGACGTTCCACGCGGCGATGGTGCCGTAGGCCATCCCGACCGCCCAACCGATGAGCAGCGCCCACCGGTGGAACCAGCGCGTGTAGAGGCTGAACACGATGGCCGGGAAGGTCTGCAGGATCCAGATCCCACCGAGCAGCTGGAGGTTGATGGCGTTCTGCTTGTCCATGGTCAGGACGAAGACCAGGGCGAAGGCCTTCACCACCAGCGAGGCGATCTTGGAGACCCTGGCCTCCTGCTCGACAGTGGCGTCCTTCTTGATCCACTCCTTGTAGATGTTGCGCGTGAAGGTGTTTGCCGCCGCAATGGACATGATCGCGGCCGGTACGAGAGCCCCGATCGCAATGGCCGCGAACGCGACACCGGCGAACCACGGCGAGAACGAGTCCTCGAACAGCTGCGGGATGACCAGCTGGGCGTTGGGCTTGCCGTCGAGACCGATCGGCTTGGTACCGGCTGCGATCGCGACCCAGCCGAGCAGGGCGAGCAGGCCGAGGATCAGGCTGTAGGCCGGCAGGATCGCCGCGTTACGGCGGATCGTGTTGCGGCTGCGGGACGCCAGAGCCCCGGTGATCGAGTGCGGGTACATGAACAGGGCCATCGCGGATCCGAGGGCCAGTGAGGCGTAAGCCCAGAACTGCGCCGGGGCGGGGATGAAGACCCCGGTCGGTGCGCCCGTCGTGGGGTTCGGGGTGGCCATCTTCTTCTCGGCCGCACCGAAGATCGTCTCCCAACCGCCGAACTTCGAGGGCAGGTAGATGATCGCCACGATGATGACGATGTAGATGAGGATGTCCTTGACGAACGCGATGATCGCCGGCGCCCGCAGACCCGAGGTGTAGGTGTAGAGCGCGAGGACCACGAACGCGATGAACAGCGGGAGGTCCGCCGCGAGCCAGTTGCCGGAACCGCCGACCCCGGTGACCTCGAGGACGGCCTGGATGCCGACCAGCTGCAGAGCGATGTACGGCATCGTCGCCACGAAGCCGGTGATCGCGATCGCGAGGGACAAGCCGCGCGAGCCGTGCCGACCGGAGACGAAGTCCGCCGGGGTGACGTAGCCGTGACGGTGGCTGACCGACCAGAGGCGCGACATGAAGATGAAGATGATCGGGTAGAGCACGATCGTGTACGGCACAGCGAAGAAGCCGCTGACCGCACCCGCCCCGAACATCGCCGCGGGAACCGCGACGAACGTGTAGGCGGTGTAGAGATCGCCGCCGAGCAGGAACCAGGTGATCCAGGTGCCGAAGCTGCGCCCGCCTAGCCCCCACTCGTCAAGGCTTTCCATGCTCTCGGGACGGCGCCAACGCGAGGCCCAGAAGCCCATCACCGCCACCATGACGAAGAGGACGACGAGAACCGCCAGGGCGACCCAGTTCACGCCGGTCATCGCTTGCCGTCCTTGGGGTCGTCCACGAGGTACTCGTCACCCTCGGGGTTCATCGGCCGGTGGGGGCGGGCCTTGCGCACGACGACGTACGCCGCATACGTGAAGCCCGAGCAGAGGAACACCCAGAGGAACTGGTACCAGAAGAAGAACGGGAAGCCGCCCAGATAGGGCTCCTTCTTGGCGTAGGTGTTGACCAGCATCAGGGCCACGATGGGGATCGCCACGAGCACTCCGGCCAGGACGAGCAGTCCCTTGTTGGCCGGTGGGGCGGGATAGTGGCGTCGCGTATCGGGTGGGGCTTCGTTCGCCATGAGGACCTCCGCGTTTCTCGGGCCGCTCCCGTGCGACCTCCGATTTTGGAACGTACTCCGGTACGCGCCGTCCGGCTCGTCGAGCGCGCCGAGTGGCCGTCATGTGAGGTGAACGGTCGCTGTGACCCGCTCGGACGGCGCCCCATAGGCTGGCGCCATGGCTGATTACGACGTCGTGGTCCTTGGTGCCGGTCCGGGTGGGTACGTCGCGGCGATCCGTGCCGCCCAGCTCGGGAAGAAGGTCGCGGTCGTCGAGCTGAAGTACTGGGGCGGCGTATGCCTCAACGTCGGGTGCATCCCGTCGAAGGCGTTGCTGCGCAACGCGGAGATCGCCCACATCATCACTGCGGAGAAGAAGGTCTTCGGCATCGAGGGCGACGCCACGATGGCCTTCGGTCCCACGCACTCCCGCAGCCGGGCGGTCGCGGACGCCAGCTCCAGAGGCGTCCACTACCTGATGAAGAAGAACAAGATCGACGAGATCGACGGATGGGGCGTCATCACCTCGCCGACGTCTCTGGACGTGACCCTCACCGACACCACGCGACGACCCGTCACCTTCGACAACCTCATCGTCGCCACCGGCGCGACGACGCGGCTGATCCCCGGCACCTCGCTGTCGGAGCGGGTCGTCACCTACGAGGAGCAGATCCTCAGCGACCAGCTGCCGGGGTCGATCATCATCGCCGGGTCTGGAGCGATCGGCGTCGAGTTCGCCTACGTGATGAAGAACTTCGGCGTCGACGTGACGATCGTCGAGTTCCTCGACCGGATGGTCCCAACCGAGGACCCGGACGTCTCCAAGGAGCTGCTCAAGCAGTACAAGAAACTCGGGGTGAAGGTGCTCCTGTCGACCAAGGTCGAGTCGATCGACGACTCGGGCGAGAAGGTCAAGGTCACCGTGAGCCCGGCCAACGGCGGCGACCAGCAGGTGCTGGAGGCCGACAAGGTGCTCCAGGCGATCGGCTTCGCGCCGCGCATCGAGGGCTACGGGCTCGAGTCGATCGGCGTCGAGCTGACCGACCGGGGTGCGATTGCCGTCGACGCGCGCGGCCGCACGAACGTCGACGGGGTCTACGCGATCGGTGACGTCACCGGGAAGCTGATGCTCGCGCATACCGCCGAGGCCATGGGCGTGGTTGCGGCCGAGACGATCGCCGGCGCGGAGACCATGGAGATCAACTTCGACATGATCCCGCGGGCGACGTTCTGCCAGCCACAGATCGCGTCGTTCGGCTACACCGAGGAGCAGGCGCGCGAGCGCGGCTACGACGTGAAGACGGCACAGTTCCCGTTCTCCGCCAACGGAAAAGCGCGGGGGATGGCCGAGGGCGTCGGCTTCGTCAAGATCGTCGCCGACACCGCACACAACGAGATCCTCGGCGCTCACCTGATCGGCCCCGAGGTCACCGAGCTGTTGCCGGCGCTCACCCTCGCGCAGCAGTGGGACCTCACGGCCGACGAGGTGGCCCGCAACGTCTTTGCGCACCCGACCCTCAGTGAGGCGATGAAGGAAGCGATCGAGGGCATCGCGGGCCACATGATCAACCTCTGACGGGCCACACTGGGGCGCATGGCATTCGACGTCGCGGGGGGCTCGTACCAGCGGTTCATGGGGCGGTTCTCGGAGAAGCTGTCCGCTCCGTTTGCCGACTACGCCGGAGTGGCTTCAGGGATGCGCGTCCTCGATGTCGGGTGCGGCCCGGGCGCGCTGACCGCCGTCCTCGTCGACCGGCTGGGCGCCTCGGCGGTGGCCGGCGTCGACCCCTCGGAGCCGTTCGTCGCGGCGGTCCGGGAACGACTGCCAGACGTCGACATCCGTCAGGCGCCCGCCGAAGCGCTGCCGTTCGACGACGACAGCTTCGACGCAGCGCTGGCCCAGCTCGTCGTCCACTTCATGACGGACGCGCCCGCCGGAGCCGCGGAGATGGTCCGTGTGACCCGGCCCGGCGGGCCGGTCGCGGTCTGCGTGTGGGACCACGCCGGCGGCCGGGGTCCGCTGTCGTTGTTCTGGGAGGCGGTGGCCGAGGTCGACCCCGGGGCGCGGGACGAGGCGGGGCTGCTCGGGTCGACGGAGGGCCAGCTCGAGGAGCTGCTGGAGTCGGCGGGACTGACCGAGGTGGAGGGCGGGACGCTGACCGTCACCCGCGCATACACCTCGTTCGAGGACTGGTGGGACCCCTACACCCTCGGCGTCGGACCGGCCGGTGACTACGTGCGCACCGTCGACGACGCGACCCGCGACCGGGTCATCGCCGCCTGCCGGTCGCGGCTGCCCGAGGGGGAGTTCACCTTGGACGCCACCTGCTGGACGGCGCGCGGGACGGTGGCGCGGTGATCACCGCCGTGCACACGCTGGTCTACTCCGACGACCCGCCGGCGACGCGAGCGTTCTTCCGCGACGTCCTGCGGTGGCCCTACGTGTCCGACGAGGGCAGCAGCTCGGACGGCGACGAGTGGCTGATCTTCCGGTCTGGCCGCAGCGAGCTCGGCGTCCACCCGACGTCCGGGGAGGGCTGGTCGTCGCCCCGACACACGGAGCTGTCGCTGATGTGCGACGACATCGGGGCCACGGTGGCCGAGTTGCGCGAGCGAGGCGCGGTCATCGACGGCGAGCCGGTCGACCGCGGGTTCGGCATCTGCGTCACGGTGGAGGTACCGGGTGCTGATGCGTTGCTCCTCTACGAGCCGAAGCACCGGGTTGCCTACGGACTCTGAGTCGCTCGAGGCGCTCGTCGCGCGGGTGCCCGAGGGGTGGACGGCGGTGTCGTATGCCGGTCGGCGCTGGGGTCTGACGCGGACGACCCACGTGGACGGGCGGTCGGTCAGCGTGTTCGCGGAGGAGCTCGGCGGCCCAGATGTGGTGAGCGCCAACGTGTTCCGGCTGAGCGGGGGAGCGGAGCTGCGGCCCTGCGAAATGCCGGCGGCGACGGTGCTCGACTTCCTCGAGGGTTGGGAACCGGTTGGCGACAGCTAGTGGCGGGCGAGGATCGGCCAGATCTCGACGGAGTCCGGACCGACGGCGTACAGGCGGCTCCACATGTTGGTCGTGCCGCAGGCGTGGTTGGGGATGATCCGCACGAGGTCGCCCACCTGCAGCCGGTTCACGCCGGCGCCGGCGAGGAAGACTGATCCGGGTGGCCGCGATCGGTGACGTCGGAAAGTGGCATCTCGGCCACAGACCCACCCGGAATCGCCGGAGGCGAGTCGGTTCGTGGCCGAGATGCCACAAACCGACCCTGTGGATGACGTGGGCCACGGCCGAGCGCCACCGGGCAGGCTCGAGGAGTGCCCTCGTCACCCGCCTTGACCACGGCTCAGGCGCGGGCGCAGGGCCTGACCGAACGGGTGCTGCGCGGCCCGGGCTACCGGCGGGTGTTCCACGGCGTCTACCTCCCGTCCGGGATCACCCCGTCCACCCGACGCCGGGCCGAGGCGGCCCTGGCCATTGCCCCGACCGGAGCCGCAGTGTCGCGCCAGACGGCCGCCGCGCTCTGGGGCGGCGTCGTTCCGCCGAGCCCCGACGTCCACCTCACCCTGCCGCCCGACTCTCGGCTGAGGGTGCGCGGAGTCGACGCGCGGGTGCGTTCGACGCCGCAGGTGAGGTCGCACGACGGGTTGCCCCTCACTTCACCACCCCAGACCTTCGTCGACCTGGCCGCGGAACTCGGACTGGTCGACCTGGTCGTCCTCGGCGACTCGCTCGCTCGGGCTGGCGCAACCACGCCCGCTGAGCTGGTCGCCGCAGCCGACACCTACCGCGGTCGTCACGCCCGGCTCGCCCGGCGAGCGGCGAGCTACGTGAGACCCGGCGTTGACTCCCCCATGGAGACTCGTCTCCGCATGCTGCTCGTCCTCGCCGGGCTGCCGGAGCCGGTCGTCCAGCACCCCCTCCGCGACGGGGCCGGCCGCATCCTCTACCGGCTCGACCTCGCCTACCCGCAGTGGCGGATCGCGATTGAGTACGACGGCCGCCAGCACGCGGAGAACACCGCGCAGTGGCGTTGGGACGTGCGTCGCCGCGAAGCGCTGGACGCCGACGGTTGGCGGCTGTTGGTCGTCCTCAGCGGTGACCTCTACCGGACGCCGTCGCATACCCTCGACCGCGTGCTTGCCGCCGCGCGGCTGCAAGGGGTCGCGCTGCGCGTCACTAGCGAGGAGTGGCGCCGCTACTTCGCCCCGCGCGATTAGGGCCGAAACCACACCGCTGATATCCTGATCGTTGCCGTGAAACGGCCGCGGAGTCGAGAGCGCCCAGGTGGATATGCCCTGGTGCACCGCGCAGCGAGAACACAGAAGGAGTCGGTGGCCCATGTCGTTGGACCTTGACGTCAAGAAGCAGATCATGACCGAGTACGCCACGTCCGAGGGCGACACCGGTTCCCCCGAGGTGCAGATCGCGCTGCTCACGCAGCGGATCAAGGACCTCACCGAGCACTCCCGCCAGCACAAGCACGACCACCACAGCCGTCGTGGCCTGCTCCTGCTGGTCGGCCGGCGTCGCCGGCTGCTGCGCTACCTGGAGGCCACCGACATCGAGCGCTACCGCTCGCTGATCAAGCGCCTCGGCCTGCGCCGATAAGCCTGTGACCAGGGCGGCCACCGCTGCACGCGGTGGCCGCCCTGTCGCATGAGTTAGGCAGTTCCACAACCGGGCACAACGACGATGTCCCGGAGCATGACAACAGAAATGGAGGACCCATGGAGGGTCCAGAGATCACCTTCGCCGAAGCCGTCATTGACAACGGCCGCTTCGGCACCCGCACCGTCCGGTTCGAGACCGGGCGGCTCGCCAAGCAGGCAGCCGGTTCCGTCACCGCATACCTCGATGACGACACGATGCTGCTCAGCACCACCGCCGCGGGCAAGCAGCCCAAGGACCAGTTCGACTTCTTCCCGCTGACCGTCGACGTCGAAGAGCGCATGTATGCGATCGGCAAGATCCCGGGGTCGTTCTTCCGCCGCGAGGGTCGCCCCTCGACCGAGGCCATTCTCACCTGCCGGCTCATCGACCGGCCGCTGCGCCCCACCTTCAAGAAGGGCCTGCGCAACGAGGTCCAGGTCATCATCAGCGTCTTCGCGCTGAACCCCGACCACCAGTACGACGTCCTCGCCATCAACGCGGCGAGCGCCTCGACGCAGATCTCCGGCCTGCCGTTCTCCGGCCCGGTCGGCGGCGTCCGCGTCTCCCTCATCGAGGGCCAGTGGGTCGCCTTCCCGAACTTCTCCGACATCGAGCGGTCCGTCTTCGACATGGTCGTCGCCGGTCGCGTGGTGACGAACAAGGACGGCCAGGAAGACGTCGCGATCATGATGGTCGAGGCCGAGGCCACCGAGTCCACCTGGGACCTGGTGACCAACCAAGGCGTCGGCGCCCCGACCGAGGAGGTCGTCGCCGAGGGTCTCGAGGCGTCCAAGAAGTTCATCGCCCAGCTGTGCAAGGCGCAGTCCGAGCTCGCTGCGGGCGCGTCGAAGCCGGTCGAGGAGTTCCCGTACTTCCTCGACTACAACGACGACGTCTACGACGCCGTGGAGCACTCCGTGTCCGCGGACCTGGAGCAGGCGCTGCAGATCGCCGGCAAGCAGGAGCGTGAGGACCGGCTCGACGAGATCAAGGCGCAGATGAAGGGGTCGCTCGAGACCACCTTCGAGGGCCGCGAGAAGGAGCTGTCCGCCGCATACCGCGCGGTGCAGAAGAAGCTCATCCGCCAGCGCATCCTCAAGGACGGCGTCCGCATCGACGGCCGTGGTCTGCGGGACATCCGTGCGCTGTCGGCCGAGGTCGAGGTGCTCCCGCGGGTGCACGGCTCGGCGATCTTCGAGCGTGGCGAGACCCAGATCATGGGCGTCACCACCCTGAACATGCTCAAGATGGAGCAGCAGCTCGACACCCTCTCGCCGGTGACGCGCAAGCGCTACATGCACAACTACAACTTCCCGCCCTACAGCACCGGTGAGACCGGCCGCGTCGGGTCGCCCAAGCGCCGCGAGATCGGCCACGGGGCGCTCGCCGAGCGGGCTCTCGTGCCGGTGCTGCCGACGCGCGAGGAGTTCCCGTATGCCATCCGTCAGGTCTCGGAGGCGTTGGGCTCCAACGGCTCCACCTCGATGGGTTCGGTATGCGCCTCCACCCTCGCGATGCTCAACGCCGGTGTGCCGCTTCGCGCGCCGGTCGCCGGCATCGCCATGGGTCTGGTCTCCGACGAGGTCAACGGCGAGACGCGCTACGCGGCGCTGACCGACATCCTCGGTGCGGAGGACGCGTTCGGCGACATGGACTTCAAGGTCGCGGGTACCAAGAACTTCGTCACGGCGATCCAGCTGGACACGAAGCTCGACGGCATCCCCGCCTCGGTCCTCGCTGGTGCGCTGACCCAGGCTCGCGAGGCCCGGCTGCACATCCTCGACGTCATGGCCGAGGCCATCGACGTCCCGGACGAGATGTCGCCGTACGCCCCGCGGATCATCACGGTGAAGGTGCCGGTCGACAAGATCGGCGAGGTCATCGGCCCGAAGGGCAAGATGATCAACCAGATCCAGGACGACACGGGCGCCGACATCTCTATCGAGGACGACGGCACCGTGTTCATCGGCGCGGTCGACGGCCCGTCGGCCGAGGCGGCGCGGGCCGCGATCAACGCGATCGCCAACCCGCAGATGCCTGAGGTCGGCGAGCGGTTCATGGGCACCGTCGTCAAGACGACGACGTTCGGCGCGTTCATCTCGCTGCTGCCCGGCAAGGACGGCCTGCTGCACATCTCCGAGGTGCGCAAGCTGGTCGGCGGCAAGCGGATCGACAGCGTCGACGACGTCCTCAAGGTCGGCCAGAAGGTCCAGGTCGAACTCAAGGAGATCGACCCGCGCGGCAAGCTCTCGCTCGCCGCGGTCCTCGCCGACGCGGCCGACTCCAACGGTTCCGAGGGCTCGGCGTCCGCCGAGACCCCGGCGCCGGAGGCGGCCAACGCCTGAGGTACCGTTCGCGGTTGACGTGACCGGCTCGGCATACCCGCTGCGGGGGTATGCCGGGCCGCTTGCGTTCGGGCCTCGGCCGGTCGTCTACTGCGTGGCATGGTGAGTGCCATGCGGACCATGGAGCGCTTCTCCCTCGACGGCCGGGTGGCTGTCGTCACCGGCGGTACCCGCGGTCTGGGCGCGGGCTTCGCGGAGGCACTCGGCGACGCCGGCGCCTCCGTGGTCATCCTCGGCCGGGACGCGACCGCCGCAGAGGGCGTCCTGGAACGGTTGAGGGACAACGGCACAGACGCGCAGTTTGTTGCGGCCGACGTGACCCATCAAGCCGACATCGACACGGCGCTCGCCGAGTCGCTGAAGGCCTTCGGACGCGTCGACATCCTGGTGAACAACGCCGGCGCCTGCGTGCACGCGCCTGCGCTGGATGTCACGCCCGAGGAGTGGCGTCACGTCATGGGCGTCAACGTGGACGCCGTCTGGCTGTGCTCGCAGACCTTCGGCCGCCATTTCGTGGCCCAGGGGGCGGGGACCATCGTCAACATCGGCTCGATGTCGGGCTTTATCGTCAACCGCCCGCAGTGGCAGCCGGCCTACAACGCGTCGAAGGCGGCGGTGCACCACCTGACCCGCAGCCTGGCCGCGGAATGGGCCCCGCACGGCGTACGCGTCAATGCGCTGGCGCCGGGCTACATCAAGACCGACATGTCACCGGTCGATGACCCGGGGTTTCGCCGCCACTGGATCGACGACGCCCCGATGCAGCGGTACGGCACGGTCGAGGAGCTGGCGCCGGCCGTCGTGTTCCTCGCCAGTGACGCGTCGTCGTTCGTGACGGGGTCGGTGCTGGTGGCGGACGGCGGCTACACGGCTTTCTGAGTCGGTCAGTCGTCGTCCGGCAGCTTCGCCCGGATCTGGTCGACCTCGGCGAGCGCGGCCCGGAGCGTCCGGTCGGCGACCTTGTTGGCGGCCGCCGCGTCCTTCTGGGCGCGGACCAGGGCTTCCCGCGACCCCTTCGCCTCCTTGAGCTCGGCATCCAGCTCAGCGATCCGGGCGTCCAGCTCCTCCAGCGCCTCGGTGGCCTCGCTGAGCGCGTCCCCGGCCTTGGCCGCCACCGACATCGTCTCCCGCGACCGCTTCTCCGCCTCGGCCAGCCGTTTGAGCAGGGCCGGGTCCGGTACGGCCGGCTCCTCCTCCGGTTCCGGCTCCGGCTCGGCCTTGCGACCCCGCCCCGCACCGCGACCCTCGCCGGCGATCACCCGCAGCGCCGGACGTCGCGCGGGTGCCGGCGCGGCCGTCGCCTCGGACAGGTCGACGTCGCCGAACCCCGCATACGACAGGGCCCGGGTCAGCTGACCCGATCCCACCGCTTCGGCCGCCGCCGTCGTGGCGAGCGCCGCGACGAACGTCTCGCGCACCTGGTTGGCCACCGGCATCGACAGCGAACCACCGGCGTCACGGGCCACCTCGGCGGTCGCCCGGACCAGCTCGTCGATGAGCGTGGTCCGCTCCCGCCCGAGCGACTTCATCGCGGCGCCGTCCATCTTCTCCTGCGCGTCGTGCAGCCCTGCGGCCAGCTCGACCAGCCGGTCGATGTCGGCCGGCCGCGCGCGAACCATCTGGTTGATCGCCCAGGCGGCCGCCGTGGGCTTGCGGATCGACTCGATCGCCTTGGCCAGCCCGGTCTCCTTGTCGGCCTTGGCCTGCGCAGCGAGGCTGCGCCGCGCGGCGAGGAAGTCCTCCGGAGGCAACCCGTAGAGCTCGCCTACCGCCCCGTCGAGGTCAAGATCCACGGGCCCACCGTATGCCGCGGCGGCGTCACCCTGCCGCCGCGACCCGGGTCGCCTTCGACCGGACCCCCGGTGCGAGCGGGATGCCGGAGTCGAGCAGCTCTCGCATCTGCAACGGCGTCGTGGTGTCCCGAGCCAGCCGCCCGATCGTGACCCGGTGTTTCGGACGGAGCACCCGCCGGACCGGGTCGTCGGCCCGAACTTCTCCCTCGGCCAGCACTCGGCACATCGCCCCCACCCGGCCGGATCGGAGGAACTCCAGGTGGAAGTCCTCGATGCCCATCCGCAGGGCGAGGTTCTGGCAGGGCGTCCGGATCCGGCGTACCTCGAGGACGACCTCGTCGCCGACGGCCCACTGCTCGCCGACCCGGGCCCCGGTGACGTCGAGGCCCGTCGTGCGCAGGTTCTCGCCGAACAGCCCGGGCGGGATGTCGCGGCCGAGCCGCTCAGCCCACCACTCGGCGTCCTCGTCGGCGTAGACGTACACCGCCCGGTCCGCGCCGCCGTGACTCCGGTCGACCTGCTGGTCGCCCTCGAGACCCAGTGGACCGACCCGGACGGATCCCCGGACCGGACGTTTGTCGATCGCCGTCCGGTGGAAGTATCCGTCCCGCAGCGCGTGCACGACGTTGACGGTCCGCACGGTGGCCTCGGTCATCCCTCCAGCGTGCCAGCCGCACCGCCCCCCCGCCTTGACCGCCGTTGCGCAAGGCGCGTCCAAGCGCCTCACAAGAGTGACCGGCCACCGTTGTGGGCATGACCTCACCGACCCAGTTCCGCGAGCAGATCAGCCTCCCCGGTCAGACCCACGTGGCCGAAGGCCCCTACGACCAGACCCCGATGTACCTCATGCACCACGCCTTCCGGCGCGACCTCAACCGGTTCGAGACGGCCGTGCGCGCCACTCCGATCGGCGAGGTGGCCACCTGGCAGGCCCTGGCCCGCCGGTGGGACCGGTTCGCCGAGGTCCTGCACCATCACCACCAGGTCGAGGACGAGTTCATCTGGCCGGTCCTCGAGCGGCACGCGGCCGAGGACGGCGAGACGTCGGCGACCGAGATGCTCCACGCGATGGAGGCCGAACACGCCCAGATCGACCCGGCACTACAAGCCGTCCAGCAGGCATTCCGCGCGATGGCTGACCACCCCTGCGCCGACCACCGCAACGCCCTCGACGTCCGCGTGACCGCCGTCCGCGCCGCGCTCCTGGAGCACCTGCGTCACGAGGAGACCGACGCCCTGCCGTACCTCCAGCGGGTCACCACCCCGGAGGAGGAGAAGGCGATGAGCAAGGGCGCTGAGAGCGGCTACCCGATGCGCATCACCCCGTTCGTCGTTCCGTGGGTCTCCGAGGAGGTCCCGGACGAGCTCAGCACCCCGATCCTCAAGGCGGCCGGCCCCGCCTTCGTCGTCCTGCTGCGGCTCACCCGCGGGCGGTTCCGTCGCGGCGAGCAGAAGGCGTTCCGGTATGTGTGAACTCGGCCGCCGCGCTCAGAACCTCAGCCGGGTGCGGTGCGCCAGCAGCCAGTCCCGGTAGGCGGGTAGACCCCACTCGTCGGCCAGCTCCAAGGCGCGGTCGGCGTCCTGCGCCGCCGCCGCCAGATTGCCGGTCGTCGCCCGTGCGAGCGCCAGGTAGCCGTCCACCGGGCCGAACACCATCGACACGCCCGCCAGGGCCATCCGCCCGGCCAGTGGTTCGAGCACCCGCGTCCAGCGTCGAGCGACCGCGACGTCGCCCACGACGCTGGACGCCTCGACCTCGAAGCACGCGTGCATCAAGGTGGACCACGTCTCGATGGTGTCGACGAGCGGGTAGGCGGCCATCGCGCGACGCAGCGACTCGGGGTCGCTGCCCCGGGCCAGGAGGCCGTGGCCCAGACCGGCCGCGGGGCCGGGCTGCACGAGGTCCTGGCCGACCACGGCCTCGGCGACCTCGACGTCCTGCTGCCGTACCGCCCAGATGTGTCGGATCGCCTCGACGATCACGGGCTCGACCTCGCCGATCGGCAAGGCGACCTCGCGGGTCAGCTCGAGCACCCGTTCGAGACGGCGGTCGGCCTCGGCGTCGTCGCGGCGCAAGGCGGCCAGGCTCATCTCCACCCAGCTGAGCGTCCACAGAACGTAGGGCAGCCGCTCGGCCTCGGCGATCGCCTCGGCCTCGCGCGCGGACGCCTCCCAGGCGTCTGGACCGGACATCTCCAGCCCGTCGGTCGCGAGCGCGAGGAGGGCGACGGCCTGGGCCGCCCGGTCTCCCGAGGCACGGGCCGCCGCCAACGCCTCGGCGTCCACCTCCAGGCGGGCTGCGGTGTGGCTCGGGCTCCACATGGCCTGCCAGGCCGCCCGGCTGGCCCACGCCATCAGGGCCGGATCACCGAGCCGTCGGGCGAGGTCCAGACCCGCGTCGACGAGGGCGGCCCGCTCGGCCACCGCCGTCGGGTCGTAGTAGAGCTCGTCGGCGAGGGCAAGCAACAGCATGCAGCGCTCGGCCGAGTCGTTCTCGGGCAGCGTCCGCAGTGCCCACCGCAGGTCGTCGACGCCGTCCTCCGACACCGCCATCCAGTCCTGGCTCGTCCACACCGCGTACCGGCTGAGTCCGGCGGCCGCGGGACCCACGAGGTCCGGCCGGTCCAGGGCGCGGGCCAGGGCCATCGCCCCGTAGGACGCCTCCTGCACCGTGGGCCACCACGCCGCGTAGGCCGAGTCTCGGGCCAGCTCCAGCAGCAGCGCGTACCGCTCCTCGAGGCTCGCCCCGACCACCCGCTCGTGGCTGTCGATGGCGTGCCGCCGCAACGCCAGTGCCTCCCGGTATGCGGTGGCGCGCCGTGCCTGGTCCGCCGCGGCCGCCGCCGCCGGCCAGGCCCGTTCCGCGTGGGTCGGCCCGGCCGCCAGCCAGTGCCGGGCGAGCTCCGCGGTCAGCTCGTCGGGTGAGTAGAGGATGTGCAGCTCGGGGTCGGTCTCCAGGGCGTGCGCCACCTGGGCGTGCAACCGGGACCGTCGACGGGGCGACAGGGTCAGCGCCACCGCCTGGTGCGTCAGGTCGTGCGTGAACGCGTACCCGTCAGCGCCGTGGTCCACGACCAGGCCAGCCGCACGGGCCGGCTCGAGGTCGGCCTCGACGTCGTCGACCTCGCGCTGCCGAGCCGCCGCGACCGCCTCCGCTCGGAACGCCCGGCCAACCACCGAAGCGGTGCGGAGCGACTCGGTTGTCTCCGGCGGCAGGGCCTCCAGGCGTCGGGTCAGGACGTCCCTCACGGTGGCCGGCACGGCGTCGCCCCTCGACCCGAGTCGGGCCAGCTCGACGAGGAAGAAGGGGTTCCCCTCCGAGCGTCGCCGCCAGGACTCCGCGGTCTCCGCATCGACGTCGGACTCGGTGACGGCCCGTACCAGCGCCTGAGCCTCGCCGGCGTCCAGCCCGGACAGCTCGATGCGCAGGGCGTGACGGCGGGCAAAGGCCTCGGCGAGATCGGCGAGGGCCCCTGAGGGCTCGGGGTGGAGACGGCGCGTGGCGACGACCGCCAGCGCGACCTCGTCCGGGGTCACGGCGACGAGATGGCGCAGCGCTCGCAGGGTCGCCTCGTCGGCCCAGTGCAGGTCGTCCAGAACGACGAGGACTGGCCGCTGCCGGGCTGCGGCCAGCACCGTCTGAGCGATCCGGTCCCACGTCTGGAACGCCACCTGCCCGGGCGCCGAGCTGCCAGCCGTACCAACAACATCCGCGAGGTCCGCGTCAGCGTCGAGCGCCCGCAGGACGTCCAGCCAGGGCCACAGCGGGGGAGCGCCGTCGTCCTGGCTGCAGGCGCCGGCGGCGACGCAAACCCCGTCGTCCGCCGCATCCTTGGCGAGCCGCCGGACCAACCACGACTTCCCGATTCCTGGTTCGCCGAGCACGGTCGCCCAGCCGGCGGAACCCTGCGCCGCCCGGTCCAGCAGCGAGCGCAGCTGGGCGCGAGGCCGGTCCCGCCCGACGTCCGGCGCTGTCGCCGTCGACGTCGCGGGACGTTCGGTCGACGGCGCGCTGGCGATCGGGTCGGCCAGCCGGGTGGTGAGAGCGGGGTCCTGCCGGAGCACGGCCTGCTCGAGTGCCACCAGCTCTGGGCCGGGGTCCAGTCCGGTGTCCTCCGCGAGCAGCTCGCGGAACCCGCGCAGCGCCTCCAGCGCCTCGACCTGGCGCCCGGAGCGCAGCAGCGCCACCGCGTGAACGGCCCGAAGCCGCTCGCGCAGCGGCTCGCGGGTGATCGCGGACTCTGCGCTCGACAGCACGCTCGCGTGCTCGCCCAGCGCCAACAGTCCCACCAGCCGCGACTCCTCGGCGGCGACCCGGAGCCGTTCGAGTGCCGCCCGCTCGGCGAGGACCTCGGGGTGGTCCAGGAGGTCCGCGTACGGCTCCCCACGCCAGGTGGTCAGCGCCTCGTCGAGCCGGTCGACCAGCGCCGCGGTCTCCGTCCGGGTCGGCCAGCCGGATCGGTTCCCGTCACCGAGCTGGCTGGCCAGCGGGGCCAGCCCGCGCTCGGCCGCCCGGACCTCGGCGGCGAATTGGTGCACGTCAACCGCGCCGGGTTCGACGTTGAGCACGTAGCCGTGGTCCGTCGTCTCCAGGACCGAGCCGGCCGCGCCCGCCCGCCGGTCCGGCTCCAGCGCCTTGCGGAGCCCGGAGATGTATGCGTGCAGCGCACCGTGCGCCGCCGGCGGGGGCTCGCCGGCCCAGACGAGGTCGGCCAGCAGGCCGGGCGACACGGCTCGCCCCGGCGTCATGGCCAGCGCGGCGACGATCGACCGCGGCTTGCGCGCGCCGATGTCCACGGCGTCGCTCGGCGAGCCGTCCCGGCGGCCCTCCACACGAGCTGCCCCGAAGACGAACACGCGCACGGGCACACGGTAACGGCGGCGCGTTGCTCGGGTAGAGAAGCTCGACAAGCGGCGCCCAAGGGCGTCACAAGCCGCACCCGCGACCCTCGACGCATGACCTCCTTCACCCTTCCCCGTACCGACGACTCCGCCCGGCGACTGTTGGCCGGCACCGCTGTCCTCGTCCTCACCGACCTCGTCGGCGGCGTCATCGCCGTCGGGGCGGGCGTCAACACCTGGGCCGAGGCGTGGGGTCCGGCCGCGCTGCTCGCGGCGCCGGCTCCGATGATCGTCGGCCAGGTCGTCCTCGCCGGCGTGGCGGCCGGCCTGGTCCCGCGGGTCTCCCGCCGTTGGGCGATCACCGCCGCTGGCGTCCTCGCGGTCGCTTGCCTGGTGAGCGTCGCATCGGGCTTCTTCGACGGCGGTCTCGGCAACTCGGAGCTGACCGGCGGCCTGGTCGCATACCAGCTGTTCCTCCTCGCCGTCACGGCGACCGTCGGCGGGCTCGCCGTGGCCCGCGCTGTCGTCCTGGGCCGCTCGGCCGGGGCTAGGCTCCGCGTGTGACCGACGCGCATCGTGCACTCGCCGTGTCGGTCATCGGCGCGTCGGGCCGGATGGGCTCCCGGGTCTGCGCAGCGGTGGGGGCCGCTGGCGACCTCCGCCTGGTCGGTACCTACGACCTCGACGACGACCTCGGGGATCTCGGGGGAGCCGACGTCGTCGTGGAGTTCTCCGTGCCCGACGCGTCACCCGTGAACGTGGCCCACTGCGTGGCCCAGGGCGTGCACTGCGTCGTCGGCACCACCGGCTGGGACGACGCCAGGCTCGCCGTGCTGGAGGCCGAGATCACCGCTGCGCCACCGTCCCGCCAGGGCACTGGCGTCGGCGTGCTGATCGCTCCCAACTTCGCGATCGGCGCCATCCTCATGATGGGCTTTGCCGCCCAGGCCGCCCGGTTCTACGAGTCGGTCGAGGTCATCGAGCTGCACCACCCCGACAAGGTCGACGCCCCCTCCGG
>DASTNV010000020.1:0-20440 GCA_035762725.1 Lapillicoccus sp. | reverse complement strand
CCGGGTGCCCCGGCCGGTCGCCCAGCCGTGGATGCGAACCATCCACCCGTGGGCGGAGCTGCTGCTCGCCGTATGCCTGCTCGTCACCTCCGGTCCGACGGCCGTCGTCGCGGCTGCACTCGTCGCGCTGCTGTTCGTCGGCTACCTGCTCCTCGTCCTGCGAGCGCTGGGGAGCCCAGAGCCGACCGACTGCGCCTGCTTCGGCGCGGCCGGGTCCGAGCAGATCTCGGGCGTCACCGTGGTCCGGAACGTCTGGCTACTTCTGCTGTCCGCCGCCGGCCTCTGGTTCGCGTTCTCGGGACGCTCGCCGCTGCAGTGGACGCTCGGCGCGGGGCCGGACGCGTGGTGGCTGGCCGCGATGGCGGCGGCCGCGGTGACGACCGCACTGATCCTCATGCGTGGTGCGTCGACGTCGACGGGCGTCGCTCATGACGCCGGCGGTGAGCGTGGTGCTGACGAGGTCGAGGACTACGAGCGGATCCAGACGCCCAACGTCCCCCTCACCCTGCCGGACGGAAGCGTCGTGAGTCTCCGCGACTTCGCGAGCTCGCGCCCCAAGCTGATCCTGGCCGTCTCGGCGACATGCACCAGTTGTGTCCCCACCATCGACGCCGCGACGCAGTGGCAGCAGCGGCTGCCCGAGCTCGACGTCCACCTCCTGTTCCCGAGCCCGGCGTCCGCCGTCACGTCGAAGCCCGCGCTCCCGAGCGTGCTGTACGACCCGATGAAGTTCGCCTACGAAGGGCTCCACATGCCCGGCACACCCTCCGCCGTCCTGCTGGGCGTCGACGGGATGCTCGCCGGCGGCCCCGTTGTCGGTCATGACAACATCAGCGCCTTTGTCGCGGACATCGACGCCGAGCTGGCTGATTCACGGGTCCTTTCCGGGTCGAGCTGAGGCCGGACTCGGGTTAGCCTGACCAGAGCCAACCGACCTGCACACCGCGCAAGAAAGGCCCTTCGTGACCTTTCACATTCTCTTCGTCTGCACGGGGAACGTCTGTCGCTCCCCGGCTGCGGAGCGCCTGCTGCGCCGCGACCTCGACCGGGTCGGAGGCGGCATCGCCGGCCTCAGCGGAGTCGACGTCTCGAGCGCCGGAACCGGTGCGCTGGTCGGCGACCCGATCAGTCCACCAATGGCGGCACTCATGGAGCAGGTGGGCGCCGACGCGTCGGGGTTCGCCGCGCGGCAGCTGACCCCCTCCCTCGTTCGTAGCGCCGACCTCATCATCACGATGACCAGCGCGCACCGTCGAGAGACCGTCACGATGCTCCCGGCTGCGGTCCAACGAACCTTCGTTCTCGGCGAGCTCGCCCACATGCTCGACGGCGTGGACGGCGGGGAGATCGCTGAGGCCGGGGGTGCGTCGGGGGCGACCTCGGAGCGGATCCGTGCAGCCATGACGATCGCCAAGCGACATCGCACGCCGGGCGTGGACCCGGCGGAGGACATCGTGGACCCCTACGGGCGCTCGAACTCGGTCTACTCGACCAGCTTTGCGCAGATCCAGGCCGCCCTGGAGCCCGTGCTGCGGATCGTGGCCCGCGACATCCCGCGGTAGTGCGCCTCGGTTCGGCCCGGCGCCGGCTCCTCATCTCGTTGGGCTGCGCAGTGCTCTTCGTTGCCGTCTACGTCGTCGCCGTCCGGACGAGGCCTGGTCAGGCGCTCGATGTGACGGCCTTCCACGTGCTCTACTCCCTGGCGCCTTCGGACACGGTGCCGCTGCTCGCGTGGTTCGCTCGAGGCGTCGTCATCGTGGTCCTCGCGGGCTTGGTCACCCTCCTGGCGATCGCCGCCGTGGGCCGGGGAGCCTGGCGAGCAGTGGTGGCGTCGGTCGTCATCGTCGGCGTCACCGTCGTGGCCACGACCTTTCTGCGCGACGAGGTGCTCAGCCGGCCGCGGTTCAGCGAGGAGGCCTTCCCCCAGAACAGCATGCCGTCGACCCACGTCTCGGTGGCCTGCGCTCTCGTCGTCGCTGCCGTGATCTTGTGGCCCAGGCGACGGCCGTGGTGGCTGGTCAACGCCGCCTGCGTCGTCGTCCTGCTCGCATCGCTGGGCAACGTCGTCGGACAGGCGCACCGCTTCAGTGACGTTGTCGCGTCCGTGCTTCTCGTGGGCGCCGTCTCGGGCGTCGTGCTCGCGGTGCTCCGCCCTACCCCTCGCTGACCGTCACGGGCGTGACGGATCGGTAGATCGCGCGGTACTGCTCCGTGATCTGCGGCCACGCGAAACGTCGGACTTCCTCGGCGCCCGCCGCCCCGATCGCCTTGCGCAACGCGGCGTCGCCGAGCAGCCGGTCGAGGGCGCTCGCGACCGCGTCGGTGTCGAAGGGGTCGACCAGCAGCCCGGTCACGCCGTTGTCGACGAACTCGGGAGGCCCGCCGTGCGTGGTGGCGACCACCGGGGCGCCCGCCCGCCACCCTTCCAGGACGACGATGCCGAACGGCTCCAGTCGGCTGGGCATCACCACGCAGTCGGCACCGGCCATCAGGGCGGCTACGTCGCCCCGGTCCTGTCGCCCGACGAACCGTACGCGCGCCCCGAGACCCTTCGCCTCCGCCAGCGCTGTGAGATCGGCCAGTGCCGACCCCGCCCCACCGATGCGCAGCTCGACATCGGGGTGGCGGTCGGCGATCCGGGCGAACCCCTCGATCAGCAGATCGAACCCCTTCTTGGGGACCACCCGTCCGATCGCCAGGACATAGCGCTGGTCGTCGCCCACGCGAACGGCTCCCGTCGGCTGGTCGAGGGCGACGCCGTTGAACACGACCTCACCAGCCCCGGGCGGCAACCCGAACCGCGTCGCGTCGTCCAACGTGAAGCGCGAGCAGGCCGTGACGGCGGACGCCCTCCGCAGGCCGGCCCTCAAGGCGAAGCGCATGGTGTGCGACTGCTCGAAGATGTCGTGGTCGTCCATGACCGTCTCGCCCTGGAGACTGACCACCAAGGGGATCCGGGTCGAGCGCGAAAGCGCCGTCGCATACACGCCGTTGGGTCCGAAGCACTGCACGTGCAGCACGTCAGGGCGGAACGTCTCCGTCGCACGCCGCAGGTCGGCCAGGCTCCGCCTTCCGATGCTCATGACCGGCGGCCATGACTGCGGTCGGAGACCGGGCAGCGGCATCGGGAACCGGCGCACGACGACGCCGTCCTGCTCACTCGCTGACGCCTGGTCGCGGTGGTCGAGGTGCGACGTCCAGATCTCCACCTCGTCGCCGGCGTCACGGAGTGTCAACGCGAGCTGTCGGGACAGCTCCTCGACTCCACCCACGCTGGGCGGGTACGCACTGGGCAGCAGGGCGATCCGGGTCACGTCCTCGAGCCTTCGTTCGGGTGCGTCGCCGGAACCCTATCCCAGCCGACGTGTCCGGGCCGGACGTCATAGGGTGCCCCGGTGACCGGAGGACCCTTACGGATCGCGATGGTCTCGTACTACCTGCCGAGCGGCAGCAAGATCGGGGTCGGCTACCAGGTCCACGAGCTGGCCACCGAGCTGGTCCGCCGCGGTCACACCGTCGACGTGTTCAGCGAGTGCCCGCCGGTGCCCGATGCGGTATACGGGCATCACCACGTTCGGCTGACGGGGTCGATGCGGACGTTCCGGTTCGCGACTCGGCTCCGCCGGATCGACTTCGCCGGCTACGACGTCCTTCACGCGCACGGCGACGACTACTGGCTGTGGCGGCGGCGCGCCCCGATCCACGTCCGCACGGTTCATGGGTCGTGCTTCGAGGAAGCCCTCACCGTGCCCGGCGCGAAGGAGAAGACCCGGATGGTCGCCCTCGGCCTCTCCGAGGTCCTGTCGTCGCTGACGGCCGACACGACCGTTGTCGTCTCGCCGGGGACGCGGCGCTGGCTGCCCTGGGTGCGCGGGGTCGTGCCCAATGGCGTGGACGCCGGTCGCTTCCACCCTGACGACGGCTCCCGCGCCGCCGTGCCGACGGTGCTTTTCGTCGGCACCTGGAACGGCCGCAAGCGCGGCGCCGCGCTAGCAGCCGCGTTCAGCGCCACCGTGCGTCCGGCCGTACCCGACGCGCAGCTGCTCATGGTGACCCAGGACGCACCTCCGCATCCGGGCGAGGGGATCCGCGTGCTCGGCCGGCTCGACGACGAGGCGCTGGCGGAGGCATACCGGCGCGCCTGGGTGTTCTGCCTGCCCTCGGACTACGAGGGCTTCGGGATCCCGTACGCGGAGGCGTTGGCCAGCGGCACCCCGGTCGTGGCCACGCCCAACGTCGGGGCGCGGTACGTCCTGGACGACGGCCGGGCCGGCACCCTGGTCGACCTCCCCGCTCTGGGCGAGACCCTCGTGGACCTCCTCCGGGACCCCGCGCGTCGCGAGGGTATGCGTCTGGCCGGCCTGGCGCGCTCTCGCGACTTCACGTTGTCCTCCGTGGTGGACCGGTACGAGGCGATCTACCGGGGCCTCGGCTGAGCTAGATCGACGTGCGGTACCGGGATGACGCGAGGGACGAGTGTCCGGGTCACTCGCCCACCCGTGTCAGGATGCGGGCGTGACGGAGGGGCTCGGCCGCAACGTCGGCGACGAGCCGGAGCCACCTGACGGCCCCGTACTGAGGCGTGGCGAGCTCCAGGACCGAGCCATGCGCGGAGTCACGTGGACCATGGTCCACACCGTTGTCTCGCTCCCGATCGCGTTCCTCGTCAACCTCGTCGTCGCGCGGGTCCTCGGCGTCGTCGACTACGGTCGGCTGGCTTTCCTCACCGTGGTCCTCGACATTGCGGCCGGCGTGGTCCTGCTGGGCGTGAACCCGGCGCTCGTCCAGTTCGGGTCCAAGGCGCATGCCCTGGGGCGTCGACATGACGTGACCGACCTGCTCTCCAAGGTCCAGGGTTTCCGGCTGTTCTTCACCGCCCCGCTCCTTGCCGTCGTCGTCGTCGTGCTCGTCTCCGACGTCGGCATCTGGTTCAAGGTCATCGCGGTGGTCTTCGGTGTCCTGCTGCCCGCCGCGCTCGATGGCGCTCCCGCGTGTCTCGGTATCGAGAACAAGACCGCCGCGGGCGCCAAGGTCGCCCTCGTCAGCAACGTCATCGTCCAGGGTCTGGTGCTGGCCGCAGTGCTCACGATCGCCCAGGCCGACGTCGTGTGGGCGGTTCGCCTTATCGCCGTCGGCGCGACGACTGCGCTAGCCCTGATTCCCATCTCACGGGCGTACCGCCGAGCGGTGCTGCGGCCCGCTTTCCCTCGAGGTTTCCCTCCGGGTTTCTGGAAGTTCGCGATCCCGACCGGACTGGCATACCTGCTGTCGTCCCTCGTCGTCTCCCGGACCGAGGTCGTCGCCCTGACCTGGCTGTCGGATCCCGCGTCGGTCGGCCTCTTCGCGCTGGCTTTCGGCTTGGCCGGCCACATGTATGCGCCGGCGCAAGCCCTCATCGGCCCGCTGGTTCCGGCGATCTCAGGTCTCCGAGAGGTGGATACCTCGGCGGTGACCGAGGCGTTCCGCCGCACCTTGCGCGGCAGCTCGACGGCCGTGTCGATGCTGTCCGGGATTGCGCTCCCGGTGATTGCGGTTCTGGCGACGACGTTCTACGGGTCGACGTACGCGGGAGTGGAACCAGTCCTGCTCGCGTTGGGGATCGCCAACGGGTTCTTCGTCGTGGGCGGACCGGTCTCGGCCTTCGTGATGGCCCGGCTCTCGGCGTCTCGAGTGCTCATCGCCAGCGTGGTCGCCCTCGCCGTGGACGTGGCGTTGGCTCTCAGCTTGATCCCCCTGTGGGGTGTGTGGGGTGCGGTCGTCGCGAACGTCGCGGCGGCTGGGACGCAGATGATGGTGCTGTTGGTCTCCGAGCTGCGCGCGTTGCACCTCTCCTGGTCCGTGGTCAGTCGCGATGCGCTGCCGGCGTTGGTGGGGGCGCTGTCCGCAGTTCTGGCGTGGTACCTCTCATCCCGAGCCTCGTCGGTCGCGCTGGCGGCGGTGGTTGCCGCGGTGGTTGGGCTGGTCAGCGTCGGGGGAGGCCTGTGGGCGCTGCGATCCGGCCTGACGGCAGACGACGGTAGAGCGGTGCTCCGGGTGCTCCCCGCCCGCGTGCAGGCGCTGGCCGGGCCACTGCTGCGGTGCGTCCAGTGGCGCCGCACGTCCGAAGCCACCGGACCCGAACCGACCCGTTAGCGCCGGCCGGCCATCCAGGGTGCCTGCGCCTGCCACGGACGCCAGACCTGGCCAACATCCCCGATGCTCGCCGGGATGGAGCTCCGCTGTGCCACCTCTGCTGCGGAGGCGAGGGCACGCGACTCGTAGGAGGTGTCGTAGTCCGAGCCGACCGCCCCGAGGTGAACGATGGGGGTGGCGTCGACGATCCCGAGACGCAAGCCTTTTCCCCGCAATGCCGCCCACATCACATCGACGCCCCAACCCATCCGGGCCTCGGGCGGGAAGGGCAGGACCAGGGGAAGGGCGCGCGGTCCGAGAAGCACCACCGGCCCGACCTCGACGAAGTCGGTCGCCCGGGCCGTTGACAGGTGCCGGACGGCGGTATGCGCGTACGTGCGCTCGCTGACCCGACGATGCGCGGGCTGGGCTATGTCGAACCCCGCAGCGATCGCGATCGACGGGAACGTCTGTCCGCCGTCCCTGGCGAACTCGACGTCGTCGTCGAACAGCAGGACGCTGCCGAGGTCCGGCACCGAGGCTCCCTCGACCAGCCCTTGCAACAGCGGCATGCGGTATCCCGGTCCGGTGCTACGGGTCCAGGGCTCCAGCACGTCCGCGACCCCGTCGAGCCCATGGAGGTGCACGGCCGCGCCGCCGGGCAGTCCGCGGATGAACTCCCTGACCGTTCCGGCGTTGCGGCAGCGATAGACGCCCACCGCGGTGACATGCACCGTGGGCAAGACGCCCCAACGCCGGGGGTAGCCCTCCACTGAACGCTCGACAGCCCGCACTGCGCTGCGAGCCACCGACCAGATGCGGTGCGGGGTTCGGGCCTTGAGATAGGCCACCGAACCTTCCGGCCGTTTGGTCGGGACTGTCGCCGGTTGCGGCGTCATGACGACATTTAAGCAGCGGACAGGAGCTATGGATGGGACCGTTGGGTCGACCGTTGCCTAGTGTCGGCCGAGCGCCCGGTATGTCCAGTCGGCGTCTCTCCACTGTGCTGGATCCAGGGCGTTTCGTCCGTCGACCACTCGCCGGTGACGAACGTGGACGGCGAGCTTGTCCGGGTTCAGATCGCGGAACTGTTGCCACTCGGTGAGCAGGAGCACCGCATCACAGCCCTGAACCGCCTCCTCCACCGTCAGGGCGAACCTGAGGTGCGGCGACCGCAGCCGGGCGTTGTCGATGGCCTCGGGGTCGGTCACCACGACATCGGCCCCTCTGGCCGCCAGCCGCTCAGCGACATCCAATGCCGGTGAGTCGCGGACGTCGTCGCTGTCGGGTTTGAACGCCGCCCCGAGAACGGCGATCCGTGCGCCGGCAACCGGTTGGTCGCCCAGCACCTCGATGGTGAGGTCGACCATCCGTTCGCGACGGCGCTGGTTGATGGCGTCGATCTCGCGCAAGAAGCTCACCGCCGGCTCAGCGTGCAGCTCCTCGGCACGAGCGATGAAGGCGCGAATGTCCTTCGGGAGGCATCCCCCACCGAACCCCAGGCCGGCGTTGAGGAACCGTCGGCCGATCCGCTCGTCGAGACCGATGGCGTCGGCCAACCGCGTCACATCGCCGCCCGCCACCTCGCAGAGCTCGGCCATCGCGTTGATGAACGAGATCTTGGTCGCAAGGAACGAGTTCGCGGCGACCTTGACGAGCTCCGCGGTGGCGTAGTCCATGACCAGGCGGGGAGCGCCACGGGCGAGAATCGGTGCGTAGACCTCGTCGAGGACCCGAACCGCTGGATGACCGACCTCGCCGTCCTCGACCCCGTAGACCAGGCGGTCCGGCTCGAGCGTGTCGCGCACCGCGAACCCCTCGCGGAGGAACTCGGGGTTCCACGCCAGCACGTGGCCGGTCTCCGCCAACCTCTCGGCGAGGCGAGCGGCCGTGCCGACAGGCACGGTGGACTTCCCGACGACGAGGCTGCCCCGGCGGGCGACGCGAGCCACCTGAGCAACGGCGTCGTCCACGAAACGGACGTCGGCGGCGTACGAGTCGGACCGCTGTGGTGTGGCGACGCAGACGAAGTGCACGTCCGCGTCCGTGATCGCCGAGATGTCGGTGCCGAACGAGAGACGGCCCGTGGCGTGGGCCTGTTCTAGGAGCTCGGGCAGCCCGGGCTCGTAGAACGGCGCCTCGGCGCGGGCCAACAGGTCGACCTTGTCGGGATCGATATCAACCCCGACCACCTCGTGGCCGACGGCTGCCATCGCGGCGGCGTGCACCGCACCGAGGTAGCCGCAGCCGATTACCGACACACGCATCAGCACAGACTCCTGGCCCTTGGGTCACCGGCGACGTCAGGCCCTGTTGTCGCTCGGGGACGACCCGCAGTCGCGTCGTCGGAAGACGGTACCTGCTCAGCGCGTGAGTCGCGTCGCCAGGACCATGCCGCTAGGAGCTCAACAAGGTCCGGAAGTGCTCGACGGTCGCGATGAGTCCTTCGCGCAGCTCGATGGTGGGTTGCCAGCCCAGGGTCGATCTCGCCAGGGCGATGTCGGGCTGTCGCTGGGTGGGGTCGTCGGAGGGGAGCGGGCGGTACTCGACGCCCGCGTTGCTGCCCACGATCTCGGTGACGAGGTCGGCGAGCTCGGACATCGTGAACTCGTTCGGATTCCCGATGTTGATTGGCCCCGTGACCTCGTGAGGGGTCGACATGAGCTTCACCAGACCGTCGACGAGGTCGTCGACGTAGCAGAAGGAGCGTGTCTGCGAGCCGTCTCCGAACACGGTCAGCGGTTCGCCTCTGAGAGCCGAGACGATGAAGTTGGAGACCACGCGGCCGTCGTCCGGACGCATACCTGGTCCGTAGGTATTGAAGATGCGGGCCACCTTGACCGGCATGTCGTGTTGCCGTCGGTAGTCGAAGAACAGCGTCTCGGCGCATCGCTTTCCCTCGTCGTAACAGGAGCGGATCCCGATCGGGTTCACATTGCCCCAGTACGTCTCGGGCTGCGGATGGACAACGGGGTCGCCGTAGACCTCCGACGTCGAGGACAGCAGGATCCGGGCCTTGGTGCGCTTCGCCAGTCCCAGCATGTTGATGGAGCCCATCACTGAGGTCTTGGTGGTCTGCACGGGGTCTCGTTGGTAGAACACCGGCGAGGCGGGGCAGGCCAGGTGGTAGATCTCGTCCACCTCGACGTAGAGGGGAAACGTGACGTCGTGGCGCAGCAGCTCCAGGCGTGGGTTGCCCAGGACGTCGATGAGGTTGGCTCGCGAGCCGGAGTAGAAGTTGTCGACGACCAGGACTTCCTGTCCCTCGTCGAGCAGCCGCTTGGTGAGGTGGGAACCGATGAAGCCGGCCCCTCCGGTGATCATGATCCTGCGGCGTTCGACCATCTGGCGTGGCTTTCCTTCCGACCCTGCGACCCCGACTGTGCCCGCGCACGATATCGCCCGTTTGGAAGCCGGTCAGACGTCCTCTCGGGAGCAGATACCGTGTTCCACAACATGGTGCGGTCGTTCGGGGCGCGTCGACAGGAGTGGGGTAGGGCCGATGGAACGACGCAAGCGCCTGTGGGCGACGGTTGGGCTGGTCGCCCTCGTCATCGTCGACGTCGCCCTGGTCTTCGCCGCCCTGCGGATCTCGAGCCGGTCAGTCGACCCTGGGCCGACCACGCCGGTGACCCAGACCGACGCCCCGACGCCCTCGGCGACCTCCTCGACCTCGACCGCGCCGACCACGCCCCCCACGACATCCAGCACGACGACGACAGCCGCCGCCGCATCGGTTCCGCTCACCTCGCTGGTCGCCGCCGTGGACGGCAGCGTCGCCTGGCGCGCGAACGTCGGCGCCTGCACCGGAGGCGGCGGAGCGGTCGAGCTGTCGACCGACGGCGGCAAGACGTGGCGGACCCGCACGCCGCCCTACGCCGTGGTCACGCGGATCATTCCCACCGACGCCACGAAGGCCTCGGTGGTCGGCGCTGACAGCGCGTGCGACATGGGCGTGCGGTCGACGACCGACGGCGGGGGCACGTGGCCCGGTACCGGCTCGCTGGCCGACACGCTCGCCCGCGACGCCAAGGACAACACGAAGGTGCGCGCCCCGGGGGGACGGACCGTCGCGCCGTGCGGAACGGTGCCGGTCGTCGACCTCGCCCGCAACTCGCCGACCGGCGCGCAGACCCTGTGTGCCGATGGCCGCCTGCGTTCCTCCACCGACGACGGGGCCACGTGGTCGGACGCCGGCAATGTCCCGTCGGCGCTGGCCCTCGACAGCAGGCTCGTGGGGTCCGCGGTCACGGCGTTCGTGGCCCGGACGGTGGCCGGTTGCGAGGGCGTACGGCTGAGCACCGTCGTCGACGGCAAGGTCTCCGACCTCGGCTGCGCGGCGGTCGGGTCCTTTGAGGCCGGCAAGGTCGCGCTGTCGGCGCCCACCCCGCAGACCGGCTGGCTGGTCGTCGGCACCACGACCTGGCGTTCCTCGGACGGGCTGAAGACCTGGGCCAAGGCGTGATCGTCCGGCCAGGGTGGCGCCGCCGCCCTGGAAGGATGACGGCATGACCGAGCGCAAGCCCGTCGAGTGCTGGTTGACCGACATGGACGGCGTGCTCGTCCATGAGGAGCAAGCCATTCCCGGGGCCGCCGACTTCATCGACCGCCTCGTCGCCCACGAGCGCCGGTTTCTTCTCCTGACCAACAACTCGATCTACACGCCCCGGGACCTCCGGGCGCGCCTGTCGCGTAGCGGGATCGAGGTGCCGGAGGAGGTGATCTGGACGTCCGCGTTGGCGACGGCCGCCTTCCTCGCCGACCAGAGCCCCGGGGGATCGGCGTATGCGCTGGGGGAGGCCGGACTGACGACCGCCCTCTACGACATCGGCTACACCTTGACTGAGATCGACCCGGACTATGTCGTGCTGGGCGAGAACCGCACGCTGTCCCTCGAGTCGATCACCAAGGCCATCCGGTTCGTCGCCGCAGGCGCTCGTTTCATCGCCACCAACCCGGACCCCTCCGGGCCGTCCCGGGAGGGGCTGATGCTCGGCACCGGATCGGTGGCCGCGCTGATCACCAAGGCCACCGGACGCGAGCCCTACTTCATCGGCAAGCCCAACCCGATCATGATGCGGAGCGCGCTCAACCGGATCGACGCTCACTCGGAGACCACGGTCATGGTGGGCGACCGGATGGACACCGATGTCATCAGCGGGCTCGAGGCGGGACTGCGGACCGTGCTCGTCCTCACCGGGTCCACCAAGAAGGACATGGTCGAGACGTTCCCCTACCGCCCCACCCGAATCTTCAACTCCATCGCCGACGTCGTCCCGCTCGTGGACGAGCTCGCTCGCTAGGCACCCCACCGCCGCTCCCTCATGAAGGTCCTGCTGCTGAGCCCTGTTCGGGGTCTCGACCCCAACTCCGGGGATGTGACCTACACCGAGCAGCTCCTGGCCGCACCGCCGCCAGGAGTCAGCTACACGACCTACGACACCGCGCTTCGCGAGGGAACCCTGGAGGAGATCGGTACCCGGACCTGGGTCGATGCGGCCGATGGGGTGGCCCGCGTCGCCCGCGCCGCCGCGGGCGCGGCGCGCAAGGCCGAGACCCTCGCGCGCCGGTCGGGCGTGCTGTTCCGCGAGCGGATTCGTGCCTTCCGGGTCGACCCCTCAGCCTTCGATCTGATCCACGTCCACGTCTTCCATACCCGCTTCGTCGGGCGCCGACCGCCGGTGGTCATGTCCGCCGCCGGTCCGCTGTCATGGGTCTATGGCGATGCGTGGGGCTGGCGGCCCGCTCGCCTGCGAGCCGCTGAAGTCGCTGACGCTGCGCTCGGTGCAATCACCAGCGCCACCATGTGCGCCACCCGACTGGGCTCTGCGGAGGGCTTCGTGTCCTTCAGCGACTACCTGGCGCAATCGATGACCGCGCGAGGCCTTCCGTCTGACCGGATCACCGTGGTGCCCAACTACCTCGCTGACGCGTGCAGTGCTCGACGGAATCGTCAGGCCGGCGCGCCGCGATCGTTGGGGTTCGTCGCGAAGGACTTCGACGCCAAGGGCGGCCCGGCGGTGCTCGAGGCGTTCCAGGGGCTTCGCGCGCGTCGGCCCGATCTGGTGCTGACCATTGTCGGCTCGCCGCCTCGAGGTAGACCGGATGTCCTTGCCCGACAAGGCATTCGATGGCTTCCGTTCGTCGAACGGGACGAGCTGCTGCGGCACGTTGTTCCGGAGCTTGACCTGTTCCTCTATCCGTCACGCTTCGACGGCATGCCCTATGGGCCGATGGAGGCGCTGTCGGCTGGGGTGCCTCTTGTCGTATCGGACTACCGAGCATTGCCGGAGCTCGTGCGCGGCGGTGCGGGTGAGGTGGCGCACCGCGGCGACGCCGAAGCGGTGCGCGACGCCGCCGATCGGCTCCTGGATCCAGCGGTGTGGGGCAGCGCGTCGTCGGCCGCGTCGCGTCTCTTCAGCGAGCGGTACTCCGCCGTCTCTCAGGCACCTCGGCTCGGCGCGGCATACGCGCGCTTCGCGGCTCGCCGTGCGTCCAGCGGATAGACCGGCCCGACTACACTCGCGACGCATGTCCTCGTCGCGATTCGCTGCCCAGCTGAACACCCAGATCGGCAACGAGTTCGCCGCGCACCACCAGTACGTCGCGATCGCCGTTCACTACGACGCGCTGACCATGCCCGCGCTGGCCGCGTACTTCTACCAGCAGGCCCTCGAGGAGCGCGACCACGCCATGATGATGGTCCGGTTCCTCGTCGATACGGACCGCGAGGTCACGATCCCCGGAAGCGACGCCCCGACGAGCCGGTTCGACGACATCGTGGCGCCGGTCGCGCTCGCTCTGGACCAGGAGAAGCGGGTGACCTCCCAGATCCATGAGCTCACTCGAATCGCGCGCGACGAGAACGACTTCGCGGCCGAGCAGTTCATGCAGTGGTTCATCAAGGAGCAGGTCGAGGAGGTCGCCGCGATGAACGACCTGCTCACCGTCGTGACCCGGGCGAAGGACGACATCCAGTACATCGAGGGGTATGCGGCGGCTCGCTCCTCCGAGAGCGACCCAACTGCGCCGACTCCGGCCGGAGCGTGACCGGACCCGCGAACGACGCCGAGGTCCCGGCGTACTGGCGCGGTCTCGGGCTGCCCGGCCTGGCCGACATCCACGTCCACTTCCACCCGCCGGAGGTCCTCGCCAAGATCTGGGCGTACTTCGACGCGGCCGAGCTGAACTACGGGACGCCCTGGCCGATCCAGTACCGACGTGACCAGGCCGAGCGGCTCGATGTAGCCCGGCGCCTGGGCCTCAAGGCGATTCCCTCGCTGACATATGCCCACCGACCCGGCATGGCTCGGTGGCTGAACGACTGGTGCCGCGACTTCGCGGCCCGGGTACCCGATGCGCTCCACTCAGCCACCTTCTTCCCGGAGACGAGCGCGGCCACGAACGTCCGCGACGCACTCGATGACGGCGCTCGACTCTTCAAGCTGCACATCCAAGTGGGCCGGTTCAGCCCCCTCGACCCCCTCCTCGACGAGGCCTGGGGGGTACTCGCGGACGCGCAGGTTCCCACCGTCATCCACGCGGGCTCCGCGCCGCGACCCGGCGAGTTCACCGGCCCCGGACCCGTCGCGGAGCTGCTCCGCCGCCATCCCGACCTCGTCCTCGTCATCGCGCACCTCGGGATGAGCGAGTACCACGCGTTCGCCGACCTCGCCGAGGCGTACGACGGGGTGCACCTGGACACGACGATGGCTGGCACCGACTTCACCGAGCGGTTCGCACCGCTGCCGGACGACTACCTGCCTCGGCTCGCCGGCCTGCACGACAAGGTCGTCCTCGGCAGCGACTTCCCGAACATCCCGTACCCGTACGCCCACCAGCTCGAAGCGCTCGACCGACTGGACTTGGGCGACGACTGGATGCGAGCAGTGTTGTGGGAGAACGGTGCTCGCCTCCTCAGGCTCACCGGATGAGGAACGGGTAACCGGAGATCTGAGCGGCCGAGAGCGCCAGCCACACGTCGGCGACGAGGAACGCCACGAGAGTGGCCGCGGTGAGCACGACCCAACGCCGTCGTGCCAGAACGGCGAAGAGGACCGCTGCGACGGGAGCCGCCTGGAAGACCAGTCGTGGGGCCGTGTTGAAGATCGCGACCGAGAAGACGATCCACAGCAGCAGACCGCAGGCGAGGACGCCTAGAGCGAAGACCCGTCCGGGGTCAGCACCGACCCGACGCAACGTCGTCCGCCGCGACACGAGGTACGCGACGCCGGCCACGAGCGTCACCGCGGCCAGTCCGATCGCGCCGATCCGCAGCACCGACGGACTTTGCACCAGGTTCCGGTAGTACTCGACCGGGATGTAGACGTACGAGACGACGTTGCCGAGCCACGCGACGACATCGGCCGGGCCGGACCAGCGCAGCGGCGGGAAGACGATGCCGAGCCGGGCCATCCCATTGGCGCCGGTGAGGTCGCCGTAGACGAGGAGGTTCCGCACGAACCACCAGCCGCAGGTCATGACGAGCCCAGCACCGGCGGCGAGCGCCCACTTGATCCGGGTTCGACGATCCGCCGGGACGACCAGGTAGGCCAGCAGGGCAGCGGGGACGAGAGCCAGCGCGTTGACCTTGGTGAGGACGGCCACCCCGATCAGCGCCCCCAGGGCGAGGTGCAGGGCCCAGCTCGCGCGCTCGTTCCGGAACAGCCGGATGCCGAGCAGCAAGACCGCCGCGACGAGGACGAAGGTGAGGTAGTCGTTCTGGATCGACCCGCCGATCGCGCCGAGCAGCGGCATTGTCGCCACGACCGCCGCCGCAACCACCGCGTCGGCCGGCCGGGGGCTGAGGAGCCGCCCGATCCGTGCGGTCAGCACGACGAGCACCGGCATCAGCGCGACGCCCACGAGGCGGACGATGTACGCCTGCGTCGTAGGTTCGCTCGGCGGCGTCAGGCGCACGACGGCGGCGGCCAGGACGTAGTAGACCGGTCCCATCTGCGCCTCGTACGACGAGCCGGGCTCGCCGAGCTCGGGCATCCGCCCGTTCGTCGCATAGAACAGCACCGTTCCCCAGTGCGACGGCTCGTCATAGGGGAGTCCCAGGGGGACGCGTACGACGAAGAGCACGCCGATCGCGGTCGCGACCACCGCCCACGCCGCGGTCCACCACCGGGGTGACGAGGGCATTGCTGCACCGTAGTCGTTGAGGACGCGGAGTGAATTGACCGTCTCTTGACCCTTCGCGGGGATTTGTCCCTTGACTTGTCCACCGGACATTGACTGGAGTGACAGCACCTCGAACCAGGAGCTTGACATGTCGCTTCTTCGTGCCCACCGGCGTGCACCCGCTCTTCTCGCGGCCACGGCCCTCGTTCTCGCGCTCCCGACGGCGATGCAGCAGCTGCCCTCGGCCGCCGCCGCACCGGGCGACGTCGCGTTCGCCAGCTCGTTCGAGGCCAACCAAGCGCCTCCGACCTGGGTGAGCACCCCGGAGGGCAGCAAGAGCTCCGGCGTCACCGGCCCCGGCCAGGTCGGCATCCCCGGCGACATCACCGCGACCAACACCGGCGTCACCGCCAGCGCCCAGAACGCGCCGAACGAGACCGCTCCCAAGGCCGTCGACGGCGACGAGAACAGCAAGTGGCTCGCCTTCGCCTCGACCGGCTGGCTGCGGGTGAACTTCGCGTCCGGCGTCACCGTCAAGCGCTACGCGCTGACCAGCGCGAACGACGAGCCCCCGCGTGACCCCCGTGACTGGCAGGTCCAGGGCTCCAACGACAACGGCACCACCTGGACCACGATCGACACCAAGACCGGACAGAACTTCGACCAGCGGTTCCAGACCAAGGTCTACGACATCCCGGCGAACGCCACCGCTTACGCCGCATACCGGCTGAACATCACCGCGAACCACGGGGCCACCATCATCCAGCTGGCCGAGTTCCGGCTCTCCGACGGCAGCCCGGCGGTCCCCCCGTCCGGCCCGATGGTGGCCGAGGTCGGCAGTGGCCCGACCAGTGCTTACGCCGCGAAGACCGGCGTCGGGTTCACCGGCCTCAAGGCCCTTCGGTATGCCGGCCAGGTCACCGGAGCCGGGGGCGGCAAGGCGTGGGACAAGGTCTACGACGTCGACATCCCCGTCGTCGCGACAACCGAGCTCTCCTACCGGATCTTCCCTGACCTCACCCGGGCTGACCTGCGCTACCCGAGCACGTATGCGTCGGTCGACCTCGCCTTCACCGACGGCACCTACCTGTCGGACCTCAACGCCGTCGACCAGCTCGGCTTCCGGCTCAGCCCGCGCGGGCAGGGCGACTCCAAGGCGCTCTACGCGAACCAGTGGAATCCACGGTCGTCACTGGTCGGCGCCGTCGCGGCCGGCAAGACCATCGACCGGATCCTCGTCGGCTACGACAACCCGACCGGACCGGCGGCCTTCGGTGGCTGGGTCGACGATCTCGTCGTCCGCGAGGCGCAGCCGGCCACCGTCGGTCGCCCGAGCGACCACGTCATCACGACCCGCGGCACGCAGTCGAACGGCAACTTCTCGCGGGGCAACAACTTCCCGGCCACCGCGGTCCCGAACGGCTTCAACTTCTGGACCCCGGTGACCGACGCCGACTCGACGTCCTGGCTGTACGAGTACCACCGCGCCAACGACGCGAACAACCGCACCCGGATCCAGGCCTTCTCCGCTAGCCACGAGCCGAGCCCGTGGATGGGCGACCGCAACACCTTCCAGCTGATGCCGTCGACGGCCTCCGGGACTCCGGACGCGAACCGGACCGCGCGGTCCCTGCCGTTCGGGCACGAGAACGAGGTGGCCAAGGCCCACTACTACGGCGTCACGTTCGACAACGGCCTCAAGGCCGAGATCGCGCCGACCGACCACGCGGCGGCGATGCGGTTCACCTTCCCCGACGCCAACGCCAACGTCATCTTCGACAATGCCGACAACGCCGGCGGCCTCACCGTCGACGCCGCCACCCGGTCGTTCAGCGGCTACTCCGACGTCAACGTCCCGTCCAACGGCGCCACCCGCATGTTCGTCTACGGCACGCTCGACGCCCCGGTGACGGCGAGCGGCACGGCGAGCGGGGGTGCCGGTGACAAGGTCACCCGCTACGCCAAGGTCGACGCGGGCGCGTCCAAGACGGTGACCGTGCGGCTCGCCACCTCGCTGATCAGCCTGGACCAGGCGAAGAAGAACCTCGCCATGGAGATCCCCGCCACCCGCACCTTCGACCAGGTCCGCGACGCCGCACAGGACGCGTGGGACCAGGTGCTCGCCCGCGTCGAGGTCCAGGGCGCCACCGCGGACCAGCTGACCACGCTGTACTCGAACCTCTACCGCCTCTACCTCTACCCGAACTCGGGCTACGAGAACACCGGCACCGCCGCGGCGCCGAAGTTCCAGTACGCCAGCCCGGTCCAGCCGGCCGGGGCGAACACCGACACCCAGACCGGGGCGAAGATCGTCGACGGCAAGATCTACGTGAACAACGGGTTCTGGGACACCTATCGGACCACCTGGCCGGCGTACTCACTGCTGACGCCGAACAAGGCCGCCGAGATGGTCGATGGCTTCGTCCAGCAGTACCGCGACGGCGGGTGGATCGCCCGCTGGTCGTCACCGGGCTACGCCAACCTCATGACCGGCACGAGCTCCGACGTGGCGTTCGCCGACGCATACACCAAGGGCGTGCCACTGAAGGACGTGCAGGCCACCTACGAGGCCGCCGTGCGAAACGCCACGGTGCCCGCCCCGAACAACCCGAACGACGCCAGCGTCGGCCGCAAGGGCCTGCAGCAGTCGATCTTCCTCGGATACACCCCGACGTCGGTGCACGAGGGCGTCTCCTGGGCGCTAGAGGGCTACATCAACGACTACGGCATCGCCAAGATGGGCGAGAAGCTCTCCGGTGACGCGAAGCTCGACCCGGCAACGCGCGAGCGGTACCGGACCGAGTCCGCCTACTTCCTCAACCGGGCGCAGAACTACGTGAAGATGTTCGACCCGGCGGTCGGGTTCTTCCAGGGCTTCGACGCCAACCACACGCCCAGTAAGACGCCGGCGCAGTACAGCCCGCTGGACTGGGGCGGCGACTACACCGAGACCGACGGCTGGAACTTCGCGTTCCACGCCCCGCAGGACGGCCAGGGCCTGGCCAACCTCTACGGCGGCCGGGCCGGCCTCGCGCAGAAGCTGGACCAGTTCTTCGCCACGCCGGAAGACGCCATGCACCCGGGCGGGTACGGCGGCGTCATCCACGAGATGCTCGAGGCGCGCGACGTCCGGATGGGCCAGCTGGGCATGAGCAACCAGGTCTCGCACCACATTCCGTACATGTACGACTACGCGGGCCAGCCGTCGAAGACGGCCGAGAAGGTGCGCGAGATCATGTCGCGGCTCTACTCCGGCAGCGAGATCGGCCAGGGGTATGCCGGCGACGAGGACAACGGGGAGACCTCGGCGTGGTACCTGTTCAGCGCCATGGGCTTCTACCCGTTGCAGATGGGTGACGGCCACTACGCCGTCGGGTCGCCGCTCTTCACCAAGATGACCCTCCACCTCGACAACGGCAAGACGCTGACCATAAACGCGCCCAACAACTCGGCCAAGAACATCTACGTCACCGGACTGTCGGTCAACGGCGTCGCCCGCGACCAGGCCTGGATCGACCACTCGACCATCGCGAACGGCGGCACCGTCGACTTCACGATGGGCTCGGCTCCGACGGCGTGGGGCACCGCGCAGCAGCTGCCGTCGATCACCACCGGCGACCAGCCGCCGACTCCGCGCGACGACCTCACCGGGCCCGGCCAGGGCCAGGCGTCCGGTGTCGGGTCGGCCGGTGCGCTGACCGACAACACGTCGCTCACGGAGGCAACGGTTCCGACCGGGCAGGCCGTGACCTACCGGTTCGTCGCGCCGAAGAACGCGGTCGAGCAGTACACGCTGACCTCGGGCAAGGCGGGCGGCATCCCGACCGCATGGCGGCTCGAGGGGTCCAACGACGGCCAGAAGTGGAAGGAGGTCGACGCCCGCAGCAACGAGAAGTTCGCGTGGCAGCAGCAGACCCGGCCGTTCAAGGTCAAGAGCCCCGGGCAGTACCAGTACTACCGGCTCACGATCACGACCACCTCGGGCGGGAACGCCTCCCTTGCCGAGCTCGAGCTCATTGGACGCCCGGGCCGGGTGCTCTCCGACCAGGACTACGTCAACTCGTATGCGGCCGGCCTCGATCTCGGGGACACCTCCGCCGTGACGGCGAACCTGTCGTTGCCGACCGGTGACTCGGCCACGACCGTCACCTGGAAGAGCTCGGACACCTCGTGGCTGACCGACGCGGGCCTCCTGGTCAAGCGGCCTGCCGTCGGCCAGCCGCCGGTGACCGTGAAGCTCACCGTCACCGTGACCAAGGGGACCGCCACGGCCACCCGGACCTTCGACGTGACCATCGCACCCTGGACGGCGGCGGAGATGAGCTATCCGGCCGGCATCGACCTCACGACGAGCTTCCAGGACGGCCAGCCGCAACCGCTCTCCAACAGCCGCCTCATCTCCAGCCACATCGGCGAGTTCTGTTGCGGCATCGGCGGAATGGAGACGACCCGAGGGTCGGTCAACACCATTCCGCAGCACGACGGGGACGCCGCCCTGCTGTTCTCGGGCAACGCCATCGACCCCGAGCCGTCGGCCGCGTCCAGCGCGGTGCTGACGGCGAGCGGGATCTGGGTCAAGCCCGGCGCGCAGCTGTCGTACTGGGTCTACCCAGAGGCTGGAACCGGCCGGGTGAGCACCTACGTCGCCATGGACGCCCTCTTCACCGACGGCACGTACCTGCACGACCTCGCGGCGCCCGCGAGCAACGGCGGGACGTCGTCGCCGGTGAGCCAGGGGACGCTGCTCAAGACCAACGAGTGGCAGCAGGTCACCCTCGACATCGGGGCGGTGGCCAACGGCAAGCAGCTGCAGTCCCTGGTGTTCTCGTTCGGCTCCGGTGACCTCAACGGGCCGTACCGCGGCTTCGTCGACAGCGTCACTCTCAACCACCCGGCGAGCAGCTGAGCGCCCGCAACGGATCGATCGACAGGAACGAAGCCTCGAATGGCTCGATTCAGGCCCATTCGGGCTCGCGTTCCTGTCGATCGGCCCCGGTTGGTCTTCGGCTCAGCCCTGGCTGGCCCGGGTGACGAAGTCGGCGAGGTCGGCGCTCTGCTGCACCCGAGACGGCTCGTGGACGTACGTCATGTGGCCCGCGTCGTAGTACGCGTGCTCGATGTTCGCCCGCAGCGGCGCCGGGATCTGGAGGTGAGCCATGACGTCCTCGGATGCGAAGTAGGGCGTCGCGCCGTCGTAGCGGCC
>DASTNV010000019.1:0-10617 GCA_035762725.1 Lapillicoccus sp. | reverse complement strand
CGACGAGCACGACGAGCGCGCCGACTCCCACTCCGACGCCCACGCCCACGAGTTCCACGACGACCGCGACGCCGACCCCGACCAGTCCCACGCCGAGCGACGGCCGGCCGGTAGAGGCGCGCCTGAGCATCCCGGCCCTGCGCATGACCGGACTGGTCGTGCAGCCGTACCAGGGTTGGACCGACGACGGTCCGGGTACGGCGATCCAGAACCGCGGCCTGGCCGCCTCGCCGCACGGCCCACGCGGCGGTACTGGTCCCGGCGGCGTCGGCAACTACCAGGTCACCGCCCACCGCACGACCAAGCCCGCGCCGTTCCGCGACCTGCCGGCGCTCGCGGAGGGTGCGGAGGTCCACGTCGACGCGGGCGGCGTCCGCTACACCTACCGCGTGACCCAGACGCGGAAGACCTCGTTTCGGTCGGAGCAGTCGCTCGCCGAGCAGCGCGCCGCGGTCCCCGGAAAGCCTGGCGCGACGCCGACCCAGGCGATGATCACCCTGTCCACCTGCCTCACGCCCGAGGACCGCGCGGCCGGCAACTCCTGGTCGGACCAGTACACGAACCCCGAGCACCGCTCCGACAAGATCGGCGTCCTCGTCGCCGCGACGCCCTTGTAGCGTCGGCGGCATGCACGAGCTGATCCTCTGGTCCGGCTTCTTCGGGGCGTGGCTGCTCGTGGCCGGCCCGTTGTACCAGGCCGCGCAGGAGCTCGACGAGGAGGAGGTCGACCGATCGGTCCTCGAGGGCTACAAGCGCGACGAGGCACCCGAGGACAAGCCGTCGGCCTGGTGGTGGCTGCTCCCTCCGGTGGGCTACTGGAAGCAGCGCCAGTATGCGGAGCGGCAGCGCGAGGCGGTCATGGCCGCCATGCCGCGCGACAAGCTGCTCGGCCTGGTGTCGTACATGAACAAGGCCACGGCGTGGTTCTACGTCGCCGCGGGTGCCTTCCTCATCGCGCTCAAGGAGACGTACGAGCTGGTGGAGGGCCACGAGTGGCCGACCGCCGTCTTCTGGGTCCTCGTCGTGGTCATGTTCGCGATCGCGGCGGTCAACACCGCCATCCGAATGAGTCGCACCCACCAGCTGGCCCAGGCCGAGTAGCCGGTCAGCGCAGGTCCAGCCGCATCAGCACCCGAGGCATCCCGGACGACACGGCGTCGGTGTCGGCCGCCTTCGTGAACCCGGCCTTCTCGAACATCGACCGCGTCCCGACGTACCCCATGGTCAGGTCCACCTTCCGGCCCTGGTTGTCCACGGGGTACCCCTCGACCACCGGCGCGCCCCGGCCGCGCGCATACTCGACCGCTCCGTCGAGCAGTGCGGAGGCAACACCCGTGCCCCGGTGCCCGGCGCGGACCTTGAAGCACCACACCGACCACACCGGTAGCTCGTCGACGTGCGGGATGCGGGTGCCGTGGCTGAAGGCGTAGAGATCCGCCCGCGGCGCGACCCCGGCCCAGCCGACGACGTCGCCGTCGCGGTAGGCCAGGACGCCGGGCGCAGTCCGGCGCCGGCACAGTGACCGCACCGTCTCGGGTCGCTCCCGGGCGCCGAGCTCACGGTTCTCCTTCGGGCTGAGCCGGTAGGTCAGGCACCAGCACACCGCGGAGTCGGGGTTCTTCGGGGCGAGCAGCGTCGCGACATCGTCGAACCGCGCGAGCGTCGCCGAGTGGATCTCGATCTCGTTCATGCCAGGGGAGTCAGCACGGCGATCTTCCATCCGTCCTCGGTTTCGACGAGCTGGTACATGAGCCGCTCGGGCGGCGCGCCGACGTGGTTCCACGTCACGTCCACCCACACGCTGCCGGGCGCCTCGGCGACCACGCGGACGTCGGTCTGCGTGTCCGTCACCTTCTCGTACTGGCCCCATGCGGACGCGAAGAACTGCTCGGTCTGCCGCTCGTCCGACACCGCAATCGCCTGTCCGGGGAAGAGGATCAGCCCGGGGACCGCATACAGGCCGGCCACCCGTCGCTCGTCGCGCGCCATGAGCGCATCCCGATACTGGTCGACAAACTCCGTGACCGTCGTCATGCCCTCGACGTTAGACGTCGATCCGGACACCCCGGGGTCAGAGGTTCTGGGTGGCGAAGGTGTTGCACTGGTTCAGGTCGCCGGTCTGGTACCCCGTCGTGAACCACTTCTGCCGCTGAGCGCTGGACCCGTGGGTCCACGACTCGGGGTTGACCCGGCCCTGCGTCGCACGCTGGATCCGGTCGTCACCGACCGCCGACGCCGCGGACAGCGCGGAGTTGATGTCGTCCTGGGTGATCGGCTTGAGGAACGTCGTCCCGTTGGCGTCCTTGGTCTGGGTCGCGTTCTTGACCCACATACCGGCCAGGCAGTCGGCCATCAGTTCGAGCCGGACCGACCCCGACTCGGGACCCTGCGGGTCCTGCTGCGCGCGGCCGAGCAGGCCGAGGATGTCCTGGATGTGGTGGCCGTACTCGTGGGCCACGACGTACTCCTTGGCGAGGTTGCCGCCGTTCGCGCCGAACCGCTGCTGCAGCTCCTGGAAGAAGCTGGCGTCGATGTAGACCAGCTTGTCGAGCGGGCAGTAGAACGGGCCGACCTGGTTAGACGCCGTACCGCACGCGGACTGGGTCTGCCCGGAGTACAGGACCGTGTTGGCCTTCGTGTACTGGCGGCCGTACTGCGGCAGAGCGGTAGCCCAGTAGTTCTGGACGCTGTTGACCGTGGCGATGACGAGGCAGACGTCGTCCCGGTTCGCGTCGGCCCCCGTCTTGCACTGCGCGAAGGCTTGGTCGGACTGTGACCCGCCGGGAGCGACCTGCGAGGGGTCCAGCGAGCTGCTCTGACCGGTGGAGGTGTCGGTTCCGGGGTCCTGCGTGCCGCCTCCGCCGAGGACGTTCCCGCCGAAGATGAAGATGAGGATCAGCAGGATCAGGCCGCCGATGCCGCCGCCCACCTGGATGCCGCCGGGGAAGTTGCCGCCGCCCCCGTACCCGCCGCCGGACGACCCGCCCGACGTCGCCTGCGACGTGTCGAGCTGGACGTTCTCGTTGAAGGTCACGGCCTCACCCTAGCCGCGGGTTCGGGCGTCGGCCTGCTGTGCCTCCGACGTCACCGGAGCGTGATCTGTAGCCCGGTCGCCGCTCAGTCGAAAGCCACCGCATCGGGGTGGAGCGTGGTGTTCCGGACCCGGACGTTGACCTCGTCGCCCACCTCCGGCGGGGTGCTGCCCTCGGGCAGCATCACCAGGCTGACGTGCATGTGCGGCGGCTCGACGAACCACGTCGAGTGGCCTCCGACCCGGAACGGGGAGCGGATCCGGCCGGCCGCCTCGAGGGCGCCTTCGGCCAGCGCCACGGCGCGGTGCCGCATCGTGTCGGCACCGCTCGGTGCCTCCAGGGCGACGCCGTGAGAGGTACCTCCGGCGACGACGATCAGCCAGCCCGCGCGTAGTCGCTTGCCGCGGTACCCGGCGTGGTCCCCGGTCGAGACGTGACGGACGTCGAGGACGTGGCCGCGGACCACGAGAGCGCCGGGGTCGCCGAGCCACAGCTGGGTACCCATCCGGACCCGGAAGGTGTGGTCGGGGTAGGCGGCTCGCAGGTCGGACTGCTCGGCCGGGGACAGGTGCGAGAGCTGCCAGTTCGGCGGCGCGAAGCGGTCCACCCAGCGACGTACCTCGGCGACGTGGCCGAACCCGAGCGGCAGGTGCAGGCTCAGGGCGAGCAGCTCACTGGGCGCCAGGGCGTCGAGGGTCGGCTGCAGCCAGTCCATCGGGACGCCGTGCCGGTTCATCGAGGAGAGGCCTTCGACGACGATGCGGGGCCGGCCGACCCGGCCGGCCAGGTCGTCGAGGTCGGGCCCATGGGTGATGGTGTGGACGAGGGCGCCGTCGCCGAGGAACGACAGCCCAGCGTGGATGACCGGCCGGTACGGCTCCATGACGAGCACGTCGCCGGGGAAGCCGGCGAGCGCGACCGGCGCCTCCGCATACGAGCCGACGGCGATCGTGCCGACCCCGGACGAGCCGTGGAGTCGCGCGCACTCGGCGACGAGCAGGTTGAGCCCGAACCCGTACCCGTTGCCCTTGACGACGGGGATCATGCCGGGGTTGGCCGTCACGGTCGCGGCGAGGTGAGCCCGCCAACGGGCGGCGTCGACGTGCAGGGTGAGGGCCACGACTCAGCCTCTCCGTCGCATGTAGAGGTCGAATCCCTTGTACAGCAACCGGTTCAGCGGCAGATCCCATTCACCGACATACTGCACGGCCTCACCCCCGGTACCCACCTTGAAGCGGATCAGCCCGGCGTGCGAGTCGTCGGAGGCCACGGTGTCGGTGATCCCGCGCAGGTCGTAGACGCTCGCCCCGGCGGCCAGCGCGTCCTGCATCATCCGCCATTGGATCGCCGTGGACCCCTGGACCTCGCGCTTCGCGGCGGTCGAGGCGCCGTACGAGTACCAGGTGTGCGCGCCGACCCGGACCCACGTGGTGGCCGCGACCAGGTCGCCCCCGTGGTGGGCGAGGTAGAGCCGGATCCGGTCCGGGTCCTCGGCGGTCATGACGTCGAACATCCGCTCGAAGTACGCGAGTGGCCGCGGGGTGAAGTGGTCGCGGGCGGCGGTCTCGACGTATGCGGCGTGAAAGGCGGGCAGGTCGCTCGCGTCGCCGCGGCTCACCTCGACCCCCTGCTTGGCCGACTTCTTGATGTTGCGGCGCCACAGCTGGTTCATGCCGGCGAGGACGTCCTCCTCGGTCCGGCCGGCGAGGGGTAGCTGGAAGACGAACTCCGGCTGCCCGGCGGCGAAGCCGTCGTCGGAGGCGAGGTGCTCGAAGCCGAGGCGGTCGAGGAGGGCGAGCAGCCGCATACCGGCGTCCTCGGTGACGTCCGGGGCCACATCGCGGAGGGTGGTGACCGCCTCGTCGGCCATCGCCGCCTTGACGGTCTCGGCGTGCCAACGGCGGACCGCCACGGTGGGTCCCAGGCGGAGGGCGAACGCGCCCTGGGCCTTGACGTGGTCGCGGAGGGTGCGGAGGACGTCGAGGGTGTGCGGGCCGTCCCAATCCGTGACGGGGCCCTCTGGGAGGTAGGCCAGCGAGCGACCGATGCGGGGGAGGCTGCGGTAGAGGACCAGGCCGGCGCCGACCATCTCCTCGCCGGCGAACCAGCCCAGCGACTCGGACCGCCAGTCGCTCTTGAGCCGGCCCCACGCGGGGGTCTGGAGGAAGCTGCCGGACCGTTCCTCGACGTACGCCAGGTGCTGCGCGGAGTCGACGGTACGGACCTCGATCGCGCTCGTCACGGTGGGCGAGAGTACCCGAGGCTTGGGGAAACCGATTCGGAGCGTGGGCCTCGCGCTGGCAGAATCGACGGTTGTGATCGTCGCCTCAGGGATCGAGCTGCGCGCCGGTCCGAGGCTTCTCCTCGGCGGTGCGAGCTTTCGCATCGGTCCCGGCGACCGGGTCGGGCTGGTCGGACGCAACGGCGCGGGAAAGACGACGCTCACCCGGGTGCTCGCGGGGGAGGGCCAGGCAGCCGCCGGGACGGTCACGCGGTCCGGCGAGGTCGGGTACCTGCCCCAGGACCCGCGCACCGGCGACCTCGGCATGCTCGCGCGTGACCGGATCCTCTCGGCGCGCGGCCTCGACACGATCGTCCACGACCTGCGAGCCGCCGAGAAGCTCATGGCGTCGGAGGACGACGACGTGCGCGAGAAGGCGATGGCCCGGTATGCGCGCCTCGACGCGGCGTTCAACGCGCAGGGCGGGTATGCGGCCGAGTCGGAGGCCGCGCGGATCGCCTCGGCGCTGGGCCTCGAGGACCGCATCCTCGAGCAGCCGCTGCGCACGCTGTCCGGCGGTCAGCGGCGGCGGGTCGAGCTGACCCGGATCCTCTTCTCCGGCGCGCCCACGCTGCTGCTCGACGAGCCGACCAACCACCTCGACGCCGACTCGATCGGCTGGCTGCGCGACTTCCTCCGCGGGTACCAGGGCGGCCTGGTCGTCATCAGCCACGACGTCGAGATGCTCGACACCGTGGTCAACCGGGTGTTCCATCTGGACGCCAACCGGGCCGAGCTGGACGTCTACAACCTGGGGTGGAAGTCCTACCTCACCCAGCGCGAGACCGACGAGCGGCGCCGCAAGCGGGAGCGCCAGAACGCCGAGAAGAAGGCCGGCGCCCTGCTGGCCCAGGCCGACAAGATGCGCGCCAAGGCGACCAAGGCGGTGGCCGCCCAGAACATGGCCCGCCGGGCCGAGCGTCTGCTGGCCGGCGTAGAGGGCGAACGCGTCCGCGACCGGGTGGCCAAGCTCCGGTTCCCCGACCCGGCGCCATCGGGCAAGACGCCACTTCGGGCCTCCGGACTGTCGCGGTCTTACGGGTCGCTGGAGGTGTTCACCGATGTCGACCTCGCGGTCGACCGGGGCACACGGGTCGTGGTGCTCGGGCTGAACGGCGCGGGGAAGACGACCCTGTTGCGGATCCTCGCGGGCGTCGATGAGGCGGACACCGGTGAGGTCGAGCCGGGACACGGGTTGAAGCTGGGGTACTACGCCCAGGAGCACGAGAACCTCGACGTCGACCGCACGGTGCTCGAGAACATGAAGTCGGCGGCCCCATCGTTGGGGGAGACGGACGTTCGCAAGGTGCTGGGCTCGTTCCTGTTCACCGGCGACGATGTCGACAAGCCGGCGCGCGTGCTGTCCGGTGGCGAGAAGACCCGGCTGTCGCTGGCCATGCTTGTGGTGTCGTCGGCCAACGTGCTGCTTCTCGACGAGCCGACCAACAACCTCGACCCGGCGTCGCGCGAGGAGATCCTCGGTGCGCTGCGGACCTATAAGGGCGCCGTCGTCCTGGTGACCCACGACGAGGGTGCCGTAGCGGCACTCGAGCCGGAGCGGGTCCTCCTCCTGCCGGACGGCGTGGAGGACTTCTGGGGCTCGGACTACCGCGACCTGGTCGCCCTCGCCTGACCCGCCTTGCCGGCCGTTCTCACCTAATAGGTGTGCAGCGGTCGGAATTCCGACCGCGGCACTCCCATTGTTCGTGGAGCGGCGAGGGTCGGTCAGATCGCAGGTCATGTCGCGTCAGCTGTCGTGATCACTGCACCGAGTGCGACATGAGGTGCGCCATGACCGCTCACTCGGGGCTAGATCGACACGGCCCCCGGACGTCCTCGACCTGCGCGTCAAAGTGCGTGTCAGAGTGCGTCTGGTGTGGCCAGGACAGCACCAAACGCACTCTGACGTGCACTCTGACGCTGCCAGCTCCCCCGGTCCCCCAATAGACGTGCAGCGCTCGGAATTCCGAGCGCTGCACTCCTATTCGGGCGAAAACGAAGGGGTCACCTCACTTGAGCTGGCCCCGAACCTCGCCACCGGGGAACGTCGGGGTGTGCACGTTGACGTAGTACGCCTTGGGGTTGGCCTGCACGGCGGCGAGCAGGTCAGCGTTTGCGGTCGTGCAGCCGGACGTCGAGAACGACGTCGCGGAGGGCACCGACAACGGGATGACGATCGGCCCGGCGACGTTGCGCGGTGCGACGTGGATGTGCGCCGCCACGGCGTTGGCCGAAAGGCCATTCACCACGAGGGTGTAGCAGAACATGGTTCCCTCGACCTCGTAGCTGATGAAGCCGCTGGCGCCGGTGTTGGAACCGGTGGTCTCCTGCTCGGTGTTGAGCGGGATGGCGGGCGTTCCGGGCGGCTTCGCGACGGCGGGACCGGCGGCAGCGGCCAGCGCGGCGGCGGCGAGGGCGGCAACAGCGAGCGGGCGGACACGTGTGAGCATCGGGGTACTCCGTTCCGAGTGGGCGCCGACGGCCGTCCGGTCCGCGGCGTGTCAGGGGAGACGTGCCCGGCACCGGACTGGTTCAGCCGCCGAAACGAGAACCCGGCCTATAACGCATACCGTGGGTTCATATAATGGACTGTTATGCGACCGGTGCCCATACGGGAGAACACTGGACGGGTGTCCCAGGCTCCCACGCGTCCCGCCCGGCAGGCCGGTAAGGCCAGCGGCGCCTGGGCCGACGGGGACCGGACGCCACTGAACCACAACGAGGAGTTCAAGCAGGCCGACGACGGCCTCAACGTGCGCCAGCGGATCATCGACGACTACTCCCGCAACGGGTTCGCCAGCATCCCGGGCGACGACCTGCGCGGCCGGATGCGGTGGTGGGGCCTCTACACGCAGCGCAAACCGGGCATCGACGGCGGTAAAACCGCCACCCTCGACCCCAGCGAGCTGGACGACGAGTACTTCATGCTCCGCATTCGCTCCGACGGCGGCGCCCTCTCCGGCGACCAGCTGCGCGCGATCGCGAGCATCAGCCAGGACTTCGCCCGCAACACCGCCGACATCACCGACCGGCAGAACATCCAGCTGCACTGGATCCGGATCGAGGACGTCCCGGCGATCTGGGAGCGCCTCGAGGCCGTCGGCCTGATGACGACCGAGGCGTGCGGCGACACGCCCCGCGTCATCCTCGGCTCACCGGTGGCCGGGATCGCCGCCGACGAGATCATCGACGGCACGCCGGCCCTCGAGGAGATCCGCGACCGCTACATCGGCTCACCCGAGTTCTCGAACCTGCCCCGCAAGTTCAAGACCGCCATCTCCGGCTCACCGAGCCTCGACGTCGCCCACGAGGCGAACGACGTCTCCTTCGTCGGCGTGGTCCACCCTGAGTTCGGCCCCGGATTCGACGTCTGGGTCGGCGGCGGCCTCTCGACGAACCCGATGTTCGCCCAGCGGCTCGGTGCGTGGGTCAGCCTCGAGGAGGTGCCCGAGGTCTGGGTCGGCGTCGTCTCGATTTTCCGCGACTACGGCTACCGGCGGCTCCGCAACCGGGCAAGGCTGAAGTTCCTCGTCGCCGACTGGGGTGCGGAGCGGTTCCGGGAGATCCTCGAGAAGGAGTACCTCGGCCGCGCCCTCCTCGACGGCCCCGCGCCCGCGCTCCCGCCCGGTCACCGCCGCGACCACGTCGGCGTCCACCGCCAGAAGGACGGCCGCAAGTGGGTCGGCGTCTCGCCGGTCGCCGGCCGGGTCAGCGGCGACGTCCTTTCGCAGGTAGCCGAGCTCGCCGGCCGATATGCGTCGGGCCGGGTCCGGCTGACGACGCACCAGAAGCTGCTGGTGCTCGACGTGCCGCCGCGCCAGGTCGCTCCGCTGACCAAAGGGCTGGCCGAGATCGGCCTCACCAGCCGGCCGACCGAGTTCCGCCGGGGCGTCCTGGCCTGCACCGGGATCGAGTTCTGCAAGCTCGCTCTCGTCGAGACCAAGGCCCGCGCCCGGACCGTCGTCGAGGAGCTCGAGCGGCGCCTCCCCGAGTGGGACACCCCGCTCAGCATCCACGTCAACGGCTGCCCGAACTCGTGCGCCCGGTTCCAGGTCGCCGACGTCGGCCTCAAGGGTCTGGTGATGGCGAACGAGGCGGGGGAGAGCGTCGAGGGGTTCCAGGTCCACCTCGGCGGGAGCATCGGCGACGACACCCAGCTCGCGCGCAAGACCCGCCAGCTGCGCGTCACCGCCGACGAGCTGCCCGACTACGTCGAGCGACTCGGCCGTCGTTACCTCGACCAGCGGTCCGGACCGGACGAGCCGTTCGCCGCCTGGGCCCGACGCGTCGACGAGGAGGCCCTCCGATGAGCCGCACCGCCGCCCCCCTTTACTGCCCGTTCTGCGGCGAGGAGGACCTGCGCCCGGTGGAGGACGACGCGTCGGCGTGGTCGTGTCGTGCCTGCGCCCACGTGTTCAGCGTGACCCTGCTGCGCGTCGACTATGCCGCGATCCCCGCCCACCGAGCCGGAGGCTCGTCATGAGCACGACCACCGTGCAGGAGCTCGCCGCGGAGGGCGCTGCCGCCGTCCGTGAGGAGGGCACCGCAGCCGGCTCGGACGCATACGAGCAACGCGTTGAAACCGCCCGGAGCGCCCTGCGCTGGGCGCACGCGACGTTCGGCGACGACCTCACCGTGGCCAGCTCGATGGGCGACGAGGTGCTCGTCCACCTCGTCGGCACGACCATCCCCGGGGCCGACGTGTTCTTCCTCGACACCGGCTACCACTTCGCCGAGACCCTCGGCACCCGCGATGCCTACGCGGCGATGCTGCCGATCAACCTGCGCACGGTGCTGCCGCTCCAGACCGTGGCGCAGCAGGACGCGGAGTACGGCCCGAAGCTCCACGACCGCGACCCCGACCGCTGTTGCGCGCTGCGCAAGGTCGAGCCCCTCGAGCGGGCCCTGTCCGACAAGCAGGCCTGGGTGACCGGTATGCGTCGGGAGGACGCGCCCACGCGGACGGACATCGCGGTGGTCGGGTTCGACGAGCGTCGGGGGATGGTCAAGCTCAACCCGCTGGCGGCCTGGACCGCCGAGGACGTCGCTCGCTACACCGAGGAGAACGGCGTCTTCGAGAACCCGCTTCGGCAAATCGGGTTCGCCTCGATCGGGTGCGCGCCGTGCACCCGAGCCGTCGCCGACGGCGAAGACCCCCGCGCGGGCCGCTGGTCCGGCCGCGCCAAGACCGAATGCGGGTTGCACACATGACCGCTCTCATCGACAGCAGGGCCCGGCCATCCGCTCCGGCACTGACCCTCGACCATCTCGACCACCTCGAGGCCGAGGCCATCCACATCTTCC
>DASTNV010000018.1:0-10114 GCA_035762725.1 Lapillicoccus sp. | reverse complement strand
ACCTGGTCATCTTCACTGCGGCCGGTGCCGTCATCGCGGGAGGTCTCGGCTGGCTGCTGACCAAGGGATTGGCTCGCGCCGGTGCGCTCGGGTCGCTCCCGCCGGGTCAGGAGGTTCGGGAGGCGCGCGCTGTCTGACGTCCTCGGGGTCGCGCCGTCGCCGTTGACCGCCAGCGGTGCCGCGGTGGCGGTCGACGGCCTGACCTGGCGCCCCTTCGGCCGCACCCGGCCGGTGCTCGACAACCTCACGCTGCACATCGGGGCGGGCGAGCGGGTCCTCCTGGTCGGGCCGAGCGGTTCCGGCAAGTCGACGCTGCTGCGGGCCATCGCCGGTCTGCTGCTGACGGCGGACGCCGGTGACCTCAGCGGGACCGTGCTCATCGACGGGGTCGCTCCCGGAGCGGCGGCCGGGGCCGTCGGGCTGGTCCTGCAGGACCCGGGGGCCGGGGTCGTCGCCTCGACGGCCGCGCGGGACGTGGCGTTCGGGCTCGAGAACCTCGGTATGCCGCGGGCCGCCATGGTCGCGCCGGTCGCCGCCGCGCTCGACGAGGTCGGTCTCGGGTCGCTGGCCGACGCCGATGCGCAGGCGCTGTCTGGTGGCGAGCAGCAGCGGCTGGCGCTGGCCGGCGCGCTGGCGATGTCGCCCCGCGTCCTGCTGCTCGACGAGCCCACCGCCATGCTCGACCCCGACAACGCCGCCTCGGTGCGCCGCGTCGTCGGCGACGTCGTGACCGCCCGCAGCCTCACGACGGTCGTCGTCGAGCACCGGCTCGGGCCCTGGCTCGACCTCGTCGACCGACTCGTCGTGCTCGACGCCACCGGTGCGGTCGTGGCCGACGGTCCGCCTGACGCCGTGCTCGCCGCCCGGGGCAACGAGCTGGCGGCGATGGGCATCTGGGTTCCCGGGCAACCGGACCCGGACCCGCTGGACCTCCGTGGGGTCTTCGCCTCGCGCGACGGTGGGCCTTCGGCTGAGCCGGCGGTATGCGCGCGCGACCTCACCGTGAGACGCCGGTCCCAGCCACTGGGCGGTTTGCCGCGTACGACCACAGCGGTGGCTGACGTCGACCTCGAGGTTCCGGCGGGTTCGACAACGGCGCTGGTCGGTCCCAGCGGGTCCGGGAAGTCGACGCTCCTCGAGGCGCTCGCCGGCCTGGTCACGCCCAGCGAAGGCACCGTCGAGCTCCCCGCTTTCTCGCCGAGAGGCCAACTTCGGTCCTTAAACGCGCCGAATAGCGACCGAAGTTGGCCTTTCGGCGAGAAGCGAGAGAGGACTGAGGGGGTCGAGCTCCCCAGTGTCCAGTCGCCGGGCCTGCCCCGCGAGCCGCACCGTCGGTCGTCTCCGGATCTGGCCCGGTCGGTGGCGTGGGTACCGCAGCGTGCGGCCAGCACCATCGTGCGGCGCACGGTTCGCGACGAGGTGCTGGCCACATCCGAGGCGGTCGGCGTCGATCGTGCGGCCGCCGAGGCCCGGGCCGAACTGCTGCTCGACCGCCTCGGGCTCGCGCACCTCGCGGCCGCCGACCCGCGTCAGATCTCGGGTGGCGAGCAGCGGCGCCTGGCTGTGGCGGCGGCCGTCTTGCACCAGCCCGCCCTGGTCCTCGCGGACGAGCCGACCGTCGGACAGGACCGGCTGACCTGGGCGGCGGTGCTCGGGGTCCTCGACACCGTGCGTGCCGCTGGGTCCGGAGTGGTCGTCGCCACCCACGACGACGCCGTGATCTCCCGCGCGGACCGGGTCCTCCGACTTATGGCCCCAAACAATGGGAGCGGAGCGGTCCGAAATCCGACCGCTGCGCTCCTATTAGGTGAAAAGCGGGCGGGGGAGGAAGCTCCGGGCGATCCCGCTCCTCGGCGCGTGCTGGCCGCGCGTTGCGGGCCGCTCTCGTTGTTGCTCGCGTGCCTGCTCGTGCTCCCGCTTCCCGCACTCGTCACGGGTTGGCGGACGTCGCTCGTGGTCCTCGCGGTGGAGGTGCTGCTCGCGGGGGTCGCGCTGTGGGCGCCCGGAACCGGTCCCGCCCCGCCCGGTCGGTGGCGCCGCCTCGGAACCCGTTCCGTCCCGGCGCTCGTCGGGATCCTCGGCGTGATGTGGTCGACCTGGCTGCTCGGTGGTCGCGATCTCGAGGTCACCGTGGGGGCCGGGCTCCGCGTGCTCCTGCTCGTCCTGCCGTCCGTCGTCCTGCTCCCCTACGTCGATCCGGACGCTCTCGGCGACCACCTCGCTCAGCGGCTGCACCTCCCGGCCCGGCCGGTCGTGGCGGCCACCGCGGCGCTGCAGCGGTTCCAGTCGTTCGGGTCGCTGTGGACCGAGCTGACCCGGGCGCGCCGGGTGCGCGGCGTGGGGGCTGGGCGCTCGCCGGTCGCCAAGCTTGCCGAGGCGGGCGCCACCACCTTGGCCCTGTTCACCGTCGTCCTCGGCCAGGCCGCGCTACTCGCCCTGGCCATGGACGCCCGCGGGTTCGCCGGCGCGCACCGGCGCACCTGGGCGGGCCCGGCTCCGTGGCGCTGGCCCGACACGGCCGTCGTCCTCGGCGGCCTCCTCGTCATCGTGTGCGCTGCCTTCGGAGGGCACTTCGTTACCTAGGCGAGAGCTCGGTCGAGCGCTGGAACCACGCGGTCACCCCATTGACCAGCTCCGGGTCACCAGCCGCTGTGAGCGAGCCGTCCTGGAAAGCGTCCAACCAGTCGAGTCTTCCCCTAGCCAGGGCGACGAACGTGCTCATCGCGGACTCGAGATACACGTAGCGGCCGGTGTCGAGGAACGGGTCGGTCAGGCACCCGTACGGGTCGATGCCCCGCTGGATCACGAGCCAGTACCTGCGGTCCGGACGGTGGAGCAACTGGAGCTCGACGACGACCGGACGGGTGGGCGAGTGCTCACGATCCACCCGCTGAGCCAGCCAGGCGAGCACGATGGCTGGTTCTCGCTCGAGCACGTCCGGGTCGTCGGGCAGCCAGGTGTCTGCCCATCCGCGCAAGGACAGGATCGTCGGCATCAGGCTGGCGCCGACCGCCGTGAGGCGGTAGGGAGCGTGCGCGCCGCGACTACCAGCGCGCGACACGAGTCCCAGTACTTCCAGCCGCCGAAGGCGGTCGGTCAGTACGGATCGCGAGATCCGGCCGGGCAAAGCGGTGGCCAGCTCATTGAACCCGAGCGGACCGAACACCCCGAGCTGTCGAACGATGAGCAGGATCCACCGGTCACCGAGGTGCTCGATCGCCTTCGTGAACGAGCAATAGCCGGCGAACTCGTTCGAGCCCACGTAGCCAGTGTCACCCCACGGACGGGTGTCCGGGAGTTCGGAAACCGAACTAGTCCTCCGCACAGCCAGAGACACATCGTGGGACGTCAGCGAATGATTCCGACCAGGGAGGGACCATGGCCGTCCACTCGCGTGCTGCGCAGCCCGTTGACCATCCCGCCGAGCTCGTGGACCTGTATGACCGAATGGTGCGCGCGGCTCGCGCCCGCGGACGGTTCGTGGTGCGGCCGGCTGGTCAGCGCGTCCACATCGTCGACCTGGGCCAGGGCGAGGCAGTCTTGCATCTGCATGGCACCAACACCTCGGCTCTCTCGCACCTGATGATCGCCGAGCGGATGAGGGCCACCCGGTCCTACCTCGTGGACCGGCCGGGCTGCGGCCTCAGCGACCCCTCGGACTTCACACCCGGGACGTTCCGTGACCACGCGGTCCGGTTCGTCGACGAGGTTCTCGACGCTCTCGAGCTCGACAGCGCCACGATCGTCGGGGCCTCGGGGGGCGGAATCTGGGCGACCTGGTACGCCTTGGCCAGGCCCGATCGGGTGCGCAGACTGGTGATGCTCGGGTCGAACCCAGCGCTGCCCGGCGTCCGGGTGCCCCTGCCCCTGAGGCTGACCGTGACGCCGGTGCTCGGTGACGCGATGGCGAGCGGGATGAGGCCGACTCGGCGGATGCTCCTCCGGCTGATGTCATCAATGGGCGAGGCCGACACCATCATCAACCACCCGGATCTCTTGGACTCGCTCGTAGCCGGGGCCAGAGATCCGGTCGCCGTGGAGGCCAACCGGCGGGAGCTGCTCGCCTTGACGTCGCCCTTCGGCTGGCGGCCCTCGATGCGGCTGACGCCGCAGGAGCTGAGTCGACTGAAGATGTCGACGCTGATGATCTGGGGTGACCACGACCCCGTCGTCTCCGTCGAACACGCGCGGGCGGCGGCCGCGGTGATCCCCCAGGCCCAGCTCGAAGTCGTGCCCGCCGGCCACGTGCCCCAGCTCGGCCACCCCGACCTGGTGGCCGAGCTGCTCGGACGCTTCGTCGGTGTCCAGACCCGCACCACCTAGCCTATCGGGGTGCGCCTGCTCCTCATCCGTCACGGCGAGACGACCGCCAACGCCCTCCGCCTGCTCGACACGGCTCCGCCTGGAGCAGACCTCACCGATGCCGGCCGGACCCAGGCCGAGGGGCTCGTGGAGAGCCTCGCCGACACGCCGCTGGACGCGATCTACGTCTCGGACCTGGTGCGCACCCATCAGACCGCCGCACCGCTGGCCGCCGCGCGCGGCCTCACCCCGGTCGAGCGGCCCGGGGTCCGGGAGATCCAGGCCGGCGAGTACGAGATGGCGGAGGGCGACGGTTGGCAGCCCTACCTCGCCGTCCTCTACCGATGGGCCGACGGCGAACCGGACGCGCGCATACCCGGTGGCGAGTCGGGATCCGAGGTGATGGACCGGTTCGACGCGGTCGTGGCCGAGGCCGCCCAGCACGGCGCGGCGGCGATCATCAGCCACGGCGCGGCGATCCGGGCGTGGACCGGTGCCCGAGCTCACAACATCGACCGCGGGTTCGTCGCCGACACCCGGCTGCACAACGCGGCGGTCATCGTCCTCGAGGGCGACCCCGAGTCCGGGTGGCGGGTCGAGACCTGGGCGAACGAGCCGGTCCCTCAGCTCGACTGAGCTGGGCGCGAAATCCGAGTCGGTTGAGTTGCATAGGCAACCTATGTAAAGTCACGCGTATGCCGGTCAGCCTCGCGACGCGTCCGCCGGCGGACCCTCGAACTCTCGGCTCCGACCTGCTCAGCGTCGTGGCCCGGCTGAACCGGCTGGCCACCCAGCGCGCCGGACTCGACGTCCCCTACGCGCAGGTCCGGCTGCTCGCCCAGGTCGAGGAGCAGGGACCCGCTCGGATCTCCACGCTCGCCGCCGCGGACCACTGCAGCCAGCCGACGATGACCACCCAGGTCCAGCGGCTCGAGGCCGAGGGCTGGGTCACCCGCGAACCGGATCCCGCTGACGCCCGCGCCGTGCTGGTGGCCATGACCCCAGCCGGCGCGGCGGCCCTGCAGGGGGCCCGCGAGCGGCGCGCCGATGTCGTCGCGCCGCACGTGGCCGCCCTCCCACCGGCCAAGCGCGATGTCCTCACGGAAGCCGTGTCGATCCTCCAGGGGTTGGTCGCCGACGCCGGCTCCACGCCTACCGACTGAGAATCCAGGAACGAACACCATGTGGCGCCAACCGAAAGCCGTCTGGGCGGTCGCCTTCGCGTCCGTCATCGCCTTCATGGGCATCGGCCTCGTCGACCCGATCCTCAAGCCGATCGCCGACCAGCTCAACGCGACGCCGTCCCAGGTGTCGCTGCTGTTCACCAGCTACATGGCGGTCATGGGCGTGGCGATGCTGGTCACTGGGGCCATCGCCAGCCGAATCGGCGCCAAGCGCACCCTGCTGATCGGACTGGTCGTCATCATCGTCGGCGCCGGACTGGCGGGATCTTCCGACACGGTCATGGCCATCGTCGGCTGGCGGGCGCTCTGGGGACTCGGCAACGCCCTCTTCGTCGCCACCGCGCTGGCGACCATCGTCTCGTCGGCCCGTGGCTCGGTCGCGCAGGCGATCATCCTCTACGAGGCGGCGCTCGGCCTGGGCATCGCGATCGGCCCACTCGTCGGCGGCATCCTCGGCTCGATCTCGTGGCGCGGTCCGTTCTATGGGGTCTCGACCCTGATGGCCGTGGCCCTGGTCGTCACCGCCTTCCTCCTGCCCGCAACGCCACCTGCGGCGAAGGCCACCACGCTGCTCGACCCGTTCCGCGCGCTCAAGCACCGAGGGCTGCTCGGCGTCGCGATCACCGCGCTGCTCTACAACTTCGGCTTCTTCACCCTGCTCGCCTTCACGCCGTTCCCGCTCGACATGGGCGCGCACGAGATTGGCCTGATCTTCTTCGGCTGGGGCGTCGCCCTGGCCTTCACCTCCGTCGTCGTCGCGCCGCGGCTCCAGGCCCGGTTCGGCACCGTCCCGACGCTGCTGGTCAACCTCAGCCTGCTCTCCGCGCTGCTCGCCGTCATGGCCATGGGGGCCAACAACAAGGCGGTCCTCGCCACCTGCGTCGTCGTGGCCGGCCTCTTCCTCGGCATCAACAACACCCTCGTCACCGAGACGGTCATGAAGGCCGCGCCGGTCGAGCGCGGGGTGGCCTCGGCCGCATACAGCTTCGTGCGGTTCTCCGGCGGCGCGATCGCGCCGTGGCTGGCCGGGAAGCTCGGCGAGGAGCTCAACGTCCACGTCCCGTTCTGGGTCGGCGCCTTCGCCGTCGCCCTGGCCGTCGGCGCGCTGGCCCTGACCCGCCCGTACCTGCGCCACATCGACGACGAGGAACCCGCGGCGGACCGCGACGTACTCGAGGCCGAGGCCGTCACCGTCGGCGACGCCTGACCTGGGTCAGTCGGACGGCGGCAGCCACTCGACGTCGTCGTCCCCGGCCGCCGAGCCCTCCGGCCGTTCGGGCGCCGACTCCGGTGCCTTGTCCGCGTTCTGGGGCGGCTTGGGCACCTCTCCCAGCAGCTCGACCTGCTCGGCCAGCGCGTCGAGCACGGCGCGCAGCTGTACCTGCGCGACCCTCGCGTAGGTGCGGACGTACTCGATCTCCGGAACGGGGGTGAACGGGCCGGCGAACTGCCCTGGCGGCAGCAGGGCCGCCTGGTCGGCGGCTCGCTTGGCCGACTCTTCGGCGCGTTCGAGGACGATGCGGTACTGCGAGCGGGCAGCGAGCATGAGGTCGCGGGCGTAGGTCTCCGCGTCGGCGATCGCCCGGTCGGCGATGAGCTGCGCCTGGCTGAGCAGGCCGACGGCATCGACGGCGATCTCCTGATGGCCGCGCTCCTCCAGCCGGTCGCGAAGGGAGGCGACGTCGGAGCGCAGCGCGGTCCGTTCGTTGTCGGCGGCGTCGAGCACGGTCTGCATGTCCTTGAGGAAGGAGTCCACCTCGTCGGGGTCGTAGCCACCGTCCTCCCGACGGGTGAAGTTCATCTCGTCGAGGATCGGCATGCTCACGTGCGCCACGGCGGGCGGGCGCTCCGGCCCACCTTCGAAGGCCAGCGGAAGGTCCTGGTCGGTCATCGCGCTTCACCCGATTCTGTGTGATCCCAGGGTTCGCTGACCACGATCGTGGTCGCGTACTGCTCGTACCTGATGTCTTCGTGGGGGATCCCCAGGCCCTCGAGACGCCCGACGGTGTGCCGGACCATGCCGACCGAGCCACACACCAACGCGACCCGGCCCGACCAGTGTCCCGCGTCGACGGCCACATCTCCGACGAGTCCGCGATCTCCGGGGTAGGTCGGGTCGTCCGACACGACCGGGGTGTAGTCGAACCACGGCCGGCTGGTCAGCTGGCGCATGAGCTTGTCCTCGTAGAGGCCCCACGGGTAGCGAGCCCCGTGGAAGAGGTGGACCCGCGGCGCCTGGCCGTTCTCCTGCCAGCGACGGTCGATGCGCTCCAGGTGCGCCCGGAGCGGCGCGAGACCGGTAGCCCCCGCGATCATCAGCAGATCGCGCGTGTTCGACTCCGCCAGCGCGAGGTGCTCGCCGATCGGGGCGCCGATCCGGATCGTGTCGCCCGCGCGCAACGACCGGAGGATGCTCGCGCTGACCAGGCCGCCCGCGACGAGCTGCACGTGGAACTCGAGGCCGCCGCCCGGGCGCGGGGCGTTGGCGGGGCTGAGGTACCGCCACAGCCTCGGCCGTTGCGGGACCTCCACCGCGACCGACTGCCCGGGCTCGTAGGCCAGCTCCCCGTCCGGCTGAACCTGGACGACAGCCACGTCCAGGGACCGCCGCTCGACGGAGACCACCTCGGCGCCCCACGAGGGCGGGGTCGAGTCCTCGGACTCCTCCGCCGCCTGCACCATGACCTTGGCGATGATCCCGTAGGCGTCGGCCCAGTCCGTCGCGAGCTCCGGCGTCCACGTCGAGCCCAGGAAGTGTTTGAGGGTGGCCAGCAGCGACGCTCCGACCGCGCCGTAGTGCTGGGCAACGACCTCGAACCTGCGGTGGTCCCGGCCGAGCTGCTGGATGAACCCGACGACCTCGTCGAGCTCGTCCACGTGGCTGACGATGCGGCCGAGCGCGCCGACGAGCTTGTCGCGCTGGGCCGACATCGACACCGGGAACATCGGCCGGAGCTCGGGATGGCTGATGAAGAGGTGCGAGTAGAAGAACAGCGGCACGTCGTCCCCGGCCTTCTCGGCGAGGCCCCACGTGTGTTTGAGCGCTTGGGTATCCACCAGTCAGACAGCTGTGACGATGTCCGCTCGAGTAGCGGCGAGGGCGGTCACAACCCGGTCGATGATGTCGGCCGGTACGTCGAACTCCTTGAGCGCCTGTACGAGGTGCTCGACGACCGCCTCGAAGTCGTCCCCGCTGACATGCAGCCTGGCGTGGGCTTCCCCGAGCTCGCGACCGCTGTACTCGACGGGTCCGCCCATCACCTGGGAGACCAGGAAGACCTGGTGCCGCTTCAGCGCCGGCATGTCGACGCCCTCGAAGAACGGGGCGAGCCGCGGGTCGGCGATGATGAGCTGGTAGAACCGGTCCACGACCGCGGAAATCGCGGGTCCGCCACCGACGGCGTCGTAGTCGCTCTGTGGGCTGGAGTTGCCTGCGTCTTGTTGCTGGCTCATGTCGTGCCTCCTGTCGTGTGGTGGGTGCCCGAAGATCGAGGTGTCCACGGGCGAAACGCGCAGGTGGGCGTCCATAGCAGAGACCGGGGAAAGTCCGAGCGGAGGAAAGCGCCGTTGGGACTGCTGATGGCGTAGTGGCCACGGTTGGGCCGGGGCAGGGGGACGGTGAGATCATCCCGCGCCGACTCGGATGGGGGAAGGGGCGGAGGGGGATTTGTCAGGTTTCGCGATGGTACGGCACCGGTTGCCCACATCCCGGCCACCGGCTCGGCCAGTGATGGGAGGCTGGTGCCGTGCGCCCGATCGTCCAGTCCAAGAAGCTGCAGCACGTCCGCTACGACGTGCGGGGTCCGATCCTCCAGGAGGCTCACCGCCTGGAGGCCGAGGGTCACAAGATCCTCAAGCTCAACATCGGGAACACCGCCCCGTTCGGCTTCGAGGCTCCCGAGGCGATCGTCGTCGACATGGTCCAGAGCCTGCCCGAGTCGCAGGGGTATGCGGACTCCCGCGGCATCTACTCGGCCCGCACCGCCGTCGCGCAGTACTACCAGTCCCGCGGTCTGACTCGCACCGTCCCGGACGACGTCTTCATCGGCAACGGCGTCTCCGAGCTGATCACCATGGTGCTCACCGCCTTCGTCGACGACGGCAACGAGATCCTCGTGCCGGCTCCGGACTACCCGCTGTGGACCGGCGCGGTCGCGCTGACCGGTGGCGTCCCGGTCCACTACCGCTGCGACGAGTCCAACGGGTGGAACCCCGACCTCGAGGACATCGAGTCGAAGATTACCGAGAACACCCACGCGATCGTCATCATCAACCCCAACAACCCGACCGGTGCGGTCTACAGCGAGGACATCGTCAAGGGCCTGGTCGACATCGCCCGGCGGCACCATCTCGTCGTCATGGCCGACGAGATCTACGAGAAGATCATCTTCGACGAGCGCACCCACCACCACGCCGCGACATTCTGCGGTGACGACGTCCTGTGCCTTACCTTCAGCGGGCTGTCCAAGGCCTACCGAGTATGCGGGTACCGCTCCGGGTGGGTGATGATCTCCGGTCCGCAGCACTTGGCCACGAGCTTCCTCGAGGGCCTCACCCTGCTCGCCAACATGCGGATGTGCGCCAACGTGCCCGCGCAGCACGCGATCCAGACCGCCCTCGGCGGCTAC
>DASTNV010000017.1:0-4152 GCA_035762725.1 Lapillicoccus sp. | reverse complement strand
GGTCCTGACGACCGGAGGAACCGGGATCTCGCCAACCGACGCGACGCCGGAGATGACCCGGCGCCATCTCGACCGTGAGGTGCCGGGCATCGCCGAGGCGATCCGGGCCGCCGGGGTGGCCCAGGGAGTTCCCACGGCAATGCTGTCGCGGGGACTCGCCGGAGTGGCCGGTTCCTCGCTGGTGGTCAACCTGCCGGGGTCGACCGGCGGAGTGAAGGACGCCTTGGCCGTGCTGGCCGATGTCGTCGCACACGCCGTGGACCAGGTGGCGGGGGGTGACCACCGGTGATGTTCGAGCGGCCGGTCCAGGACTGGCCGGTGAGCCTGGTCTCCCGCGATGACGAGCGAATCCCGCGGCTGGTGCTTCGGGCGCTGCGCCAGTCCGACCTCAGCGAGTGGGACCAGGTGCGGAGCGCTAACCTCCAGTACGTCGTACAGTGTGAGCCAACCGCGCCCGACGGGGTGGGGAGGCGGATCACCTTCCGCCAGTACGTCAAGAGCCTCGACCGGGAGGCCAAGTCCGGTCGGATCGTCCCGTTCCTCATCGACGCGGAGGGGCGGATCGCGGGACAGATGCACCTGTTCGGCATCGTCCACGGGTCGTTGCTCTCGGGCGCGGCGGGGTACTGGGTGGCCGAGGAGTATGCCGGTCGCGGAGTCGCGACGCGGGCGTTGGCGATGCTCTGCGACTACGCCTTCGGACCGCTCGGGCTGCACCGGGTCGAGGTCAACGTCCGCCCGGAGAACGCCGCGTCGCTGCGGGTGGTCGAGCACCTGCGGTTCCGGGACGAGGGGGTTCGGGAGCGGTACCTCCACATCAACGGCGGCTGGCGCGACCACCGGACCTTCGCGCTGACCTCCGACGACGTCGCCGGCGGGCGCGTTCTCGACCGGTGGGCGAGGGCTCGGCAGCCCTGAGCGGGCCGTTTCGGCGAATTCACACCAGTCACACCCGACACATCAGCGACACACCGTTATCGGTACGAGACCCGTGCGCTCGCACCGCTTACCGTCGGTTCCGTGCAGCCCAGCAGCCTGATCTTCCTCGTCATCGTGGCGATCTGGGTTGCGTACCTCATCCAGCACTGGGTCCGTCGCCGGGAGCACCTCGCCACCGCGCGGTCGGTGGACAAGTTCAGCGAGGCGATGCGCGTGCTCGAGCGCCGCAACCCGCTGCCGACGACGGCGTTGGCCGAGGCGTCCGCCGCCGGGTCGGCTGGGTCCTCTGGCAAGGAGTCCCGGCCCGAGGTCGTCGTCAAGACCGCCGGGATCAGCTCGCCACTGCGGGCCCGGTCCCGGGCCGACAGCCCGTTGCCGCCGGCCCACGCCGTCCCGGTCGTCGAGCTGACGCCCCACCGGTCCACCGGGGAGATCGTCGTGCGGCGGGTCCGCGCCATCCTTTTCCTCGCGGCGCTGGTCGCCGTACCGGTCACGCTGGTCCTTTCGATCGCCAACGTCCTCAAGTGGCTCAGCGTCGGCATCGCTGTGGCGGCCCTGGTCGGCTCGGTCGTCTGGTTGCGCGTCGCCGCGATCAAGGAGCAGAACGAGCGCCGGTTGCGGCGGCTGCAGAAGCGGCACCTGGAGGAGGCCCGGACCCGCGTGGCGGCCACCGCCCGTCCGTCGCGGGTCGTGACGCCGACCGCGGACCGGGGCGACGCGCATACCCCGGTCGCCGAGGAGACGCCGGGCGGATGGAAGCCGGTCCCGGTGCCGCCGCCGACGTACACGCTCAAGGAGCCGGCTTACCGGGCAGAGCGCGAGAGTGCGGCCCCGGTGCCGGTCCCGATCGAGGTCGAGGACGACGACATCGACGTCGCGGCGGCGCCTCGGCGGGTCGTCGGGCACTGAGCGCCTCCCGGACGTTCACCCCGGGTTCCCCGCGGCGATGAGTCTGTCGGTGGTCGCGGGTCTACTGTCGTGACCCACCGACTCGGGACGCCGGTGGGCGACCGGCGAGCAAAGGAGCCCCCATGTCCATGCGTCTGAACCCCTACATCCAGTTCGGCAACAACACCGCTGAGGCCCTGGACTTCTACAAGGGCGTCTTCGGCGGCGAATCAGTCGTCAGCTACTTCAAGGAGTACGGCACCGAGGGCGCCGACGGCGACCTCGTCATGCACGGCCAGCTCGAGACCGACGCCGGCTTCACGATCATGGCGGCGGACTCCCCCTCGTTCATGAGCGGGCCCGCCAAGGAGTCCAATATCACCGTCAGCCTCAGCGGCGACGACAGCGGCGCCCTGCGCGGCTACTGGGAGAAGCTGTCGGACGGTGCCAACGTCGCCACCCCGCTCGAGAAGCAGATGTGGGGCGACGAGTTCGGCCAGCTGACCGACAAGTACGGCGTCGGCTGGCTCGTCAACATCTCTGCGCCGCAGAGCTGACGCTCGAGGTCGGAGGGTCGCCCGTCGTCAGGCGGGCGACTGATCCGGCGCGTCGGCCCGCGGGCCTGGTGGGTCGGCGTGGTCGGCGTTGTCGGTCGAGTCGAGCCGGTGCCGGGCGTCGTCCGAGATGTCGTGCTCCCGGTTGTACGCCTCGAACAGGTGGTTGGCCACGGCCTTGACCACGGCGAGGATCGGGACGGCGACCAGCGTGCCGACTATGCCGGCGAGGATCGCGCCGGCCGCGATCGCGGCGATCACCGCGACCGGGTGGATGCGTACCGAGCGGCCGAGGATGAACGGCTGGAGGACGTGCGACTCCAGCTGCTGCACGCCGACGACGACGGCCAGCATGATCAGCGCCGTGACCGGGCCCTGGGCGACCAGCGCGATGAGTACCGCGACCGCCCCGCTCAGGAGCGCTCCGACGATGGGGATGAACGACAGGAGGAACACCAGCACGCCGATCGCGAGCGCGAACGGCACCCGCAGGATCAGTGCGCCGGCGGTGATCCCGACCGCGTCGACGGCGGCGACGAGCACGGTCGCCCGCACGTAGTGGGTGAGCTGCTCCCAAGCGACCACGCCGGAGGAGTCGACGTACGGCCGCGCCCGGCGGGGAACCAGCCGCACGAGGTACGCCCAGATCCGCGGACCGTCGTAGAGGAAGAAGAACAGCGAGAAGAGCGCGATGAAGACGCCGGCCACGAAGTGTCCGGCGGTCACGCCGGCCGAGGAGAGCCGGGAGCCGAGGTTGGCGTTGGACAGCCACTGCCGTGCCTGCTCGACGTAGTCGCCGAGCTGGTCGTCCGAGATGCCGAGCGTGTTGCGGATGTAGTCGCGGATCTGCTGGATGCCGTCGCTGACCTGGCGGGCCATGTCGTTCATCCCGCCGGTGATCTGCGAACCGACGAGGAAGAGCAGCGCGAGGATGACCAGAAGGGTGCCGATCACGGTCACCGCGGCCGCGCCCGCGCGGGGCATGACGCGGGCCAGCCGGCGGTGCACGGTCGACAGCAGCGCGCAGAGCAGCACGCCGATAGCCAGCGGGACGACGATCTCCGAGAAGTACCCCAGCAGCAGGAAGAGCGCGATCAGCCCCGCGCCGATGACGAGCAGCCGCCAGGTCCACTCGCTGGCCGCGCGGAGCAGGGGAGGCACGAACGACTCGCGCTCGGTCGGACGGGTGGCGGACGTCACGGGCTGCGCCATACCCGCGAGGGTATGCGGTGACACCTGCTGGGCCTCGCCGCCGACGGCTCCGGCGTGGTCCGAGAGGGGTGTCGCTGGGTGTTATCGTGTGGTCCGCACTTTGGGGCTGTGGCGCAGTTGGTAGCGCGTCTCGTTCGCAATGAGAAGGTCCGGGGTTCGAATCCCCGCAGCTCCACCCCAGCGCAGGGCCCCTGACCTGCAGAAATGCGCGAGGCGGCTCGCCGGACGAGCGCCCCTGCCTCAGAGTCGTGCCCCCCCGATGCCATCGCGTGCAACCCCATGCAACACATGCAACATGGCCCGCACGGTATGAGAAGGTCACCCACCGTTGAACCCTTCGGCGATCGGCGTCGGTCCGACGCTGGCCCCCCAATCGCCAGATCGCATGCGGAGTTGGACGAGGCCGCTCGCGCGGAGGTGAGGCGCATAGCCGGGTGCTGGAACAGACCTTGCAGCGGCCGGTCGCCGTCACCGACTACCTGACGCTCGCCTGGATCATCAGCTCGTTGGCCACCGTCGGCGGCGCGATCGGCTCCGGGATGGAGGACGAGAAAACGGT
>DASTNV010000016.1:0-11901 GCA_035762725.1 Lapillicoccus sp. | reverse complement strand
GACAAGGGATGCGTGGCCTCGACCTTCGCCGCCTGGAACTCGGGGTCGGCGAGCATCGCGAAGACGTCCTCGGGAGTCGCGGCGTAGTCGAAGGACGTCTGGATCCTCATGGCCTCACCGTAGCGAACGGGACCGCGACGCTGTGGCAGCAGCCGACAGCGCCGCCGAGCCCTCCGCCATGACCCGCGCCGTCGCGATTCGCGCTCGCCCCAGGCGGCTGGCCAGCCGGTCGGCCTGGCGCTGTAGCTCGGGCTGGGCGCGTCCCCGTCGCTGCGCGAGCTCGGTCGTCAGCACTCCCCACGGCTCGACCACCCGCAGCCCGTCGAGCTCCAGCCCCGCCGTCCGAACCTGTTCGTCGAGCCGTCGTACCGACTCGGCGATCTCGGCCAGCTCCTGCGCGAACCGTTGCAGTGCGGCCCCACTCGCGTCGAGCCGTTCGGCCACGGTGTCAAGCAGGCTGAGTGACGCGTCGATCTCGGCCACCACCTCAGCCGAGGCACCGTCCCGGCGCAGACGGTCGGCCCGCTCGACCAGCTCCTGCCGCAGCGCGAGCAGCCGGGCCGCGTGCGACCGGAGTGCCCCGCCGAGCTGGGAGCACGAACCCGGGTCGCCCGTGACGCCGTCGATCACGCCGACTCCACCGCCCGGAGCGCCGAGGCAACCGCCTCGTCGAGCGCCCGGAGCGCGTCCGCCGCCTGCTCGACGAAGTCGTCCACGGCCCGTCCGGTCGCGGTGTCGCCGGTGTCGGGGACGTGGTCGAGCAGGTCGTCGGCCTGGCTCCCCGCCACCTCGCGCACCGTGACGAGCGCGCGGACCAACCCGTCGCGGCGCGGACCGGCCGCCGTCACCGACGTGGCCCACTCGACTCGGTCACCGTCCCACCGTAGGTGCTGCGACGCGTACGGCCCCGGCGTTCTCCACCGCCCCGACTGCCCTGGCCCCGCGTCCAGCATGTGAACAGGAGCGATACCCTCGAAGTGGCACCCGAGGACGCGTGCCCGGTGACGAAACAGTGAAGGAAAACGAAACCAGCCATGTCGGCGTCGCTCGAGCAGTCCCGGTCCCACCAGCTACGCGCCGCCGCCGAGTACGCCCCTGACGACTCCCGCGAGGACGTCGACCAGCTGCTCCGCGTCTTCTACCGCCACACCGCGACCGAGGACCTCCTCGCCCGCGAACCGGAGGACCTCCTCGGCGCCGCCCTGGCCGAGCGCGACCTCGCCCGGCAGCGCGCCGTCGGCACCGTCAACGTGGCCGTCACGAACCCGACGGTCGACGACCGCGGCTGGACCAGCGGCCACACCATCGTCCAGGTCGTCACCGACGACATGCCGTTCCTCGTCGACTCGGTGACTGCCGCCTTGGACGCGCTCGGCCGCACCGTGCACCTCGTCGTCCACCCGCAGCTGGTCGTGCGCCGCGACGCCGTGGGCAACCTCGAGCACATCTACGACGAGGACGCGCCGGCCAAGGACGAGTTCGGCGTCGTGACCGAGTCGTGGATGCACCTCGAGGTCGACCGGGTCGGCTCCGCCGAGGAGCGCGAGGCGATCTCGGGCCGGCTGCGTGCCATCCTCGGCAACGTCCGCGACGCCGTCGAGGACTGGAGCAAGATGCGCGAGCGCTGCACCAGCATCGCGACGGCGCTCAAGGACGACCCGCCCGTCGGGATCGACGCCGAGGAGGTCGGTTCCACCGCGCGGTTCCTCGACTGGCTGGCCAGCAACCACTTCACCTTCCTCGGCTACCGCGAGTACAACCTCCAGAAGGACGACCAGGGCGAGGACCTGCTGGCTCCGGTCACCGGCACCGGCCTCGGCATCCTCCGCTACGACCGGCCCGCGACCGAGCCCGTGGCCCGGCTCAACCCCTCAGCTCGCAAGAAGGCCCGCGAGCCGGAGCTGTTGATCATCACCAAGGCCAACTCGCGCGCCACCGTCCACCGGGCGACGTACCTCGACTACATCGGCGTCAAGGTGTTCGACGAGCAGGGGCAGGTGACGGGAGAGCGGCGGTTCCTCGGGATCTTCGCCTCCAGCGCGTATGCGGAGTCGATCCTCCACATCCCGATCCTCGCCGAGCGCGTCGAGCACCTCATCGAGCGCGCGGGGTTCACGCCAGACAGCCACTCCGGCAAGGACCTCGTGCAGGTCATGGAGAACTACCCGCGCGACGAGCTGCTCCAGACCGACCCGGACGACCTCGTCGACATCGCCATGTCGGTGCTCCACCTCCAGGAACGCCGCAAGACCAAGCTGTTCCTGCGCTACGACATCTACGAGCGGTTCGTCTCGGCCCTGATCTACCTGCCGCGCGACCGGTACAACACGACGGTCCGGCTGAAGATGGAGGAGATCCTCCGGCGCACCTTCGACGCGGACAGCGTCGACTACACGACCCGCGTCTCCGAGTCGCCACTCGCCCGGCTGCACTTCGTGGTTCGGGTGCCCAAGGGTGCAGCGATTCCCGAGGTCGACGAGGTCGCCCTCGAGCGGGAGATCGTCGAGGCGACCCGGACGTGGGACGAGGACCTCGTCGAGGCGCTCCGGTCCGGCGTGGGTGAAGAGTCCAGCGGCCGGCTGATCGGCTTGTACGGCAAGGCTTTTCCCGAGGCATACAAGGAAGACGTTCAGCCGCGGGTCGCCGTCACCGACATCCGCCGCATCGAGATGCTCGACTCCGACGACGCCGTCGAGGTGGGCCTGCACCAGGATCCCGGCTGCCCGCCGGACGAGCGCCGGTTCAAGCTCTACCGTCGCGGGCCGCTCACCCTGACCCGCGTCCTGCCGATGTTCACCCACCTCGGTGTCGAGGTGATCGACGAGCGGCCCTACGAGATCACCCGCAGCGACGGCGTCCGCGTCTTCATCTACGACTTCGGGCTCCGCACCCCGCACCCCGAGGACTGGGGTGTTGGCAGCGACCGCGACGCGCGACGACTGTTGGCACAGAACGCGGTTCGCGCCGTCTGGACCGGCGCGGCGGAGTCCGACGGGTTCAACGCGCTCGTGCTCGGCGCGGGGTTGACCTGGCGCCAGGTGGTCATCCTGCGGATGCTCGCCAAGTACCTGCGCCAGACCCGTTCGACGTTCTCGCAGGACTACGTCGAGGCCGCTCTGGTCGCGAACCCCGCCATCTCACGGATGCTCGTCGAGCTGTTCGAGACGCGGTTCGACCCGCACCGGTATGCCGGCGAGGCTTCACCGGAGCGGGCGGCGGCCGAGGAGGCCATCGCCGATGCCGTGCACGCGGCCCTCGACGACGTCACCAGTCTCGACCAGGACCGGATCATCCGCGCCTTGTTGGGGGTGGCCCAGGCGGCGCTGCGGACGAACTTCTACCAGAGCGATCCGGTGGCCGGCGGCCCGAAGTCATACGTCAGCCTCAAGCTCGACCCGACCAAGATCCCCGACCTGCCCGCGCCTCGGCCGATGTTCGAGATCTGGGTCTACGGGCCGCGGGTCGAGGGCGTGCACCTCCGGTTCGGCAAGGTCGCGCGCGGCGGGCTGCGCTGGTCCGATCGCCGGGAGGACTTCCGGACCGAGATCCTCGGGCTGGTCAAGGCGCAGATGGTCAAGAACGCCGTCATCGTCCCGACCGGCAGCAAGGGCGGCTTCTACGCCAAGCAGCTGCCCGACCCGTCCCTCGACCGGGATGCGTGGCTCGCGGAGGGTGTCGCCGCATACGAGCTGTTCATCTCCGGCCTGCTCGACGTCACCGACAACCGGGTCCAGGGCCAGGCGATCCCGCCGCCCGACGTGGTCCGGCACGACGGCGACGACACCTACCTCGTCGTCGCGGCCGACAAGGGCACCGCGACGTTCTCCGACATCGCCAACGCCAAGGCCGCGGAGTACAAGTACTGGCTGGACGACGCGTTCGCGTCAGGTGGTTCGGCGGGGTACGACCACAAGGCCATGGGGATCACCGCACGCGGCGCCTGGGAGTCGGTGAAGCGGCACTTCCGCGAGATGGGCGTCGACACCCAGACCCAGGACTTCACCGTGGTCGGCGTCGGCGACATGTCCGGCGACGTCTTCGGCAACGGGATGCTGCTGTCCGAACACATCCGGTTGGTTGCGGCGTTCGACCACCGGCACATCTTCATCGACCCCACGCCGGACGCCGCTACGTCGTACGCCGAGCGGCGGCGGCTGTTCGAGCTGCCCCGGTCGTCGTGGGCGGAGTACGACCGGTCGCTCATCTCGGCCGGCGGCGGGATCTTCGACCGGTCCGCCAAGTCGGTGTCGATCACGCCGGAGATGGTGCACGCCCTCGGGTTGGCCAAGGACACCACCACGGTGACGCCCGCCGAGCTGATCCACTCGATCCTCCTCGCACCGGCCGACCTGCTGTGGAACGGCGGGATCGGCACCTACGTCAAGGCCACCTCGGAGACCAACGCCGAGATCGGCGACCGTGCCAACGACGCGATCCGCGTCGACGGGAACCAGCTGCGCGTCAAGGTGATCGGCGAGGGCGGCAACCTCGGCTGCTCGCAGCTCGGCCGGATCGAGGCCGCCCTCAACGGAGTTCGCGTCAACACCGATGCGATCGACAACTCGGCCGGTGTCGACACCTCCGACCACGAGGTCAACATCAAGATCCTTCTCACCGGTCTCGTTCGCGACGGGGACCTGACGCTCAAGCAGCGCAACGTCGTCCTGCAGTCGATGACCGACGAGGTCGCCGCCGAGGTGCTGCGCGACAACTACGAGCAGAACGTCCTCCTCGGCAACGCGCGAGCACAGCAGTACTCGATGCTCACCGTGCACCAGCGGCTGATCCACTGGCTCGAGGAACGTGGCGAGCTGAACCGCGCGCTCGAGTACCTGCCGACTGACGCGGAGATCGCGAAACGCAAGGCCGACAAGCGCGGGCTCACGTCGCCGGAGTTCTCGGTGCTCGTCGCGTACGCCAAGCTCGCCCTCAAGGCCGACCTGCTGCCGACCGCCCTGCCCGACGACCCGTGGTTCCAGCGAACCCTGTCGGAGTACTTCCCCGAGCGGATCCGCGAGGAGTATGCGACGCAGCTCACCTCTCACCCGCTGCGCCGGGAGATCATCACCAACGCGGTCGTGAACTCGATGGTCAACCGTGGCGGGATCACCTTCGCGTTCCGGGCCGGCGAGGAGAGCGGTGCCGATCCGGAGCAGATCGCCCGGGCGTTCGTGGTCTGCCGCGAGGTGTTCGGCCTGTCCTCCTACGTCGCGGAAATCGAAGCGCTCGACAACGTCGTGTCCACGGACACGCAGACGATGCTTTACCTGGAGTTCCGCCGGCTGCTCGACCGGGCGTCGCGGTGGTTGCTGTCGACCCGGCCGTCGAACATCGACGTGGTGGCCGAGATCGAGCGATTCGGTGGGGCGGTGGCGGACTTCGCCCCGCGGATGGCGGAGGTGCTGCAGGGTTCGGAACGGCGGCGCCTCGAGCGACGGACCAAGGAGCTCGAGAAGCACGGCGTCCCAGCGGCCACCGCCGCGCGGGCGGCCTCGCTACTCGACCTCTTCTCGCTGCTCGATGTCGTGGATCTCGCCGAGGAGCTGGAGCTGTCCGTGGCCGAGGTGGCCGGCGTCTACTACTACGCGTCGGAGAAGTTCACCATCGACGAGATGCTGACCCGGGTCAGCAAGCTACCGCGCGACGACCGCTGGGACGCGTTGGCCCGTGGCGCGATGCGGGACGACCTGTACTCCGTGCTCGAGTCGCTCACCCGGTCGGTGCTCGTGGCCAGCGACGGCGGTGACACCCCGGCGAAACGGTTCGAGTACTGGGCCGACGCCAACCGGGACGCACTGAGCCGGGCCAAGACGGCGTTGCGCGGTGTCGAACGCCTCGACGACGCCGGCCTCGCCGCCCTGTCGGTGGCCCTGCGCACGCTCCGATCGGTCCTCCGCTCCGGCCCGTCCTGACCCGACTCGACGTCAGACCGACTCTGCGCGCTGGGTAGGGTCGCTTCGTGCCGACGCTCGCCGAGCTCCTCCACGAGCACTCCGGGCTCCAGGGGGCCGATGTCGAGTGGCTGCACCTGCTGGTCGGCGACTGGCAGTTGTTGTCGGACCTGTCGTTCGCCGACCTCGTCCTCTGGGTCCGGCGCTCGCCGGTCCAGTGGGAGGCGGTCGCCCACGTCCGTCCCACGACCGGCCAGATGGTCTTCTTCGAGGACCAGGTCGGCATCAAGGCAACCCGCTCCCGTTCGGAGACCCTCGAGCAGGCCTATGCCGAACGCCGCATCGTCCGGGAACGCGACACCGAGTGGCGGGACGACCTTCCGGTCCGCGAGGAGTCGATCCCCGTCGTCCGGAAGCACCGAGCGATCGCTGTCATCACGCGGCATACGAACCTGTCGATGATGCGCACCCCGAGCCGGCTGGAGCTCACGTACCTGGCCACCGCCGACGCGCTGTCGCGGATGATCGCCGCCGGCGAGTTCCCGAACACGTCCGCGCCGACCGGCCTGCGCCGCGGCGCCCCCCGGGCGGGGGACGGGGTGGTGCGGCTCGACTACGACGGCATCATCACGTATGCCAGCCCCAACGCGGTCTCGGCGATCCACCGGCTCGGGTGGCCGGGTGAGGTCATGGGCGGCTCGATGTCGGAGATCGTCACTTCGGTGCTGCGCGACTCGTCGCCGGTCGACGAGGGGCTGCCGCTGGTCCTCACCGGGCGCCAGCCGTGGCGGACCGAGGTGGGTTCCAGTGGAGCCATCGTCACCATGCGGGCGATCCCGCTCAGCGAGGCGGGTCAACGGTTCGGCGCCCTGTTGCTGCTGCGCGACGTCAGCGAGCTCCGCCGTCGCGAGCAGGAGCTGCTGACGAAGGACGCGACGATCCGCGAGATCCACCACCGGGTGAAGAACAACCTGCAGTCGGTGGCCGCCCTGCTGCGGTTGCAGGCCCGGCGCACCGACGACGAGCAGGCCCGGGCAGCGCTGAGCGAAGCCGAGCGGCGGGTCGGCACCATCGCCCTTGTCCACGAGACCCTGAGCAAGGGGTTCGACGAGACCGTCGACTTCGACGAGGTGGCCGACCAGGGGTTCCGCGCCGTGGCGGAGGTCGCCGCATACGACAAGCGGATCGAGCGGGTGCGGACCGGCGACTCGTTCGGCCGGCTGCGCGCCGAGGACGCCACCTCGCTGGCGATGATCCTCAGCGAGCTGGTCCAGAACGCCATCGAGCACGGCTTCCCCGACGACCACGGGGGAACGGTGAGCGTGGACGTCAAGCGAGTGCCGGGCGTCCCGGGCGCGCCGGACGTCCTCACCGTCAAGATCTCCGACGACGGGGTCGGCATCCGCGGGGAGCGGCGACCCGGGTCCGGACTGGGGACCCAGATCGTCCAGTCGCTGGTTCAGGACCTGCGTGGCACCATCCGGTGGTCTCCCGCGGAGCCGCACGGGACCCAGGTGACCTTCACGGCCGCGCTACGGCCGCTCAAAGGCTGACCGCCGCGGCCTTCGAGGCCACGGCGGTCAGGGAAGGAGAATGCGGGTCAGCCGGCGCGGCGGGCCCGGGCGTTGCGGCGCTTGAGCGCGCGCCGCTCGTCCTCGGACAGGCCGCCCCAGACGCCGGCGTCCTGGCCGGAGTCCAGCGCCCACTTGAGGCAGGTCTCGATCACGTCGCAACGACGGCACACGGCCTTGGCCTCCTCGATCTGCAGGATCGCCGGGCCGGTGTTCCCACTAGGGAAGAACAGCTCCGGGTCCTCGTCGAGGCAGGCAGCGCGGTCGCGCCAGTCCATGCTGATCGTGCTCCTTGATGAGGCGGTGGGCGCCGTTCGGACCGGGGTCGGGCTGGTCGTCGGGCGGGAGTGGCTGCGGGAGCCGGGGGTGGAGGGGGCCCAGTGCGGGCGGGTAGGGCTGGTGGTCATCCTCGTCGTCATCAGTTCGTATGTCTCGTCGGATCTCGGGGGGTGGTGGTCTTCGGTGGCCCGGCAGCACGGCGAGCATCACGTCGCGGTGAGCAAGCGTCGCTGCTTCCTCGTCGTGCGGTGGCGGGGGGCCGGTCGGGTCGAGCGGCGACCGCGCGGCCCAGCACCCCGAGGAACGCCCGCGAGCGCTCCGATGTTCCAGGGCCGCCGTACAGTCTGACGGCTACCGTGCGTGAGGGCAACCATTTCGTCGCGACGATGGACAGCGACCCACCGAACCGGTTCAGCAGGCGTGCTCGCTAGGCTCGGCGCGTGACGCAGACCACACCGGACCCGCGTTCGGACGGACGGCCGGCGCCATCACCCGGCAACCGGGCCTGGTCGGTCGCCGCGGGGGTCGTCTGCCTCCTCCACGTGCTCGCCCTACTGGGTGTCGCCGGGTTCTACGGCGTGGAGCTGTCCCGGGGCGAGGGCAGCAGCCGGACCACCGTGGTGATGTCGGGCCTGCTCATCCTCGTCTTCGCCGCGCTCCTCGCCCTGCTGGCCCGGCTGTGGTTCGTCGGCTCCGCCCGGGCCACCGTCCCCACCCTGCTCTGGAACGGGCTGCTGATCCCGGTCGTGGTCGCGCTGTACGGCGCGGAGGAGCAGCGCATCGCCAACGGTCTGCTGGCCGTGGTCGTGCTGGGGATCGCCACGGCCGTGGGCGCGGTCATCACGCGCCGCCCGGCTGAATAGGGACCGGGCCGGTCCCGCCACCTGGCGAACCGGCCCGGTCGGGAGCACGAACGTCAGCGACTGCCGACGACGTTGCGGATCCGGGTGGCGGCGTCGGTGAGGATGTCGACGACCTCCCGGGTCTGGTCAGCGGTGAGCCCACCCCGGCGCCAGGCTCGCCGCACATCGCTGCGGAACGTGTTGACCGCCCGCTCGAGGTCGGCGTAGGCGGCTGCTTCACCGTGGGTCCACGGGTCGTGGCCGCCGACAGGGGTCGCCGTCGCCCGCGCCTCCCGGGCGGCGTTCCTCAGCTCGGTGCGCAGGTCGGCGGCCTGGTGCTGGACGCGCGACCGGACCTCCTCGGCGAGCTGCCGCACCGACTGGTCGAGGTCGTCGCGCATGTCCTGCACATCGGCCTGACGCGCACGGACCTCGGCCCGGCCGGCCTCGGTGATGGAGTACATCGCCTTGCGCCCTTCGTCGGTGCGCTGGACCAGGCCCTCCTCCTCGAGTTTGGCCAGCCGCGGGTACACGGTTCCGGCGCTCGGGCTGTACAGCCCGTTGAACCGGCGCTCCAGCTCCTGGATCACCTCGTACCCGTGGCGCGGACCCTCGTCGAGGAGCACGAGCAGGTACAGGCGCAGCTGCCCGTGGGCGAACACGGGGCTCATCGCCAGTCCCCCGGACGGCCGCCCTGCTCGCCGGTCCCGGGCTGCTCGGTCGGAGCCGGGAACGGCTGTCCGTATGCGGCGGTGCCAGGCTCGCTCGACTCGCCGGTCGGGCGGGTGTCGCCCGGGTGCTCACCCGGCGGCACGTCCTGCGGCATCGGACTGGTTCCCTCGGTGTGGATCTGCGCGGTCGGGTCGCCGGTCGGAGCGGGAGCGGGAGGCGGAGGTGGCGGCGCCGGAGCGTCCTGCGGCGTCGGCGCGGTCGCCGCGCCGTTGGAGCGGAGCACGACGATGCTGCCGGACACGGCGTTGGCCTTGATCTCCAGCGCGCCGTCGCCCTCGCGCAGCCGGCCCATCCGCTCATGTCCCTTCGACCCGCCGCCGAACCCCTTCGACAGCTGCCGGCCGTCCACGACGATGGACCCGCTCGCGCTGTTGGCCTCGACGTCGAACCCGCTCAGCGGCGCTCGGACCGTCACGTCGCCGGAGACCGAGTTGGACCGGATCCGAGACTTACCCGAGGTGAGGTCGACGGCGATGTCGCCGCTGACCGTGTTGATCTTGACGTTCGGCAGGCTGCTGCGCTGCAGGGTGACCGTGCCGGAGACCGAGTTGACGTTGGCCGACCCGGCGAGGCCCTCGCCGTCGACCGAACCGCTCACGGTGTGCATGTCCACGTCGCCGCGGACGTCGCTGACGATCAGCGCTCCCGAGACGCTGTTGACCTTGACCGTGTTGCGCAGCCCGGAGACGACAGCCTCTCCGCTCACCGTCGCGACGGTCGCCGCGGCCTCGGTCGGGACCGAGATGCTGACGACGACGCGGTTGCGGCCGAAGTGCTCGAAGGTCCGCTTGAGCATCTCCATGACGTTGTTGTTGTCCCACTCCTTGCCGTGGAGCACCCGGAGCGTCACGCCGTCCCAGGTCACCTTGACCGGGAGGCCTTCTACCTGGGTCACCTCGACTCGGGCGGTGGGGGAGTCGTCGTGGGTGACGACGTCGACCCGGCCGCCGACGATGCCGACCTCGAGCTTGCCGACCCGTTCGTGCTCGTCGCCGATGTCGAGGACTCGTGGCCCCTCGATCCGCCATTCCTGCGTCATGCGCCTCTCCTCATCACGTTATATCGCGTCTCTAGAGAACACGTTATATCGCGTATGCGCGCAGCGCAACCCTCGTCAGGCGGTGATCCGCATCCAGTCGTTCCAGCCGTTGTGGAGGACCAGCCAGGCGATCAGGCCGTAACCGGCCTGTCCCGGGTGGACCCGGTCCGCCGACGCGTTGACATCGGAGAGCCACTGCTCGTGACTGACCAGCGGACGGAAGCAGTCGACGTAGGGGACTCCGCGTCGGGCGCATACATCGGCTTGAGCGTCGGCGAGCGCGCCGATCCGGGTGTTGAAATCGCTGTCCAGGCCGGGAGTGAGCCCGACGCAGAACACGGCGATGCCGCTGGTGGTGGCCTCGTCGAGGATGTTCGCGAGGTTGAGCCGCGAGCGGGCCAGGCTGACGCCGGCGACGATGTCGTTGAGGCCGACCGAGATGACCAGCCGCTTCTCCGCGCGGTTGGCCCAGCGCGGGGCGGTCTCGCTGCGCCACCGACCCATGACGCCGGCCGAGGTGTCGCCGCGAACCCCGAGGTTGTATGCGGTGAGGTCCAGGTCCGGGTGCTGGGTCCGGCTGACGACGCGGCCCACCCAGCCGAGGCCCTTGGGATCGCCGTAGCCCGCCGTCACCGACGCGCCGATGAAGCACAGCCCCACGTCGCGGCGTCCCTCGGCCACACTGAACTCGGCGCTCGGGATGAACTCCGGCTCGACCGGCATCTCGTCGGTTGGCGCGCTCACGGGGTCACCTTATGGCGAGCCGATCGGATGAGGACGCCCGCGCGCCGCACGCGCCGACTTCTCCGCACGTACGGAAAAGTAATCGGGAGATGTCGGACATGTCCCGCCCGGTTCTCATCACGTGCGGAGAAGTTGGCGGGAGAGCCGTCAGTCGTCGTCAGTCGTCGTCAGTCGTCGTCAGTCGTCATCGTCGAGCCGGGCGAGCCAGGTGGCCAGCCGCTCGACCGGTACCTCGAACTCCGGGTTGAGGTCGACGAACGTTCGCAGTTGCTCGGCGAGCCAGTCGAACGAGACCTCCTCCTCGCCGCGCCGACTGGCCAGCTCCTCGATGCCGCGGTCGGTGAAGTACAAGGCGGTCAGCGGTCGAACGCGGCGGCGACGAGGTTCTCCTGCTCCACCTCGTGCTTCTTGTGCGAACCGGTGGCCGGGGAGGCGGACGCCATCCGGGACACCAGCCGCAGCGGCCGGGTCTCGCCGTACTCCTCCATCGCCTCGGGCAGGTTGAGCGCCATGTAGGGCCACGCGCCCTGGTTGCGCGGCTCGTCCTGGACCCAGAGCACCTCGGCGCCGGGGTAGACGGCCAGCGCCTCGGCGATCTCGGCACCGGGAACCGGAGCGAGCCGCTCCACCCGGACGATCGCCGTCGAGGTGTCCTCCCGCTTGGTCCGCTCCGCCTCGAGGTCGTAGATCACCTTGCCCGAGGCGAGGATCACCCGGGTCACACCGGCCGGGTCCAGCTGCGCCGGGTCGGGCAGCACCGGACGGAAGCCGCCGTGGGTGAAGTCCTCGACCGGGCTCGCCGC
>DASTNV010000015.1:0-6946 GCA_035762725.1 Lapillicoccus sp. | reverse complement strand
GTCCGCGGTGCTCTTCACGGTGCTGCTGCTCCCGGCGAACCGGCCGGACGGTCGTACGGTCGCCGCTGTCGTGACCGGGTTCCTCGGGGTGGTCGTCATCATGCAGCCGTGGGAGGCCCAGGGCCGGCCTGATTTGGTGGGCTTCGTGATGACGTTGCTGGCCGGGGCGTCGTACGGGCTGGGGTGGACGTATGTGAAGCGGTTCCTCAGCAAGGGCGACCTCGGTGGGCTCGGCATGCCGGCCGCCCAGCTCCTCATGGCGGCCGTGCAGATGATCGTCGTCAACATGGTGTGGTGGTGGCTGCTCCGGGAGGGCGAGCCGACCGGCCTACCGGCTCCGTGGTCATCGGTACCGGGTTCCGGGACGATGGTCTGGGCCGTGGTGGCGGTGCTGGTCCTCGGCGTGGTCGGGACGGGGCTGGCCTTCGTCCTGCAGTACGACGTGGTGCGCGAGGTGGGGCCGACGGTGGGGGCGACGGTGACCTACGTGATCCCCGTGGTCGCGGTGATTCTCGGGATGGTGTTCCTCCACGAGCGGCTCCAGTGGCCCCAGGTGGTGGGCGCCGTCATCGTCCTCACGTCGGCCGTGATCATCGGTCGGCCGCGTCGGGGACCGGTTCCTTCGGGCGAGGTTCCCGAGGAAGAGGTCACGCCGAGCTCGCGCTGAACCGCAGCCCCGGACATGTGGCTGGCTCATGTCGCGGGTCATGTCGCAGATGTGGTTGGGGTTACGACACCAGGCGCGACATGAGGTGCGACGTGACGGGTCTGGCGTCACGGGGGCACGTGGGGAGAGGGCCGCGTTCCTCGGATCTCAGGTCAGGGCGCAGGTCACAGTGCGCGTCAGAGTGCGTTTGGTGTCGTCAGGGCAGCACCAAACGCACTCTGACATGCACTCAGACTCACGATCGACCGATCTGATCGGCCACCGCCAGCCGGTCACGTCGCGGGTCATGTCGCAGATGTGGTCGTGATGACGACACCAAGCGCGACCTGAAGTGCGACGTGGCTCAGGCTGCGTGGGTCACGCTGCCAGGGCGGACTGGGACTTCCACTTGTCGTAGCTGACGTTCCAGTCGGTCCAGCCGTTGCCCGCCTCGAGCCCGCGGTTGGTACCGGTCACGACCACCGGGTCACCGACCTTGGCGAGGTTGAACAGCCACTGGGCGTTGGCGGTGCTCATGCCGATGCAGCCGTGGCTGACGTTGGCCTTGCCCTGCGAACCGACCGACCACGGCGCGGCGTGGAGGAACTCGCCCGAGTTGGTCTCGCGCATCGCGAACTGCACATCGGGGATGTCGTAGTAGTTCGGGTCGCCCGGCTCGATGCCGACCGTGTTGGCGTCCATCCGCACCTTGGAGAGCTTCTCCATGATGACCTTCGTACCGCTGCGCGTCTCGAAGCCGGCCTTGCCACCCGTGATCGGGATGGTCTTCACGTCGGCGCCGTTCTGGTTCACGGTCAGCTGGTACGTGCTGAGGTCGGCCTTGATGATCACCGCGTCGCCGACCGTGAAGCTGCCGGACGTCGACAGCTGGCCGTAGGTGCCGTTGCCGCCGGGGACGCTGTTGATGTCGACATTCACCGAGACCTTGGTGCCGGGCTTCCAGTAGTTCGCCGGCCGCCAGTGCGCCTCGCTGCTGGACACCCAACCCCAGGAGCCTTCCTGCGGCGGGTCGGACTTGACCGTCATCTTCTTCTCGAAGGCGGCCTTGTCCTTGACCGGAACGTCGAACCGGACGATGACCGGCATGGCCACGCCGACGGTGGCGCCGTTGGCGACGACTGAGGGGTAGATCTGCTGCTTCTTCGACAGCGCCTGGGTCGAGAACGTCGAGTGCGCGGTTGACTCGGTGCCGGCCGTGTTCTTGCCGACCATGCTGAGGTTGTAGGTGGTCCCCGGCTCGAGCAGGCTGTTCGCGGTCCAGTTGGCGCCGTTGGGGTCGAGGGTGCCCTCGACGTTGACGTCACCCTTCTTGGGGTCCTTGTACGTCAGCGTGACGTCGGTGACCGTGCCGTCTTTGGCCGCCACGGAGACGACGGTGTCGACGGGGACCTTCGCGTCGGCCGCGACGCTCGGCGTCAGCGTGACGGGGGGAACCGCAGGAGTCGTGGTGGTCGAGGAGGACGACTCGGACGAGCCGGAGGCCGTGGCGTCCGCGACGGGACCGGCCCCGCCACCGGGCACAGTGCACGCGCCGAGCGCGAGACCGACCGTGAGCGCGCCGGCGAGCAAGGCCCATCGCCGACCGTGGCGACGACCCTGTTGACGAGCGACCTGCACCATCCGTGAATCTCCCCCATCTGGGCGTGACAGGGCAGAGCACGCCCCAGCGAACAGTGTCGCCGACAGGTCGGCTGCGACCAAATCCCGACATGCGCATCTCAGCGATATCTCATGAACTCGACACCGCGCAAGCGGCTGACCTGCGGCGTTGTCGGTGCCGTAGGGCAAGATGGCGCCGTGGCGACGGGACCGAAGGCGGACGCGCGGGGAGGGGCGGAGGCCCCGTCGACAGCAGAGGTCACCGGCATACCGACCGAGGCCCTCCACGAGTGGAACCGGATCGCCCAGGACGCGCTGGCCGCCCAGTTCAACTACCACGTGCGCGACGCCCCCACGCTGAGCGACGCCGAGTACGACCGGATGATCCGGCGCCTCAACGAGCTGGAGGATCAGTACCCCACGCTGCGCACCCCGGAGAGCCCCACGCAGCTCGTCGGAGGGGCGACGTTCTCCACCGACTTCCAGGCCGTCGACCACCTCGAGCGGATGCTCAGCCTCGACAACTGCTTCTCACCCGAGGAGCTGGCCGCCTGGGCCGCGCGAGCCGCCCGCGACGCCAACACCAGCGACTACCACTACCTCTGCGAGCTGAAGATCGACGGCCTGGCCGTCAACCTGCTCTACGAGGACGGCCGGCTGACCCGAGCCCTCACCCGCGGCGACGGGCGCACGGGTGAGGACGTCACCAACAACGTCAAGACGATCCAGGGCGTCCCACACCGCCTTCAGGGTGAGGGCCACCCGGCCAAAGTAGAGATCCGCGGCGAGGTGTTCTTCCCGGTCGAGGGCTTCGAGGAGCTCAACGCCTCGCTCGTCGCGGCCGGTCGCGCCCCGTTCGCGAACCCGCGCAACAGCGCTGCCGGGTCCCTCCGCCAGAAGGACCCCCGCGTGTCGGCCAGCCGCCCGCTGCACATGCTCGTCCACGGCATCGGCTACCGCCAGGGGCTCGAGCTGACCCGGCAGTCGCAGGCATACGACCTGTTCCGCGAGTGGGGCCTGCCGGTCTCGACCCACTACCAGGTGCTCGACACCATCGCGGAGGTCGACGCCTACGTCGCGCGGTTCGGCGAACAGCGGCACAGCGTCGAGCACGAGCTGGACGGCGTCGTCGTCAAGATCGACGAGATCGCCGTGCAGCGCCAGCTCGGCGCCACGTCGCGGGCACCGCGGTGGGCGATCGCCTACAAGTACCCGCCCGAGGAGGTCAACACCAGGCTCCTCGACATCCAGGTCAACGTCGGTCGCACGGGCCGGGTCACCCCCTTCGGGGTCATGACACCGGTCGTCGTCGCCGGGTCGACGGTCGAGCGGGCCACCCTCCACAACGCCGACGAGGTGAAGCGCAAGGGCGTCCGCATCGGTGACACCGTCGTCCTGCGCAAGGCCGGCGACGTCATTCCCGAGATCGTCGGGCCGGTCGTCGAGCTGCGCGACGGCACCGAGCGTGAGTTCGAGATGCCGACGGTATGCCCGGCGTGTGGTACTCCTCTCGCCCCCGAGAAGGAGGGTGACAAGGACATCCGCTGCCCCAATGCACGGACCTGCCCGGCGCAGCTGCGCGAGCGGATCTCCGGCCTCGCCGGGCGCGGTGCGTTCGACATCGAGGTGCTCGGCTGGGAGGGCGCAGTCGCACTCCTCAACGCCGGGGTGGTGACCGACGAGGGTGACCTGTTCGCCCTCACCCGTGATCAGCTGCTCACCGTGCCGCTGTTCACCCGGGCCGCGAAGAAGACCGAGGCCGACCAGGCCGTGGACGGCAAGGTCCTCTCGGTCAACGGTGAGCGGCTCTTCGACAACTTCGACAAGGCCAAGGAACAGCCCCTCTGGCGGGTCCTCGTCGCGCTGTCGATCCGGCACGTCGGCCCCACGGCGGCACGGGCTCTTGCCTCACAGTTCGGGTCGATGGATGCCATCCGGGCGGCCTCCCGCGAGGAGCTGGCCGAGGCCGAGGGCGTCGGTGGTGTGATCGCCGACGCGGTCATCGAGTGGTTCGCCGTCGACTGGCACGCGGCGATCGTCGACAAGTGGGCGGTCGCCGGCGTGCGGATGGCCGACGAGCGCGACGCGTCCGTGGCCCGGACGCTCGAGGGCCGCACCGTGGTCGTGACAGGTTCGCTCGACGGGTTCTCCCGCGACCAGGCCCGCGAGGCGATCCTCGCCCGAGGCGGCAAGGCAGCCGGGTCCGTCTCGAAGAACACCGACTTCGTCGTCGTCGGAGAGAACGCCGGTTCCAAGGCGGCCAAGGCCGAGGAGCTCGGCGTGCGCGTCCTCGACGAGGCCGGGTTCCGGACCCTGCTGGAGACGGGTTCGGTCGACTGACGGTCACGCGTCCGCGGCGCGGCGACGCAGCAGGGCTGCCTCCGGTTCGTTCCGGGTGAGGTCGGCGGCGAGCAGGTATGCGTCGCGGGCCTCCGCGCGCCGGCCCAACAGCCCGAGCAGGTGCGCCCGGACCGCCGGCACCTGCGCGTAGCCGCGCAGCGCCGGGGCCTCGGCGACCGCGTCGACGAGCGCCAGCCCCGCGGCCGGGTCACCGGCCATCCCCACCGCCACGGCCCGGTTCAGCTCGACGACCGGCGACGGCGACACGGCCTGCAGCGCCGCGTAGAGAGACGCGATTTGCGTCCAGTCGGTCTCCTCCGCCGACGGCGCGAGGGCGTGGCAGGCGGCGATCGACGCCTGGAGGAGATACGGCGACGGCGGACCGGGCAGCGCCAGCGCCCGAGCCAGCAACGTCGTACCCCGCCGCGTCAACAGCTGGTCCCACCGTCGCCGGTCCTGGTCGAGGAGCGGCACCGGCGCCCCGGTCGCGTCCACGCGAGCCGGCAGCCGGGCCGCCTGGAGCTCCAGTAGCGCCGCCAGCCCGAGCACCTCGCGCTCCTGCGGGAGCAGCGCCGTGAGCATACGGGCCAGCCGGATCGCCTCGTGGCACAGCTCCGGGCGCGCCCAGTCGGGGCCGGAGGTCGCGACGTACCCTTCATTGAACATCAGGTACACGACCTCCAGCACCGACCCGAGCCGCTCCGGCATCTCCTCGGCTCGGGGCAGCTCGAACGACACACCCTCGGTGGCCAGCGTTCGCTTGGCTCGCGAGATCCGTTGGCCCGCAGTCGGTTCGGGGATGAGCAGCCCCCGTGCGATCTCGGTGGTGGTCAGGCCGCCGAGCAGCCGGAGGGTGAGGGCGACCCGTGATTCTGCGGTCAGGACCGGGTGACAGGTGGTGAAGACCAGGCGGAGCAGATCGTCGCCGATGTGGTCGTCGAGCGCGTCGTCGTCCATCTCACCCACTCCCTCGGGTAGCGACCGGCCGACCTCGGCGATCTTGCGCACATACGTGCTCCGCCGTCGCACGAGGTCGACGGCCAGATGTCGCGCCGTGGAGACGAGCCAGCCCGCGGGGTTCGGTGGAACTCCGCGGGCCGGCCACTGCTCCAAGGCGGCCACGAAGGCGTCCTGGGCGATCTCCTCGCCGAGGCCCACGTCGCCGACGACACGGCTGGCCACGGCGACGACGCTGGCGGACTCCATCCGCCACACCGTCTCAGCGGTTCGCCGTGCGTCGGGTCCGGTCACGGGGCGGGTGGCGCCTCGAAGACCTGCTGGACGTCGGCCTCGCCCTCCCAGCCGGCCCAGTGCTCCTGATGCAGCCGGACGAACCGGGTCGCCCACTCGATGGCCTCGTCGCGTGAACGCACGTCGTAGACGGCGTAGCTGATGAGCTCCTTGGACTCCGCGAACGGACCGTCGGTGATGGTGAGGGCGCCGCCGGTGAGGCTGACCCGGCCGCCGACCGGCATGAGGCCGGCGAAGTCGACGAGCGCACCGGACCGGGTGGCCTCCTCGCCGAGGGCGGCGATGGCGGCCATGAGCTCGGCCGGGGGAGGGGTGTCGGGCTGCTGGCTGACCTTGAGGGTGCTGACGAAACGCATGACAGGTCTCCTTGTCGTGTCGATGGAGTATGCGGGTAAGCGCGGGTCACCGGGCGGCGGAGCTCGCGCGGGCGTAGGTGTCGAGGCCGAGGGCGGTCAGCCAGGCGAACGTCGTGAGGATGCCGATCGTGAAGACGACGACACCCGCCGCCGAGCCGGAGGCGATCGTGGCGAACCCGCCGAGCAGGGCCACGGGCGCGACAACCGAGAAGGCCACCCGACCCCGGCGGTGCTCGGCCGCATACCGGACGGCCATGACGACCATCGCGGCGGCGAGGGCGAGGAACCCGACTCCGGACACCATCAGGTGGAGCATGCCGTGCGTCGTCGGCACCGCCGGGGTCGGCATCCCGACGGGGAAGCCGGCGGCGGGGTCGGCCGGGAAGATCCCGGCCAGCACCATGCCGAGGCCGAACGTCGCGACGAGCACCGGGACGGCCCGGCCGCCACGGCCGCCGGCCAGGGTGCGCCGCAGTGCCACCGAGAAGGCGACCGACATGAGGCCGGTGACGACGAGGTTCGCGGTCTGGACCCAACCCCAATCGCCGATGGCGAGCTGGCTCCAGGCGTGGGTGGACAGGTCGAAGCCCTCGCGGGTGAGGGCCTGGGCCAGCGAGACGCCGACGTAGATCGGCCCCGCGATGACGCCGTAGCCGGCGAGCGACCGGGTCACGCGGGCGGACGGGTCGGTGCAGGCGGCAGGCTGGGTGGCGATGGTGGTCATGACGAGCTC
>DASTNV010000014.1:0-7799 GCA_035762725.1 Lapillicoccus sp. | reverse complement strand
AGGGTCATCGCCTCGGCGACCGCGGTGGCCTCGTCGAGCAGGGAGGCGCCGGCGACCGGAAGCGCGGTGAGGTCGCTGACCACGGTCTGGAAGTTGAGCAGCGCCTCGAGGCGGCCCTGGGAGATCTCCGGCTGGTACGGCGTGTAGGCGGTGTACCAGGCGGGGTTCTCGAGGACGTTGCGCTGGACCACGGGCGGGGTGACCGTGCCGTAGTAGCCGAGCCCGATCATCGACCGCATCACCGTGTTGAGGTTCGCCAGACCACGCAGCTCGCGGACCACGGCACTCTCGGACGGGGCCGCATCGAGGCGCAGGGCCCGCTGGGAGCGGATCGCGCCGGGGATCGCGACGTCGATCAGCGCATCGAGGGACGGCTGACCGACCACCTCGAGCATCGCGTCGACGTCGTCCGGGGACGGGCCGATGTGGCGCTCGACGAACGGCGCCGGATGGCTGGTGTCGACGTGGAGGGGTCCCTCGGCACCGGCATCGGCACTTGCATTGTCACTGAGCATGGGGGCGGACTCGGCGGTCTGGGTCACGTGGAGGCTCCTGGAGGTCCCTGCGGTCACAGCACGGTAACCCCCTCTGTCGCCTCATGCGGCGTGGCTTCAGAGTCGCCTCACCCGCCCGGTCCTGGCGCCTGAGAGGTTCCGGGGTGTTGCCCCTTCGGCGCCCCAGCAGACGGCATCGACCGTCCTGGGGGCTCTCCCGTGCGGGTTGTTCGCGGCGGGGCCCAATCTACCAGCGCGGGTATGCCGCCTCGTCCGCGGTTCGTGCAGCCCGGGTACGGATTTCGGTGCGGTTCAGAGCACGAACCGGGGTGAAGCGGTCAGGAGATGCGCTGCGCGCGCCGGGCGCTGAGCTCGTCGCCCGGGTGGGCCGCCGGGACCTCGTCCTCGGGCCGCTCGCTCGGCAGCTCGGCGAGGGAGCCCTCGACCTCGCGCCAGACCTTGCCCACGGCGATGCCGAAGACGCCCTGACCGCCCTGGAGCAGGTCGATGACCTCGTCGGCCGAGGTGCACTCGTAGACGCTGGCGCCGTCGCTCATCAGGGTGATCTGCGCAAGGTCGTCGACGCCGCGCTCACGCAGCACCTCGATGGCGATGCGGATCTGCTGGAGCGAGACGCCGGTGTCGAGCAGCCGCTTGACGATCTTCAGCACGAGGATGTCGCGGAAGCCGTACAGCCGTTGCGTGCCGGAACCGGTGGCGCTGCGCACGGACGGCTCGACCAGCCCGGTGCGGGCCCAGTAGTCGAGCTGCCGGTAGGTGATGCCGGCCGCACGGCAGGCGGTGGGCCCGCGGTAGCCGATGTCCTCGCTCAGCTCCGGGAGGTCGTCGTCGAAGAGCAGCCCCTGCGCGGCCGCGGGAACGTGGGTCCGGCGCTCCGGCGCGTCTCCCGTGGCGGCCACGGCGTCCTCCTCATACGAGGGAAATAGGAAATTACCTAAAACTACACCGAGGTGGTTCGGCGCTGAACTCCTGACGGTAGGCGGTCAGCACCCCGCGGTCAATCACCGGTCGACCCTCAGCCTCTCGGCGTGTCGCGGTCGGGTGTCCACTCTCAACCTCTAGTCGAGGCTTAGGTCTCCCGACTGGTGCCCTCGTCGCCCGGCGGGTCGACCTGGGGGTTCTCGAAGTCCTCGGCCGACACGTGGTCGAGGAACTCGCGGAACTTCTCGACCTCGTCGTCCTCTTCCGGGGTGAGCGCGACGCCGGCCTCCTCGAGCACGGCCTCGGCGACGACGATCTCGGTCTCGGTGCGCAGCGCCAGCGCGATGGCGTCCGAGGGCCGGGCGCTGATCTCGCGCGAACCGTCGATGACGAGGATCGCGTAGAAGACCTTGTCGCGAAGCTCGACGATGCGGACCTGGGTCACCCGGTGGCCGAGCTTCTCGATGATGTCCTTCATGAGGTCGTGCGTGAGCGGCCGGGGCGGCTCGACGCCCTGTTGGGCGTAGGCGATCGCGGTGGCCTCGGCCGCGCCGATCCAGATCGGCAGGTAGCGCTCACCGTTCCGCTCGCGCAGCAGCACGATCGGCTGGTTGGTGGGCATCTCCACCCGCACCCCGAGGACGTCGACGGGCTTCACACGTCCCACGTTACTTCGCTCGGGGGCGGTTCGGCAGCCGGGGTTCAGCGTTCCCGGACACCACTTCTGACGAGGGCGGTGTGCAGGGCGATGCAGAGCCGCAGGACGTCGGCCGTGGGGTCCTCCGGAGCGCTCTGGTCGGCGCGCGTAGCGCGCCCCGCGGCGGATCGCGCGGGCCGGACAAGCTGCTGCACCAGGCCGATCTCCCGGTCGGCTGCCGTCCGAAACGGTCGCAGATGGCGAGGTTCGACGCCGTATGCGGCCAGGGCGGCGGCCGCGCGCGCCACGGCCAGGGCATCGTCGTCGAAATGACCGCTGCGGTCGGCGCGGACCAGGCCGTAGTTCTCCAGCGCGTCGAGGGTGGGCCGGTCCAGGCCGGCCGCCTCGCGCAGCTCCCGGGAGGTCAGCCGCAGGGTCAGTGGCCTCTCGAGGGCAGCGACGCTCGGGACGTCGGGGTCATCGGCCGAGTCGGGAACGCGTGGGCGGGCGTCGGCAGCGCCCGGCTCCCCCGGCGCGAGCCCGCGGTCCATCGCGTCGAGGGCGTCCCGGATGACCTTCAGCGGCCAGAACCGGTCGCGCTGCGCGGTGAGGACGTAGCGGATCCGTTCGATGTCGCGGTCCGTGTAGGTGCGATACCCCGAGCCGGTCCGGTGCGGCGTGACCAGACCCTCTGCCTCGAGGAACCGGATCTTCGAGATGGTCAGGTCCGGGAAGTCCGGGGTCAGTGCGGCCAGGACCCCGCCGATGGTCTGGGTGCCGGCAACCGGCCGGATCTCCTGGTCCGGCGCCTGGGAGGCGCTCGCGGCGCCGGCCCCCATCCCGGCGTCGGACGAGGGCACTACTGCCGCTGGCCCGCGTAGAAGACGAGGCGGAACTTGCCGATCTGGACCTCGTCGCCGGTCCGCAGGCCGGCGTGGTCGACCAGCTCGCGGTTGACGTAGGTGCCGTTGAGGGACCCGACGTCGCGAACCGCATACCCGTCGTTCTCCTGGACGAAGACCGCGTGCTTGCGCGAGACGGTGACGTCGTCGAGGAAGATGTCGCTGTCGGGGTGCCGGCCGGTGGTCACCTCGGCGTCGTCGAGGAGGAACCGGGCGCCGGTGTTGGGTCCGCGCAGGACGATGAGCAGCCCGGTGCCGGGCCGCAGCGCGTCGATGGTCGCCTGGTCCTCGGCGCTGAGGCCGCGGCTGTCGACCTCGATGGTCTCGTGCGCGGAGCCGACGCCCTGGAACCGCATCGTCGTCGAGTCACCCTGCCGGCCGGGCGACGTCTTCGCCGTCGTGTCCGGTGCCTCGGCGGGGTTGGCCTCGGGCTCGTGGTCCGTCATGGCCGCATCTCCTTCGTCACTGCCGGTGCGCAAAACCCTAGTCGATCACCTTCCCCCCGCCGACGGCGCGTCGACGCATCTCTTGGAAAGCGAGTCTCGTGGCCGAGACCGCTGGGGTCAAGCCGAGCGAGTTCCGTTCTCAGCTCAGGCCTTCGCGGTATGCCGCGACGTCCAGCAGGCCGCTCACAGCGTCGGCGTCGGCCGGCCGGAGCTCGTACATCCACCCCTCGGTGTAGGGCGCGGTGTTGACCAGCTCCGGGGCCCCGTCGAGCGCAGAGTTGACCCCGGTGACCTCTCCGGTGAGTGGCGCGTAGAGGTCGCTGACCGACTTGGTGGACTCCACCTCGCCGCACGTCTCACCCGAGGTCAGCGAGTCGCCGACGGCGGGCAGCGACACGTAGACGACGTCGCCGAGCGCGTTCTGGGCGAAGGCGGTGATCCCCACCCGGACGGTGCCCCCGTCCAGCTCCTCGACCCACTCGTGGTCGGCCGTGTAGCGAAGGTTGTCGGGGTACTCCAGGTCGCTCATCTCACTCGCTTCCAGAACCGGTCGTGGCTACTTGGTCGTCGTTGTCGGTGTGCTCGTGGGCGTGCCCGCCTCGGGGACGGGCTGAGCGTAACGAGGCGTTCGCGGGGACTGCAACGCGTCGATCCGGACGGTGTCGAGCTGCTCAACCGTGGCCGTGGCGTTGGCCCGTCGCAGCGTCTCGACGATGCCGCCGGGGATGTTGAGCGCGGAGGCCATGGTGGCCTTGTCCCCGATCGCGAGGACCGTGAACGGTCGGGTCAGCGGCTGTCCGTCGACGGTGATCTGGCCGCCGGTCGAGGAGAACCAGGAGCTCGCGACGACCCGGTTCGCGTTGTACTGCACCACTTCGGCGCCGGCGTCGCGCAGCTCCTGGAGCAGGTCGAGCAGCATCGCCGAGGTGACCTGCTGGGAGGGGTCGGCAATGGTGACCTTGATCCCCGGCCCCTGTGCGGGCGAGGTCCCCGCGAGCATCCGGAGCGAGTCGAGCTGCTTGGTGGCCTGGTCTATCGCCGCCTGGCTGGTGTTGGCACCGCTGGTCAGCTCGTCGCGCTGGGCCTGGAGCTCGCGCACCTGCTGGTCGAGGCGGCTCGAGCGCTGGCTGACGTCGTCGAGCACCCGGACCAGGTCGTCCTGGCGCATGCTCTCCAGCCCGGACTCCTGGGTCGACTGGACCTGGGTGGCGATGGCGAACCCGAGGGCGAGGGCGAGGGCGGCGCCCAGGAGCTGCGCCTTGGTGCTGCGCGGGGCTCCGGCGCGAGCCAGCCGTCGCCACGGGGACGGCCCGCGCGGCTCGGCCGCCGGTGCGGTCGGTGTGGGGTCGTCTTGCTTCGGGGTCTCGGGTTTTTCGGACATCGGTCAGGCCTTGAAGAGGTGCCGGCGGATCGAGGCGACGTTGGAGAAGATGCGCACCCCCAGGACGACAACGACGCCGGTCGACAGCTGCGTTCCCACGCCGAGCTGGTCGCCCAGGAACACGATGAACGCCGCGACGAGGACGTTGGAGAGGAACGAGACGACGAAGACCTTGTCGACGAAGATCCCGTCGAGGACCGCCCGCACACCGCCGAAGACGGCGTCGAGTGCGGCGATCACGGCGATCGGCAGGTAGGGCTGCAGCCACACCGGCACCGCCGGGTGCAGCAGCAGGCCGGCCAGGACGCCGACGAGCAGACCGATGGCGGGGATCATGAGGAGGATGCCTCCGTGCTGGGGGTCGGGGAGCCCGAGGGCGTGGGAGTCGTGGTCGCCGGCGCCACCGGCGTCGCGAAGTTCAGCGGCAGCGAGGGGCTTCGCGGGATGTCCACCCGCGACGGTGTCGCGATGGTCGACGGGATCGAGTAGTTGTCGCCGAGCGACTTCAGGTACGTCCCGGACGCCGTGCCGGCGAACCCCGTCTGCAGGTCTCGGCCGTCTCCGAGCGCGGTGATGACATACGGCGGGCTGAGCGGTCGGAAGTCCACGAGGATCGCGTCCCCAGCAAACCGGATCGACGACCGTGAGGTCAGCCGCTGGCCGTTGATCGACATCGCCTCGGCGCCGGCCTGCCACAGCCCGTTGGTGAGGATCTGGAGGTCGAACGACGTCACCCGGCCCTTGGGGAAGCCACCGGCATCGCGGGGGTCGCCGCTCGCGCTCTGGGCCCGAGCGTCGGGGGCGTCGTCCACGGTGAGGACCAGCCCGGGACCGGTGACCGCCACCTCGCCGGTCAGCAGCCGCAGTCGAGCCAGCTCATCGGACAGCTGCGAGGCCTGGCTGGACAGCGCCGCCGACTGGGCGTCCTGGATCTGCTGACCCAGCGAGCTGACCTCTCGGGCCAGCTCGTCGCCCCGGTTCTGCCGTGCCTCGATCTGGGCGATCAGCTGCTCCTTGTCCCGCGAGGCGGTCGTGCCGGCGGGTCGGAGCGCGTACGCCGCCGCCACGAGGAGGAACCCGATGAGGAACGCGGAGATGATGACGAGCGGCGTCCGCAGCGGGGTGCTCGGCGGCAGCCCGTCGGCTTCGCGCCGGGCCGCAGCGGCCGCATACGACGGGTCGAGCGGGCGGTCCATGAGCTGCTGCAGCAGGCTCATCGACCCGGCGACGGGCCGGCGGCCGTCGCTGTGGAACCCCGCCTCGGGGGTGTCGGGCGGTGGGGTGCTGCTCATGCCGGCCCCGGAGCTGCGGGAGCGGAACGGGCCCGGATCACCCCGGCCGCCTGGACCGCATACAGGACGGCGGCGAGCCAGTAGAGCGCGACGCCCCACCAGGCGAAGGCCCACCCGAGCGGCTGGGCGATGTCGCCGAGCGTTCCTTCGACCGTGCTGAGCAGGAGGATCGGGAAGGCGTAGAGGAGGTTGAACGTCGCCGCCTTGCCGACGAAGTGGACCGGCAGCCCAGTCTGACCAACTCGCTTGAGCAGCAGGATGACCACCCCCATGAACAGGTCGCGGGCGACGAGGACCACGAGCAGCCAGATCGGGATGACGTCGCGCAGGGCCAGCGCCACGAGGGTGCTGAGGACGTAGAGGCGATCGGCGATCGGGTCGAGCAGCTGGCCGAGCCGGGACACGAGGTTGAACCGGCGGGCGATCTTGCCGTCGAGGTAGTCGGTGATCCCGGAGAGCGCGAGGACGACGAACGCCCACAGGTCTTGATGGGTGAACAGCAGCCAGAGGAAGACCGGGACGCCGACGAGGCGCAGCGCGGAGAGGATGTTGGGCAGGGTGAGGACACGGTCGCTCACCTCACCCGGAGTCCGCTCCCCGTCGCCCACGCCGGGAAGCCTAATCGCGTCCGCCGGACGCGTACCTCAGCGTCGCCGGAACCGGCGGTCGACGGTCCAGCCACCACCACCGACCCCGGCGAACATCAGGCCGACCGCGGCGAGGAGCAGCTCCAGCTCACCGGCGAATCCCGGCTGGCCGTCGGTGAACACGGCCCCGGTGCGCCACTTGACGTAGACCAGCGCCCCGATGGCGATCGTCGCGATGCCGAGCCCGACCATGCGCATGGCGATGCCGAACACCAGGGCGATGGCGATGGCCACCTCGAACACGCCGACGACGACGGCCATCGTGTTGGCGTAGGGAACGCCGACCTGTTCGAACTGGGTCCTCGTGACGTCGAGGTGCTGCACCTTCTGGAGCCCGCGGATGATGAAGATCGCCGCGACGACCACGCGGAGGACGAACAGCCCGAGCGCGCCGTCCCAGCGGTCGATGATGTGCCGAGTCTTCGGCGGGGCCGGCTCGACGGGGTCTTCCCACTCCTGCTCGGCGCTGGAGCCCACCCCGAAGGGCCGAAGCGCGGTGGTGCGGTCGGAGTCGTCGTCCATGGTTGTGCGCTCGGGGAAGGTGCTGCTCATGGGTGCCTCCTGGCCGGTCCCGGACCTCACGGGGCCACTGTGCCCGAGGAGGGCGCTTCCCAGACGGAGGCATGCCGTGACACGTGTGAGGGACCACCCGTGACATTCGGCCCCGGCCGGGTCGCGTTGTCCCCCTAGCGTCCGAGACATGAGCGGTGCGTTCGCGCGGTATGCGTTCCTGGCCGTCGGTTCGGCGGTGACGGCGGAGTTCCTCCTCGGCGACCAGTACCTTTCCGGCGGCTCCCCCGCCGGCCAGGTCGGCGAGCTCGTTCTCTACACCGCGTACTACGGCTCCGCTGCGGTCGTTATCCGTGAGGTGACCCGACGGTCCGGTCGCGGGTGGCCGACGATCCTCCTGCTGGCCCTCGCCTTCGGGGTCGCCGAGGAGGGCCTGCTCACCCAGTCGCTGTTCGACCCGGACTACCTCGGGCTGCACAAGCTCGCCTTCGGGTACCTGCCCACCCTCGGCATCGGGTTGCCCTGGACGATCTTCGTCCTCGCCCTTC
>DASTNV010000013.1:0-10859 GCA_035762725.1 Lapillicoccus sp. | reverse complement strand
CACCAAACCCCTGCGCCGAACCGCCTTCGGCCTCTCCGCCCTCCTGACCTCGCTCGTCGCGATCAACTCCGGCGGCATGGGCGTCCTCATCCCCGACCTCGTCGCCAAGCTTGACGCGGCCAACAAGGTCACGAACCTGGCCATCGTCGCGACCGTTGCGTTCGTTGTGACGATCGTCGCGCAGCCGCTGGCCGGGGCGCTGTCCGACGCGACGCGCAGCCGGTTCGGCCGGAGGGCCCCGTGGATCGCGTCCGGCGCGCTGGTCGCGGGCGGCTTCACCATCGGGCTGCCGCTGGCCGCCTCATCGCTGGCGATGATCACCGCCGCGTGGGTGGTCGTGCAGGTCGGCGTGAACGCGGTCCTCGCCGCCGCGCAGGCGATCGTGCCGGACCGGTTCGCACCCTCGCAGCGCGGTGCGGCCTCCAGCCTGGCCGGCGTCGGCGTCACGGTCGGCAACGCGGTCGGCGCGGGCATCGCCGGTGGGCTCGCGGTCCAGGGCCAGCTCCCGTATGCGGTGCTCGGCCTCTTGCTGCTCGTCGTCGCCGGCGTCTTCGTCCTCGTCAACCGCGAGGGCTCGAACGTCGACGTCCCCCGGGCGCCGTTCTCCTGGAAGGCTTTCGCCAAGGGCTTCTGGGTGAACCCCCGGAAGCACCCGGACTTCGCCTGGGCCTTTGCGGCGCGGTTCCTCATGGTGATCGGGTTCGCCGCCGGCACGACCTACGGCCTCTACACGCTTCGCGACTACATCGGTTTGGACGAGGCCACGTCCAACGCGGTGGTCGCCCAGATGGCCGTCGTCCTGCTGCTCGGCACGTTCATCTCGGCCGCGGTCAGCGGCAAGCTGTCGGACAAGACCGGCCGTCGCAAGCCGTTCATCGTCTGGGCCTCGGTCATCATGGCCGCCTCCTTCGTCCTGCCGCTGGCCTGGCCGACCGTCACCTCGATGCTCGTCTACTCCTTCGTCATGGGGCTGGGCTTCGGCACGTACATCGCCATCGACCTCGCCCTGATGACCGAGGTGCTCCCCGCCTCGGTGACTGGCGGCCAGGAGTCCGCTGGCCGTGACCTCGCGATCCTCGGCATCGCCACGACCATCCCGCAGGCCATCACCCCGGGTCTGGCCGGCGCCCTGATCACCATCTTCGGCGGGTACCAGATCACCTTCATCGCCGGAATCGTGTTCGTCCTGCTGGGAATCGTCGCCATCATCCCGATCCGCTCCGTCCGCTGACCGTGCCCCGGTTCCGCACCAGCGACGACGTCACGCTGGCCTACAGCGACGAGGGCGACGGCACTGCCGTCGTCCTCGTCGCGGGGTTCCTCGCCGCGGCGAGCAGCTGGCACTTCACCACCCGCGCCCTGCTCGACGCGGGGTACCGCGTCATCGGCTTCGACCGCCGTAACCACGGCGCCTCCGAGGCGCCGGCGCACGGCCAGCGGCTCTCGCGACACGGCAAGGACCTCCACGAGCTCCTCACCGCGCTCGACCTCGACAGTGCCTACCTCGTCGGCGGGTCGATGGGGGCCAGCTCGATCTGGGCCTACTTCGATCTCTTCGGGTATGCCCGCTGCCTCGGCATGGTCTCGGTCGACCAGACCCCGAAGATGGTCAGCCGGGACGGCTGGGAGAACGGCTTCTACGGCCTCACGGCGCAGAACGTCGGCACCTTCTTCGACGACGGCATCCCGCCGACCGGGCGTGGGATGGGCATGGACAAGACCATCGCCAGCGTCGTGGCCATCGCCGAGGCGACCGCGTCGAACCCGATGGGAGCCGACGCGGCCGCCCCGACGACGCTTCCCCTCTTACGCGACCACGCCGCGGCCGACTGGCGGGACGTCATCGCCCGCGCCACCTGCCCGGTGCTGCTCGTTGCGGGTGCGGAGAGCCAGTTCTGGCCGGCGACCCACGCGACGGAGATGACCGCGCTCAACGAGGACGTCCAGGCGGTCGTCCTCGAGGGCTGCGGCCACCCGGTGAACCTCGACGATCCCGACGCCTTCAACGCGACGCTGCTTCGGTTCATCGGGGGCAGCGACAAGGTGTGAAACCCGTGGATCCGGGTAGGGGTGCCATCGCGGGACACCACACTCGGGGCTCGGATTGCCGACGGCGGGGCATGGGGGGAACCAACCCCGCCGTCGGTCACCACCAGGCGGTGGTTACGGCCGCACGCCGCTCACGAGACCAGCTGCGCGGTCCGGGGTCGAACGACCACGACCGGGCTGTGCGCACGTCGGATGCAGCCCTGACTCACCGAGCCGAGCAGGGTCCCGCGGAGGTCTCCCCACCCTCGGCTGCCGACGACAACCAAGCTCGCACTCTGGGACTCCGTGACGAGCGCGTCGACCGCCGTCCCGCGGACCACCTGACGTCGGGCCACGACATCCGGATACTTGTCGGCCCAGCCGGCCACGCACTCGGCGGTGAGCACCCGCTCGGCGTCGGCTCGCTCGGACAAGACCCCGTCCGACGCCGCATACCCGATGCTCTCCTCGATGGGGTCGGCGTGCCAGGCGTGCACGACCGTGAGGCCCACGCCCCGCTCGGCGGCCTGGTGGTACGCGTACCCCACGGCCTCAGCGGACAGTGGGGACCCGTCGACGCCGACGACGACCGCCCCGGGCGACACGGTCACGCCGGAGCGCACCACGACGACGGGACAGGACGCGTGCGAGGCGACCTGGACGGCAGTCGAGCCGACCACAGCGCTTCGGAGTCGGCCGGTCCCCCCGCTCGGGACGACCACCGAGTCAGCGGTGGCCGACGCGCGGAGGATGAGAGGAACCAGGCCGTCCTGAACGCCGGTGGTGCGGACCTCCAACGTCAACGACATCTCGGCGATCCGGCACGCAGCCGCGCGCAGGGTGTCGTGCGTGGCGATGAGGTAGAGCGGTCGATCGCGGCGAACCGCTTCGCCGAGCGCCCAGGCCAGGGCAGCGCCATCGGGTTCTCTCCCATCCAGGCCGACGACAACCGCCCCAAAGCTGAGGTGCTTCACCATAAATGATCCATTCCGACGCGAACCGCCCGGTATGCGGGCTGCCCCACCGTGCGCCCGGATCGCAACTCGCGGCAGGGCCGAAGGTCCCTAGGCGTCGTTCGGAACGAGCGGAACCGGGGGACGAAGGTCCCAGGCTCGAGAGCGCCTGGCGCGCCACGATGTTGCGAACCAGTCCCGGGCGCGACGAGGAGGCCCCATGAAGGTCGGCCAGATCGTCCGGCGGGACGTGCCGTCGCTCCGTGAGCACACGGTGCTGGCGCACGCTGCAGACCGCATGGTGGCGACCGGTCTCGGCGCGCTGCCGGTGCTCGACGCCGACGGCCTGCTGGTCGGCGTGGTGACGGAGGGCGACCTCCTGCGGTTCGGCGTCGGTAGCCGCCACGAAGCGGCGCATACGGCTCGGCCCGGCTCCGTCGCACACCGGCCGGACCCGTTCCGGGCGGTCGTCGCCGATGTCATGTCACGCAACCCGGTGACTGCGACCGAACGCCAGTCCGTCGACGAGATCGCCCAGCTCTTCGTCCGGCTGCCGTGGCGGATGCTGCCGGTGGTCCGGCTGGGCCGGCTGGTGGGCGTCGTCACGCGGACCGATGTCGTGCGGGTCTTGGTGTGCCAGGCTGAGCCGACCACACCACTCACCGGAAGCAGAACATGACCGACGAGATCTCCGTCTACCTGCTGGACGACCACGAGATCGTCCGCCGCGGGCTGCGCGAGCTGCTGGCTGCGACCGACGACCTCGTCGTCATCGGAGAGTCCGGGCTGGCCGAAGAGGCGGTGCGTCGCATACCCGCCCTCCGGCCCGATGTCGCGATCTTCGACGCGCGCCTTCCCGACGGTTCCGGCATCGACGCGTGCCGGCGCGTGCGGTCGGTCGACCCGTCGATCCGGGGGCTGATCCTCACCTCGTTCGACGACGAGGACGCCGTCGCCGCCGCGGTGCTGGCCGGCGCATCCGGGTTCCTGCTCAAGGACATTCGCGGGAACCGGATCGTCGAAGCCGTCCGACGCGTTGCCGCCGGCGAGAACCTGCTGGACACCGAACCGGCCCGCTCCCTGGCCGATCGCTGGCGGCGGGGTACGGAGACCGACCCCCGGCTGCGCACGCTGACGCCACAGGAGCGGCTGGTCCTCGGGCACATCGCGGAGGGGCTGACCAACCGGCAGATCGGGGAGGTCATGTCGCTCGCCGAGAAGACGGTGAAGAACTACATCACCTCCGTGTTGCTCAAGATGGGCATGGAGAGCCGCACGCAGGCTGCGGTGTATGCGGTCCAGCACCCGCCGGGCGGCCCCGCGCACCGTCCTTCCTGAGGGGCTCTCCTAGATCTGGGTATGCGCGACGCGGCCGGCCACGATCGTGGCGGCGACCGGCATACCGCGGAGTATGCGACCTGTTCCTTCCGAGTCCTGTTGCGGCGCAAGCGGATTCGCATCGAGGAGAACGACGTCGCCCACGTTGCCTGAAGCGATGGTCTGCTGCCCGTCGGTGCTCGCGGCCAGGGCTTGGGCGGGCGTGAGGGACTCGGCGGGGTTCCAGGGTTCCCGCTCGTCGGCGGAGCGGTGGACCGCGGCGGCCATGGCCAGCCACGGGTCGAGCGGTGACACCGGGGCGTCGGACCCGAGCGCGAGCTCGACACCCGCGTCGATCATCGACCGGAGGGCGAAGCAGCGGTCGGCGCGATCGGCCCAGAGCCGGTGGGTCGTGTCGCGGTCGTCGAGCAGATGAGCGGGTTGGACGCTGGCCCGGACGCCGAGCCGCGCCATCCGCGGCAGGTCTTCCAGCCGGACCAGCTGAGCGTGCTCGATCGCCCCCACGGCGCCGGTCGCCTCGAAGGCCTGCAGCGCCAGGTCGACCGCCTCGTCGCCGATGGCGTGGAGCGCGATCTCCAGACCGCCGGCGTGGGCGCGACCGAGTAGCGCCACCATGTCGTCGAGGTCGTAGTTCTGGGTGCCGCGGGTTCCGCTGTACGGCTCACAACAGCGAGCGGTTCGGGTGTTGAGGGAACCGTCGGAGATCACCTTGAACGGCCCCATCGTCACCAGCTCGGAGCCGAGCCGGTCGCCGGTTCTGACGCGGGCGGCCAGCAGGTCGTCGAGGCCATCGGGGTACACCGAGGCGCGGATCCTGATCAGGTCCAGCCCGTCGGCGACGCGGCTCGGCCACTGCCGGTAGCTGGTCGGCATCTCGAGGTCGACCACCCCGACGACGCCGCGGGCCGCCGCGTCGGCGAGGGCCGCCGCCAGCGCCGCCGTGTCGGAGCCGGACCGCTCGAGCTCGGCCGTGATCGCCGGCTGCAGCCCGAACCAGTCGTTCTCCTCGAGCGGACCGGTGACCTCGTCGACGCCGAGCAGCTGCAGCGCAGCGCTGTTCAGCCAGCCGTTGTGGGCGTCGCCGCTGGTGAGCACGACCGGGATGTCGCCGGTGACCGCGTCGAGCTCGGCGACCGTCCCGCCCCGGTTCCAAGCACCGGAGCGGTACCCGAAGCCGGTGACCAGACCAGGCAGGGGGTCGGCGAGACCGGCCAGGTGGTCCCGGACGCGAGCGACGACGTCCTCCGGGCCGGTCGTCCCGGCCAGATCGAGGGTGGCCCGAGTCCTTGACCACGTCGTGAGGTGGACGTGGTGGTCCCACAGCCCGGGGATCGCCCAGCGGCCGTCAGCGTCGAACACCTCGTCGCCCCCGGTCGCCGACAAGGCGGGTGCGACGTCGGAGACGACGCCCTCCGCGATCCGCAGGTCTACGGGCTGGTCCGGGACCATCGTCATACCTCGTCCGACCGGCACCAGCCGGACCTGTCGAACCAGGAGCGAGGCCGTCGTCATGTGGCGAGTCTGGTGGGTCGGTCCTCGTTGAGGCGCTCCAGGGACTGCCCGGCCGTCGACACCCCGAACACGAGCACCCCGACGACCCCGGCGGCGAGGATGGCGCAGGTCATCCCGAAGACTCCGGCGAATCCGAGCGAGCTCGACGCGAACCCGATGATCGCCGGCGCGCTGATCGAGCCGAGCCGCCCGAAGGCGCTGGCCAGGCCGGTGGCGGTCGTGCGGATCCAGGTCGGGAACAGCTCCGGGGTGTAGGCGTACATCGCCGCCACGCTGCCGTTGAGGAAGAACGAGAGGACGGCGCCGGAGACCATGATCGTCGTCGGCGTCTCGCTGCGGCTCAGCCAGAAGGCGGCCGCTGCCGCGCCGAGCAGACACCCGGCGATCGTCCGGGTCCGGTCGAGGCGGTCGGTCAGCCAGGCGCCGGTGAAGTAGCCGGGGATCTGGGCGAGGTAGATGACGATGGCGAAGTCGAAGCTCCTCGTCACGGTGATGCCCTGCTGGATCAGCAGTGTCGGAATCCAGGTGAAGAAGCCGTAGAACGCGAAGATGTTGACGAACCAGACCAGCCAGACGACGGCGGTGCGTCGACGCATACGCCGTCCCCAGAGGAAGCGAAGTCCGGCGAGCAGACCGGGGCGCGACTCCGGGAGGTCGGTATCGCCGCCGCCGTCGGGTACCGGAGGGAGCGGCTGCCCGGTGGCCCGCTCAACCTGGTCCTCGAACGTGGCGACGACCCGTTCGGCCTCGTCGCGGCGGCCTCGGGCCAGGAGGTAGCGCGGCGACTCCAGCAGCGAGCGACGCCACCAGAGCAGGAGGACGATCGGAACGGCGGTGACGACCTGGGCCCAGCGCCAGCCGATGTCGGTGGTCGGGACGACGAACCGGCCGAGCAGCGCGGCGGCGACGTAGCCGAACGAGAAGAACCCCGCGAGACAGCCGACGAACCAGCCGCGGCGCGCCGGTGGGACGAACTCGGCGAGGTACGGCGCGACGATGACGCTCTCCGCGCCGATGCCCATGCCGGCGAGGATCCGCGCCGCGGCGAACACCTCGTAGTTAGGGGCCAGTGCCGCCACCAGGGTGAACCCGGTGTAGACGGCGAGCGCCCACATCATCACCGGCCGTCGCCCGATCCGGTCGCCGAGAGTGCCGGAGACGAGGGCACCGACGAGGTAGCCCAGCGGGCCGGCCGAGGCCAGCAGACCGAGGGCACCGTTGTCGAGGCTCCACTCGCGAGCGATGCTCGGCAGGAGGAAGGCGACCAGCGCGTTGTCGGCGCCGTCGAAGGTGTAGCCGAGCCCGCCGATGACCAGCAGCGTGTAGTGGGGACGGCTGAACGGCAGCCGGTCCATCCGGGCGAGCAGTGACATGGCGCCGCCCATCATGGTCTAGACCCAGATCGCCGCCGGCCATCCGTCCGAGAAGACCTCGGGTGGGTCCGGCAGGGGGATGGCCGTCCCGTCGGAGACTCGACGTGCCGACCAGGCCGCGGCGGCGGCGTCGAGGACGTCATCCGTGCCCACACCACGTCCCACTCGGTCGGGCCGGGTGAGGATGATGCCGGCGGTCCGCAGCAGCGCCCGGCGTAGGCGCATACCGGCCGGGGTCTTCTTCGACCAGGCGAGGGGCTCGCCCGCTAGCCGCGCGAACGACACCTCGGGGTGAACCTCGACGATCCGGTATGCGCGTGTGAAGGCGACCGCCTCGACCTCCTTGAGCTTCGGGCGGAGGTGGAAGGCCTGGGTGGAGATTCCCTCGCCGGCGCGGATCCGGTTGACCGCGTTGGCCTGCGCGTGGGTCGGCTCGTCCAGGGCGGCACGGGTGGGGGTCATGAACACTGACGACCGGCGTCGACCGAGCTCGGCCCGGGCCAGGACGTCGGCCTGTCGGCGGGTGGTGTCCGGCAGACCGATGGGAATGTCGACGGCGACGACATCGAGGCCGTCGCCGGACGCGTCGGTGAGCAGCTCGGCGAAGGTGGCGGCGACCGTGACTCGCGCCCTGGAAGAGTCGTCGAGGAGGACGCCGACCCAGCCGGCCCGGCAGGCGTCGACACCGAGGACCACCGGGTCACGGTAGCCGCGCTTGACGCCCGTCGATCCGTTAGTGTTCACTAACCGTTAGTGAGTACTGACGGAGTGGACGAGCGCTGGGGTGCCCTGGCCGACGGCACTCGACGGACCATCGTCGAGCGGCTGGTCGAGCGACCGCAGGCGGTCGGCGAGCTGGCGGACGGCCTGCCGGTGAGCCGGTCGGCGGTGTCGCAGCACCTCAAGGTGCTCAAGGACGCCGGCCTTGTGAGTGAGCGCCCGGAAGGGACTCGGCGGATCTACCGGGTCAACCCGGCGGCGCTCGTCGCCCTGCGCGACCAGCTCGACACCTACTGGCGGCGCACGCTGACCAGCTACGCGGCTCTCCTCGAGGGGCCGGAGAGCGAGGAATCCTGATGCCTGACACCGCGATTCGCCACGACGTGGTGGTCCCCGTTCCCGTGGCGGAGGCGTTCTCGGCGTTCACCGACCGGATCGGCGAGTTCAAGCCGCCGGAGCACAACATGCTCGGCGCGCCGATCGCCGAGACGGTGTTCGAGCCGCGGGTCGGCGGTCACATCGTCGACCGCGCCGCGGACGGGACCGAGTGCCGGTGGGCCCAGGTCCGCGCCTTCGAGCCACCGCACCGGATCGTCTTCAGCTGGAACATCAGCCCGCGCTGGGAGGTCATCACCGACCCCGACGAGGCGAGCGAGGTGGAGGTGCGGTTCGTGGCGCTCGACGGCGGCCGGACGCGGGTCGAGCTCGAGCACCGGTATCTCGAGCGGCACGGCTCGGGGTGGGAGGGCGTGCGCGACGGGGTCGACGGCCGCGACGGGTGGCCTCGGTACCTCGCTCGGTTCGGGGCGCTGTTCTCCTCGTCGGCCGGGGTGGAGCGCTGATGTCGGCGATCGTCACGAGCACCGTCGTCGAGCGGTCGGCGGACGAGGTCTTCGCGTATGCCACGGACCCCACCCGGTTCGTCGAGTGGCAGGGCGGGGTCACTGGTGGGCACATGGATTCCACGGGCGAACCCCAGGTCGGCGACGTCTGCGTGACGACGCGGCGGATCGGCGGCGCCGAACGCCCGGCGTCATCGCGACTCGTCACCTTCGACCCGCCGCGGGCATGGGCGGTCCGCGGGACGGACGGACCGATCCGGGCGCTCGTCGACCTGACCGTGGTACCGCTGACGGAGGACCGGTCCCGGCTGACCATTTCGGTGGACTTCGAGGGACACGGGATCGGCATGATCCTCGTGCCGTTGATGGTTCGGCGGGAGGCCCGCAAGGAGATGCCGGCCAACCTCGCGACGCTCAAGGCGCGACTGGAGGCCTGAGGGCGCGGCGGCGGGCGTGATGGGGATGGACCGGTTGTCCTGAACTCGGCGGTTCGGGTTCCGAACCGCTGGGAGAACACCTGCCCGTACGTCTCGGAAGTGCCTCCGAGAAGGCGCTTGCTCTGTCACTCTTCAAAGGACCGGGGCGATGCACATCGGATCGGCCCGGTTGTCGTGATCGGTACTAGCCCGTCCATCACGATTGAATCGGGAGGAGCATCTCATGGGATCTCGAGTCGGAGCCTGGATCGTCATCGTCTTCGGCGCCATCTTCTTCATCGCCGGGGTGGCCACCTACGTGGTGGTCAGCACCACCCTGTCATCCGAGAACATCACCGTCTCCGAGGACGCGGCGATGTTTGCCGGCCAGCACGTCGACCAGCCGTGGGAGGCCTACGCGGAGGCCAACGTCATCGACAAGCATGCGGACGAGCTTGCCGGCGGTAAGACCTACGCCGAGCTACCAAGGAACGACCCGAACCGCACCACGGTGATGAACGCGTCGTTCCTCCAGGCGTCCCTCTTCACCTCGGTCGTGGCCTTCGGTGTCGCGGTCATGGCCGCGGTTCTCGGCGTCCTACTGGTCATCATCGGCCTCGCCATCCGGCCGGTGCCATCGGCGAGACGTGGCACGACGCCGGCATCCGCGGAGGCGACCACCCCCGCCGCCTGAGCCGGACAACCAGCGGCTGATCCCGAAGCGTACGGGCCGTCGGGTCGCTGGCTCGCGCCCCGGCGGCCGGTCGCCCCGTGCGGATGCGGTCCACGCCGGCTGCCCTCGGGCGCCGCCCAAGTCGGATGCGGGATCGGGCTGAAAGAATGCCAGGCAGTAGATCAGCCCCAACTCTCCTGGCGCGGTCGGTCAGGGACCTTTGCCTCTACCGGTCCAGTGCTGTCCTGAGATGCTGCGAACGGAGTCCGCCGCGGCGCCGAAACCGGTTCCGTGCGAACGGATTTCGTCGATGAAGGTGTGATGGAACCATGACAAAGATCTACATTGCCTACGCGACCACCGAAGGGCAGACGGCCAAGATCGCCGAGTACATTGCCGGCGTGGCCCGTGCCAACGGCTGCGAGGCGGATGCCGTGGACATCGGAGCTTCCGATGGTCGGATCCCGAGCGGCTACGACGGGGTGATTATCGGCTCGTCCATCCATGTGGGGAAGCACGACAAGGTCGCCAGTGAGTTCGTGCGGCGGAACCGTGAGGATCTCAACCAGGTCCCCTCCGCGTTCTTCTCCGTCAGTCTGTCCGCCCACGGCGACGAGGAGAACGCCGAGAAATACGTGAAGGACTTCGAGGAGGACACCGGTTGGCATCCGGCGAGGGTGGGCATCTTCGGGGGCGCATTGCCCTACACCCAGTACGGGTTCTTCAAGCGGCACATGATGAAGAGCATCGCCGGCCACATGCCGGGCCAGTTGGATACCGACATCTCCCGCGACTACGTGTACACCGAGTGGGACGGAGTCGAACGGTTCGCGGAGCACTTCGTTGAGGAGCTCGCCCCGCCGGTCGCCGATGTTCCCAGCAGGGACTAACGACGAACCAAGTAGGCCAGTGCCGTACAGGCCAGGCCCGTCCGCGGGCTGACGAACCCCACAACCGTCCGTGACGGCGATGCCGCCAGGCCGATGGATCCTGGGAGTATGCGC
>DASTNV010000012.1:0-4806 GCA_035762725.1 Lapillicoccus sp. | reverse complement strand
GGCTCTGGGGATGGGCCGAAGTCGGATACCCGGGTGCCTGGTGCCACCCGGCGATGCAATAGCTCTGGCAGCCGCCCTCCGATCCTGGTTGAGCGACCCGGTCCTGCGGTCCCGGCTGCGCCGGGAGGCGGCGAAGCGGCGTGCCACCCTGCCGAGGTGGGACAGCACCGTCGACGCCGTCGAGGCTGTCGTCCAGTCGTCCCGCCTGGTCGGGGCGAGCTCATGAGCGCCGCTCGGCTGCGCCGGTGGGTCGGCCCGGCCGCCGGTGTCGTCGTCCTCGCCCGACTGGTCTGGCGGTTCGGGGCCTCGGCGTTCCTCGACGGCTTCCGCCGGCTGGATGCGGGAGCCGTCGCCATCGCCATCGGCGTCGGGGTGATCACGACGGTGGCTGCCGCCTGGCGCTGGACGGTCGTCGCGCGGGGCATCGGCCTCCGCGTTCCGTTCCCAGCCGCCGTGGCGTCCTACTACCGGTCCCAGCTGGTCAACGTCACCGTCCCGGGTGGCGTCGTCGGCGATGTCGAGCGAGCCGTGCGTCACGGCCGTGACAGCGGTAAGCTCGGCGCCACGGCGCGCTCGGTGGGGATGGAGCGGGTCGGCGGCCAGGCCGTCCAGCTGGTCCTCACGGCCGCCGTTCTCCTGGCGGTGCCGTCGGCCTTCCGTGCCGTCGCCGAGTGGGGTGCGGCCGCACTCATCGGCCTCGCCGTCGCGGTGGTCCTTCTCGCCGGCCTGTTGGCCCGCCGGCCGGTCCGCGGGCGGGTGGGGCGCGCGCTGAGAGTGGCGACCGGCGACCTCCGCTCCGGCCTGCTGTCCCGGCGCACCCTCCCCTCGGTCCTGCTGGCCTCGGCCGTCGTCGTCGCCGGGCACGCCACGGTCGTCGCGGTGGCGGCCCGGGCGACCGGGGTCGACGTCGGAATCGCCACCCTGGTCCCACTGGCTCTCGTCGTCCTGGCCGGTTCGGCGATCCCCGCCAACGTCGCCGGCTGGGGTCCCCGCGAAGGGATGGCCGCGTGGGCGTTCGCGGCCGCCGGTCTGGGGGCGAGCGCGGGCGTGACGGCCGCCGCGGCATACGGGGCGCTGGTGTTCATCGCCGCCCTGCCCGGGGCAGCCGTCCTGCTGGCGCAGCTGGTTCGGCGACGGCGACGGCCGCAGCAGGTGACCGTCGATGCCTGACCGGCCCTCCACGCTGCTCAGCTGCTGCGTCTCACTCGACGGCTACCTCGACGACGCCAGCCCCACGCGTCTGGTCCTCTCCCCCGCCGCCGACCTCGACCGCGTCGACGCCGAGCGGGCCGACTGCGACGCGATCCTCGTCGGCGCCGAGACGGTTCGTCGCGACGACCCCCGGCTCGTCGTACGCAGCGAATCCTGCCGAGCGTCCCGCGTGGCTCGGGGCCACCCTCCGACGCCGCTGCGGGTCACCGTCACGGGGAGCGGCGAGCTCGACCCTCGCGCCCGGATCTTCACCGAGCCGGGCTCCGGCACAGTGGTCTACGCGCCGAGCGGCGTGGCAGGTGACCTGACTCGGCGGTTGGGTCGGGCCGCCACGGTCGTCGACGCCGGACCCGCCGTCGACCTCGGCTGGGTCCTCAGGGACCTGGTGTCGCGCGGCGTGGAGCGGCTCATGGTCGAGGGAGGCCGCCGCGTGCTCACCCAGTTCCTCACGGCGAACCTCGCCGACGAGCTCCACCTCGTCGTCGCGCCGGTGTTCGTCGGCGACGACGACGCGCCTCGCTTCGTCGGGCCAGGCACCTTCCCTTGGACGGGGTCGAACCGCGCCCGGCTGGCTGAGGTCCGACAGATCGGCGATGCGGCGCTGCTGCGCTACTCGCTCACCACCGAGGAGTCCTGACGTGCCGACCACCCTTCCCCAGGCCACGATCCGGACTCAGGTCACCATCCCGTTGCGGCTGGCTGACGGGTATGCCACCACCACGCGCGCCTTCACCTTCACCGGACTCGTCGACGGGCGGGAGCACCTGGCGCTGGGCTTCGGGGCGTCCGCACGCTCTCCACTGCGCCACGACGCAGCGCGCCCGACGCTCGTCCGGTTGCACAGCGAGTGCCTCACCGGTGACGTTCTCGGATCGGAGCGTTGCGACTGCGGACCGCAGCTGCACGAGGCGGTCAGGCGCCTGGACCGAGCCGGCGGGTACCTGCTCTACCTGCGCCAGGAGGGTCGCGGCATCGGGCTGTACGCCAAGCTCGACGCCTACGAGCTGCAGACCGACGGGCTCGACACGTATGCGGCGAACGTCGCCCTGGGGTACCGCGCCGACGAGCGTGACTACACCGCAGCCGCGCAGATCCTCCTCGCCCTTGGCCTGCCGGCGGTGCAGCTGCTGACCAACAACCCGGAGAAGGTCCGCCAGCTCGCCGACCACGGGATCACCGTGGCGGAGCAGGTCCCGACCGGCGTCCACCTCAACGCCACGAACGCGCGGTACCTCGAGACCAAGGCGGCCGGGGGCCACATCCTCGACCTGAGCCTTCGTCGCCCGCGCCTCCCCTGACCCGGTCGCGTGTCCGGAAACCGCCAAAAAACTTGCGGTTGACCTAGGGATATCCCCTGGGGTGCGGTCACACTGGTTCGGGCAGAGTTTCCGTCCGGTGGTGCCCGGACTGGTGTGGTCGTCGTGACCGCCTCATCGAAGGAGATCGGTTGTCAGTGCGCGAGTTCGACGAGGGGACCGAGGCGGTTGCCGCCGTCATGGCTACACCGATCGGCCGGCGGTGGATTCTGAAGGCCGGGCTGGGGGGAGCGGCGGCGGCCGTGTTGGGGACGGCCGCCGCCACCTCCGCCCAGGCAGGCCCCAGCGCCCCCACGGCCTCGGGCGGAGGGCCGCAGGACCGGATCGTCTTCCAGTTCGCCCTCGGGGCCGCGGCCAAGCTCGGGGACCTCCGGATCGTCGCCAACGGCAAGCGCGTCCCGCTGACGCCGCACACCGCGGCGTCCCGGAAGAAGCTGCGTAACCAGGGCACCCTCTTCGGCAAGATCAACACCGGGGTCCTCACGCACTACGCGGACCTCAGGCTGCCCCGCGACCTCGGTCTGGTCATGCTCGTCTCGGGCACTCGCTCCGGTGAGACCGTCGTCGTCGCCACGCACGTCTATGCGCCCGTGCAGGGCATCCGGCAGGTCGCCCTCGCGGCGAACAAGCTCGACAGGTCCTACCGGCTGGTGGCGGGATCGCCCATCCGTACGCAGATGCTCGGCCTGGATCCGGGCTCCCTGAAGAACTGGCAGGAGGTCGCCGACCTCGACGCGATCGTCGACTCGCAGCAGTCGGCGGTCGGCCTGGTCTTCTGCCACCCGAACATCGCCAACAAGGAGCCGGTCCATCTCACGACGACCAAGTTCCTGCTGGCGCAGACCAGCGAGGTCCAGACGCTGGGCAGCTACCTCGACACAATGACCAACAACGGCGTCGCCTACGCCACCCAGCCGACGATGACGAACCGGGACGGGACCCCCGCCCAGTTCAGGATCGGCGGAAAGCTGACGACGGCCCAGACGACTCAGCTGAACACCACCGACTCCACCTTCCGCAGCAACCTCACCTCGGGGATCGTCGCCGGCACCCACTCGGTCCGCAACGCACCCACCCTGGGCGAGGTCGTCGACCAGCCGTTGGACGTCATCAAGGATCCCAAGGACACCTCGACCTGGCACACGTACGAGGGCAGCGTCCCTCCGGTGACGAACTACACCGGGCCCTCCGTCGGCGCTTCGGGCGTGGTCGCCACGGTGAGCAGGCCGGGGTTCATCTACGGGACCAAGGCCGAGATCAGCAGCCCCTTCTCCAACGGCGGCCTGCAGATGACCTTCTACAACAACTTCGTCCGGTGGGTCACCGTCTACGTCCAGTACCTCGACGTCAAGGGCAACAACCTCTCGCACATCACCAGCGGCCCGGCCCCGACGTGGCCGACTACCACCTATGCGGAGGGCGTGGGTCTCCTGCCGCAGGTGTTCACCCTGCTCGGCATCCCCCTCTTCAACACCAACACCCTGAGCAAGACCCTGCAGTTCCCCCCCAACGCGGTAGCGGCGAACATCCTCTACTGCGGCCTGGGCAACGACTCCGCCGACGGCGGCTGGGAGCAGTACTTCGAGGGGGCCTATCCCGCCGGCCAGATGGCGCCGAAGAACGAGGTCCTCGTCCCCGCCCTCATCACCGGCATCCTCAGCATCGGCGTCACGGCCTTCGCGTTGTGCATCGACCTCGACATCTCGACGACGTGGAGACAGCTGAGCAAGATCACCGATGACAACATCGAGGCGTTCGAAGGGCTGCTGACCAGCCTGCTCGCCGACGCGCCGTGGGCCACGGCGGCCGAGGTCTTCGGGATGACGGCCGCCGCCGGCGCGGCCAGCTACGCCGACGTCTCCGCCAACGGGGGTGCCCAGAACCTCTGGAGCGTCATCGCCGGCGCTCTTGCCTCGATGATCCCCAAGATCCTCTTCAACCCGGCCACGAACATCTTCTGGGTCGAGGTCGCGGCCGTGATCTTCTCCGGCGAGCTGCTCCAGGACGCCATCGACGCGATCCCCTTTGTCGGCCTGGCCCTGGGCATCATCTCGGCGGCCGGCGATGCGATCACCCTCGCCGAGGCCATCGGCGAGAGCGCGGCGTCGCCGTGGGTCATCGGCAACAAGATCACCCTGAGCTACCCGGTGACCGTGACCGTGGGGTACGACAACGTGCACGCGGCAACCTGGCCGGAGACCGCAGCCAGCTGGACGCTCCAGTCGTCGATCGACGGGACCACCGTCGGGCAGCCCATTACCGGCCTGATGAACGTCGG
>DASTNV010000011.1:0-11218 GCA_035762725.1 Lapillicoccus sp. | reverse complement strand
GCGACGACGGTGTGGTCGTGGGCGGCCAGCAGGTGCTCCGTGAGCAGCCGCTGGGTGCGGCCCGCGTCGATGAAGCCGCCCATCGACACCAGCATGACCGAGGCCCGCGCGGACCCCTGGTCCGTGTCGGTCTCGAACCGGTAGAGCTCTGATGGGTCCTGCACGATGTCCTCCGAAAACGATTGTCTCAGGCGGTGACGCCTGTGCCGAGGACAACGCCCGGTGGCGCGCGGTGATTCCGCCCCCTTGAGCTATCCGCGGTCGACCGCATCGATCGCCCGGAGAATCCGCTTCACCGACACGGGGTATGCGGTCCCGAGGCTCTGAGCGAACAGGGACACCCGCAGCTCCTCGAGCATCCAGCCGATGGCCACGACATCGGCAGCCGCCCGCCGCGCGGGCCGCAGCGACTCGAGGAGCCCCGCGTAGGCCTCCTCCGCCACGAGCACCTCGTCCGTGGCTCGGGCATCCCGCGTCAGGTCGGCGGGCGCACGATCCAGCCGGTGAAGGACGGCGCGCAGGTACCGGTCGAGGTCCCGCAGCCGGTCGAACCCGGCGTCGGCGACGAACCCCGGCCGGACCAGCTCACGCAGCTGCGCGCGGACGTCGGCGACCAGCCCGGTCAGCGCCGGCGCGGTCATGGCGTCCAACCGGCGGGTGGCCTCGAGGTGCTTGCCCAGGACGGGCTCCACCAACCCGACGACCTGGACGACGCGGGCGGCGAGGTGGGTCCGAACCGCCGTCAGGGCCTCGGCGAACGCCTCCGCCGTCCGCACCTCGCCGTGGATCTGCTGCTCGGCGATGGCGTCCACCGCGCATCCGAGACAGTCGTCCAGCAGTGCTGGCACCGACCCGTGCGGGTTGTGCGCGAGGGTTAGCTTCTGGGCGTTGCTCAGCCGGGCCAGGACCTGCTTCCACGGCGGCGCGACGCCGAGCAGCAGGAGCCGGCGCAGTCCGAGCCGGTGCTCCGCCATCGCCTCCGCCCGCGTCGGCAGCACCCGTAGCGACACGGAGTCGCGGTCGTCCACGAGCGCGGGATACCCCTCCACGCGACGGCCGGCCGCCGAGGTCGTGGCGACCGACTCGGGGATCGTCCCGACGTCCCACGTGCGCAGCCCGGACCGCTCCAACGAGGAGCCGGCGCGAGCGACCTGCCGGCGCAGCTCGGGCTGCGCGGCCTCACGCAGGGCGTCGAGGTCCGGCCCACGGGCGATCACCCGGCCACGGGCATCTTCCACCGAGAAGTGCACCCGCAGGTGGGTCGGGACCCGCGCAACGTCCCAGTCACTCGAGCCCACCGCCACGCCTCGCGTCTCCCGGACGACGCGACCGAGAACGTCGGTGAGGGCGCCGTTGTCGGGTCCGAGCCCGCGGTCGCGCAGCTCGCGGACGAGCGCGCCCGCGTGCTCCGGCGCGGGGACCAGGAGCCGCCGAATTCCCTTGGTAAGACTGCGAATCAACGCCGTCACCAGATCTTCGCGCAACCCTGGGACCTGCCAGTCGAAGCCTTCGGCGGTGACCTGGTTGAGCACCTCGACGGGGATGTGCACGGTCACCCCGTCCTCCGGACTGCCCGGCTCGAACTGGTACGTCACCGAGAGGTCGAGGTCGCCCTGCCTCCAGACGGTCGGGTAGGCGGTGGTGTCGACCTCGTCGGCGCGATCGGACAGCAGCAGGTCCTCGGTGAAGGTCAGCAGGCGCGGGTCGGCCCGACCGGCCTTCTTCCACCAGCTGTCGAAGTGCCGAGCCGAGACGACTTCGGCGGGAATCCGCTTGTCGTAGAACGCATACAACGCCTCGTCGCCGACAATGAGGTCGCGCCGGCGCGTGCGCGCCTCGAGCTCCGAGAGCCGCTCGACGAGGGCAGCGTTGTCGTGGAAGAACCGGTGCCTCGTCGTCCAGTCGCCCTCGACGAGGCCTCGCTGGATGAACAGGTGCCGCGACTCGACCGGGTCCACGCGGGCATACCCGACGGTGCGCCCGACGACGATCGGCACCCCGTAGAGCGTCACCCGCTCGGTCGCCATCGCACTCCCTTGCCGCGCCGACCAGCGTGGCTCGGAGTAGGACCGTTTGACGAGATGCGCCCCAGTCTCCTCCGCCCAGAGCGGGTCGATCCGCGCGACGTCGCGCGCCCACAGTCGGGTCGTCTCGACCAGCTCGCCGGCCATGACGAACTGGGGCTGCTTGCGAAACAGACTGGAACCCGGGGAGATCCCGAACCGCGCACCTCGCGCGCCGAGGTACTCGCGCTTGATCTCGTCGCGCGATCCGACGTGTGACAGCAGCCCGGCGAGTAGAGCGCGGTGCACGGTGTCCAGGTCCGGATCGCCCTGGCGGGCGCTGCGCGAGGTATCGAATCCCGCCTGTTTGCAGGCCTGTCGGAGCTGCTGGTGGAGGTCCTGCCACTCGCGGATCCGCAGGTAGTGGAGGTATTCCGCCTTGCACATCCGCCGGAAAGCGCTGCCGGACAACGCTTTCTGCTGCTCCTGAAGGTACCGCCAGAGGTTCAGGTATGCCGCGAAGTCGGACTGCTCGTCGGCGAACCGCTTGTGCGCCGCGTTGGCCAGCTCCTGCTTGTCGAGCGGTCGTTCGCGCGGGTCCTGGATGCTCATCGCCGACACGACGACGAGCACCTCGCGCAGACAACCCAGCCGGTCGGCCTCGAGGAGCATCCGGCCGAGCCTTGGGTCGACCGGCAGCTGGGCCAACCGCTTTCCGTATGCGGTCAGTCGCCGCCGGTCCTCCCGGCCTTCGGCGTCGGCGCTGGTCTCGACCGCCCGCAGCTCCTCGAGCAGGCGCACGCCGTCGGTCACCTGGCGCGAGTCGGGCGGGTCCACAAACGGGAACCGCGCGACGTCCCCCAGTCGGAGGCTGGTCATCTGGAGGATGACCGAAGCGAGGTTGGTTCGCAGGATCTCGGGGTCAGTGAACTCCGGCCGCCCCTGGTAGTCCTCCTCCGCATACAGGCGGATCGCGATCCCGTCGGCGAGCCGGCCGCACCGGCCGGAGCGCTGGTTCGCGGAGGCCTGGCTGATGGGCTCGATGGGCAGCCGCTGCACCTTGGTCCGCTGGCTGTACCGCGAGATGCGGGCGGTACCGGTGTCGACGACGTAGCGGATGCCCGGGACGGTCAGTGAGGTCTCGGCGACGTTGGTGGACAATACGATTCGGCGTCCGTCGTGACGGGCGAAGACCCGGTGCTGCTCGGCCGCGGACAGCCGCCCGAACAGCGGGAGCACCTCGGTGGCCGGCAGTTTCAGGGCCGTGAGCGCCTCGGCCGCGTCGCGGATCTCGCGCTCGCCCGAGAGGAACACGAGGATGTCCTGGCTGCCGCCGTCGCCGCGGGACTCGGTCCACAGCTCCTCGACCGCCTCGACGATCCCGGTGACCTGGTCGGCCGGTTCGTCGTCCTCACGTTCCAGCGGGCGGTAGCGCACCTCCACGGGGTAGGTCCGCCCGGACACCTCGACGACCGGAACCGGACGCCCCGGCGCCGCGAAGTGGTCGGCGAACCGCTGCGGGTCGATCGTCGCCGAGGTGATGACGACCTTGAGGTCGGGACGGCGCGGCAGCAGCCGCTTGAGGTAGCCGAGCAGGAAGTCGACGTTGAGGCTCCGCTCGTGGGCCTCGTCGATGATGATCGTGTCGTAGCGGCGAAGGTCGCGGTCCCGCTGCAGCTCGGCGAGCAGGATGCCGTCGGTCATCACCTTGATCAGCGTGTCCCGGGACGAGTGGTCGGCGAACCGCACCTGATAGCCCACGACGCCGCCGAGGTCGACCCCGAGCTCCTCGGCGACCCGCTCGGCCACGGCGCGGGCGGCGATCCGGCGCGGCTGGGTGTGTCCGATGGCTCCCTCGATGCCTCGGCCCAGCTCGAGGCAGATCTTCGGCAGCTGCGTGGTCTTGCCCGACCCGGTCTCGCCGGCAATGACGACGACCTGGTAGTCCCGGATGGCGGCGGCGATGTCGTCCCGGCGGTCGACGACCGGGAGGTCCTCCGGGTAGGTGACCTCCGGCACCAGCGCCCGGCGGGAGGCGGCCCGTTCCGGGCTGATCGACGTCCGGGGCGGGCGGCGACGGCGGACCGCGCGCTGCTCGGACATGCCGCTCACGATAGGCGCGCCGAAAAAGTTCTTCGTCGCGGCTGTCGATCCGTCAGGGTGGGCCGCGTAGATGTGGTGTCAGCGCACCACTCGGTGCATCGCACGTCATCAGGAGAGCAGCCCATGAAGTACGTCCTCATGTACAGCAGCCGTCCCGACCTCGACGCCGCCGTTCCGGAGGAGCGCCGTGCGGAGGTGTACGGCCAAATTTTTCAGTGGTTCGAGACACACGCCTCGGCCTTCGTCGACTCCGGCGCCGAGCTCCAGGGACCGGAGACGGCGACGACGGTCCGCACCGGTGACGACGGCGCGCCCGTCGTTGTCGACGGCCCCTACTCAGAGGCGAAGGAGGCCATCGGCGGGTTCAGCGTCATCGACGTCGAGAACCTCGACGCGGCGCTCGAGCTGGCCCGGTCCTGGCCGTCGCTCGGCTTCCCCGGCATCGCCGTCGAGGTCCGGCCCATCGTCGAGCACGAGATGGGCTGAGCCGACCGACCCCTTCAGGAGCCCGCCATGACGGCCTCCGGCCCCTCCCCGGACCCCACGGACGCGGCACTCGCGGACGCGGTCCGGCACGAGGCCGGCCCGGTCGTCGCCGCCCTGCACCGCCTCACCGGTGACTTCGACGTCGCCGAGGAGGCGGTGCAGGACGCGCTGGTCTCGGCGGTCGGCGCCTGGCGCCGTGACGGCCCACCGCCGAACCCCGGGGCGTGGTTGACCCTGACGGCGCGGCGCAAGGCCATCGACCGGCTGCGCCGGGAGGCGGCCCGGGGGCGGCTGGCCGCCGCCGCCGCCGCCCAGCGGGTCGAGGAGGCGGCACCGCCGCCGGACGACGGATCACCGTGGTCCGGCGCCGACGAGCGCGTGGCGATGCTGTTCGGCTGCTGCCATCCGGCGCTGGCCGTCGAGGTGCGGCTGGCTCTCACCTTGCGGTCGGTGGCCGGCCTCACCACCGAGCAGGTCGCCGCGGCCTTCCTCGTCCCGGAGCGGACGCTCGCCCAGCGCATCGTCCGGGCCAAGCGCAAGATCGTTGCCAACGGGATCCGCATGGAGGTCCCGGCCACTCGGATGCCCGAACGGCTCGACGACGTCCTCACCGTCGTCTACCTCACCTACAACGCCGGGTTCGTCGACGCGGGCTCCCGCGGGCTGGCCCAGGATGCGGTCTGGTTGGCCGAGGTGGTCACCACGGGACTCCCCCAGGAACCCGAGGCGTGGGGCCTGCTGGCCCTGCTCACGCTGCAGCAGTCGCGGGCGGCGGCCCGCTTTGGACCGGGCGGCGAGCTGGTCCTGCTCGCCGACCAGGACCGCTCCAAGTGGGACCACCCGGCGATCGTCCGGGCCGAGCGCTACCTCGAACGGGCCGCCCTGTGGCGACGGCCCGGACGGTTCCAGCTCCAGGCGGCCATCGCGGCGTGCCACGCCAGCGCGCCGACGTACGCCGAGACCGACTGGCTGCAGATCCTCACCCTCTACGACCTGCTGCTGCGCCACGACCGCTCGCCGGTGGTCCGGCTCAACCGTTCCGTCGCCCTGGCCGAGTGCGTGGGACCGGAGGCGGCGCTGGAGGAGGTCGAGGCGCTGGGTGCCCAGCTCGACGCATACCACCTCTGGCACGCGACCCGGGCCGACCTGCTGCGGCGGCTGGGACGGCTGGACGCCGCGACGGCGGCGAACCAGCGTGCGTTCGACCTCGCCGCCATCCCCGCCGAACGCGCTCTCCTGCGCGACCGCCTCACGACCTGACGGTCAGCCGGCGGTCGCCCGCTCCGTCGCCTCGCCCATGTGCCGGTGGCCCACCGTCTCGTACCCCACGACCGGGACCAGCAACGACGCCGCGACGACAAGGAGGCAGGCCGGCATACCGACCCCGGCGGCCGCCAGGAGAACGGCCACGGCGAGTACCGCGAGGGTGCCGAGGACCAGCCAGATGTGGAACGCGTCGAGCTCGGCGACCAGCAGCGAGTAGACCGCGATGACCGAGACGAGGTAGAGACCGACGGGGATCGCGACCGAGAGGACCGCTCCCAGGGCGCTGATGTGGCTGTCGTCCTCGAGGCGGAGCGCGGCGACGTGGAGTCCGGCGCCGGTCGCGATGATCGCCCCGAAGACGACCATCTGCCCGTAGCCCCAGAGGAACCCGCGTTCCCGGTGCGCATGCAGCACCTCACCGGACGGCACCGTGAAGTACGTCCACCACATCCCGAAGGTCAGAGCGATCCCCGCCGCGCCGACGAGGAGGACATCAGCCGTGATGCCGCCGGCCACCTCCTCGACGGACGAGAGCGCGGCGACGGTGCCGACGACGCCCTCGCCGAGGGCGATGATCGCGAACAGGCTGTAGCGCTCGGCGATGTGGTGGGCGTGCCACGGGGTGCCGCCGCCGGGGAGGTGCTCGGCCCGCCACGGGCCGTAGAACTCGATGAGGTTGAGGACGACGATCGCAGCCAGGGTCGGCAGCAGGGCGAGGTTGGCGATGGCCAGCGCGACCCAGCCGACCTGGGCGGCGGCGACCCACTTGGCGTAGGCAAGGCAGGAGCTGCGGTGCTCCGGCGACTGCCGGGCGGCGCGCAGCCACTGGCTCACCATGGCCAGCCGCATGATCACGTACCCCACGACGAGGATGCGGTTGTCGACGTGGCCGCCCTCGTCGATGGAGTGGAAGAGGTTGGGCAGGCCGAGGGCGGCGATGCAGACGCCGACCATCTGGACCATCGTCATGACGCGGAACACCCAGTCGTCGGTGTCGAACGCCGAGGCGAACCAGGAGAAGTTGATCCACGCCCAGACAATCGCGAACACCGCGATGGCGAAGGCGATCAGGCCGGTCCAGGTGTGGCCCTCGAAGACGCTGTGCGCGAACAGGTTCGCCGCCTGGCCGACGGCGACGACGAAGGTGAGGTCGAAGAGCAGCTCGAGGGGCGTCGACGCGCGGCCGTGCTCGTCCGGGTCGCGTCCCGTCATCCGCTGCAGGCGGTGCGCGAGGGAGGGTGCCTCACTCATGCGGTGATCATGCCAGCGCGATCGCGGTGACTTTCTGCCCCTCTGGGGTCAGAAAGTCACCGCGATCGTCGGTTAGGAGGTCGACGCCGCGTTGTAGGTGGACTGCTCGACCGACCCGAAGTAGGGCCGTACATGACGTTCTTCTCGCCGCGGTACCCGAACGAGTTGAGCGAGTTGAGCTTGCCGCCGGTGATCCAGCCGCCACCCGAGGAGCCGCCGGTCATGCTGCACGGCAGCCGGTGGTCATCCGTCCCACCCCGAGTGTCCCGACCGGCAGCGCCCGAGCAGCGCCACAGCAGCTGGCCGGTCAACGTCGCCCCAGGGTTCGGTCAGAAGTTCTTCAGCATCCAAACAGCGTCGGAGGGCGCCCCGGCACACCGCACGGGACGCCCTCCGAGATGCGACGTCAGTCGACCTTGGCCGCGGTGAAGCCCTGCTCGAGGTCGGCGATGATGTCGTCGATGTGCTCGATCCCGACGGCGAGCCGCACCAGCCCGGGCGTGACACCGGCGAGTAGCCGGTCGTCGTCGCCGCCTTGGGAGTGCGTGGTCGACGCCGGGTGGATCGCCAGCGACCGGACATCTCCGATGTTGGCCACGTGGCTGTGCAGAGTGAGGCCCTCGACGAACTTCTTGCCGGCCGGCAGCCCGCCCTGGATCTCGAACGCGAGCACCGCCCCGGCTCCGCGCGGCGTGTACTTCTGGGCCAGCTCGTAGTTCGGGTCGCCCTCGAGCGACGCCCAGACGACCTTCTCGACCTGCGGGTGCGAGGAGAGGTATGCGGCGACCTTGTGGGTGTTCTCGATGTGCCGGTCGATCCGCAGCGAGAGCGTCTCCAGGCCCTGGGCGATGAGGAACGCGTTGAACGGGGAGATCGCCGAGCCGAGGTCACGCAGCAGCTGGACCCGCGCCTTGAGGATGAACGCGAGGTTCGCCCCGAGGATCCCGTTGACGCCGAGGTCACGGGCGAAGACCAGCCCGTGGTAGCTCTCCTCGGGCGTGTTGTAGTTCGGGAACTTCTCGGGGTCCGCGCCGAAGTCGAACGTGCCGCCGTCGACGATGACGCCCGCGATCGTCGTGCCGTGGCCGCCGAGGTACTTGGTCGCCGAGTGCAGGACGACGTCAGCGCCGTGCTCCAGCGGCCGGAGCAGGTACGGCGTGGCGATGGTGTTGTCGACGATGAGCGGGACGCCGGCCTCGTGGGCGATAGCGGCGACCCCCTCGATGTCGAGGATCTCCGACTTCGGGTTGGCGATGGTCTCGCCGAAGAACAGCTTGGTATTCGGCCGAATCGCGGCCTTCCACGACTCCAGCGACGTCGGGTCCTCGACGAACGTCACCGAGATGCCGAACTTCGGCAGCGTGTACTTGAGGAGGTTGAAGGTGCCGCCGTAGAGCGACGGCGACGCCACGACGTGGTCGCCCGCCTCGGCGACGTTGAGGATCGCAATGGTCTCGGACGCCTGCCCCGACGACACGAGGAGCGCGCCCACGCCACCCTCGAGGGAGGCGATCCGCTGCTCCACGGCGTCCTGCGTGGGGTTCATGATCCGGGTGTAGATATTCCCGAACTCCTTGAGCGCGAACAGGTTTGCCGCGTGGTCGGTGTCCTTGAACACGTACGAGGTGGTCTGGTAGATCGGCAGCGCGCGGGCGCCGGTCTGGCTGTCGGGGACCTGCCCGACGTGGATCTGGCGGGTCTCGAAGGACCAGTTCGGGGTGTCACTCATGACAACGTGCTCCTTGGTGCTCGTCTGGGTACGACGCGGGAGCGGTCCTGCTCCGCGCTTGCCGACCCACGCGGTCGGCCCGGTCCTCACCCGGGGCACCCCACCGCGGTTGGAGGGTTGCCGGTCAGCGAGCCGGGGCTTGGCGCTGACACTCATGACCTGCGCGCCACCGTACCTGCCGCTACTCGCATACCGGAACGCAGGTCTTGTCATCCGGACCCTCACTAGCCTGGATCCGTGCCCTCGCAGCTCGTCGGCCGTGCGGACCTGCGGGCGACGTTGGCCGACGCGGTCGACGCCGCGGCCGACGGCGTGGCAGGGCTCGTCCTCCTCGTCGGCGAGGCCGGCATCGGCAAGACCCGGCTGCTCGCCGAGGCCGAACGAACGGCGCGTGCCAGGGGTATGCGCGTGGTCCGGGCCGCGGGCTGGGACGACCCTGGCGTGCCCTCTTTCTGGGTGTGGACCCAAGTGGTACGCAGCCTCGCCGACGGCCGCGATCCCGCTGCCCTGCGGGACGCGTGGCCGGGCCACGCCGACCGGGTGCTGGCCCTCCTGCCGGAGACCGAACCACCGCGTGACGGTAGCGAGGCGACGCGGTTCCCGTTGTTCGACGCCGTCACCTCGGTGGTCGCGATCACCGCACGGGAGCGCCCGCTCCTCCTGCTCCTCGACGACCTGCACTGGGCCGACCAGGGCTCGCTCCGGCTGCTCCGGTTCCTCGCCGCGAACACCGGCACGTCGCCGGTCCTCGTCGTTGGCGCGCTGCGAGAGCACGACGCCGCCGCCGAGCTGGACGAGCTGCGCGACCGCGCCACCGTTCTCGAGGTCCCTCCGCTGACCGTCGACGAGGTCCGCGAGCTCCTCGAGACCCAACACCGGCTCCAGGCGACCACCGCCGACGCCCAGCGCGTCACCGACCGCACCGGCGGAAACCCGTTGTTCGTCGGGGAGATCGGCCGGCTCGCGGCCGCTCGCGGGCTCGACGTCGTCGGCGATGCGCTTCCGGCCAGCGCGGTCGCGACGATCTCGCGGCGGGTGGCCCGGCTCAGCCAGCCGGCAGCGGATGTCCTCGGTGCCGCGGCGGTGGCGGGACCGATAGTCCACCCGGCGCTGCTCGCGACTGTCCTGACCCTGCCGCCGGGGGTCGTCCAGGTGCTGCTGGACGAGGCGATCACCGCCGGCCTGCTCACGACCGAGCCGGACCGGCGGCTGGGTTTCGCGCACGCGCTGGTCCGGGACGCCGTGGAGGCGGGCGTGCTGGAGGCGCGGCGACGGCAGCTCCACCTGGAGATCGCTCGCACCCTGCTCGCTGGACCCGGCCCGACGGGCGAGGCGGAGGTGGCCCATCACTTCGCCGCCGCAGGCTCCCTCGCTCCGCCCGGGTCCGCCTCCCGCCACTGGGCGGCGGCCGGGGAGCACGCCTCCGCGATCCAGGCCTACGAGGTGGCGGCCGACGCGTTCGACCGGGCTCTGAGCGCGCTGCCCGCCGACCATGCCGACCGGGCCGGGCTGCTGCACCGGCGGGGCGACAGCCTGCTGCGCAGCGGCGACCTCGTGGTGGCGCGCAACGCGTTCACCGAGGCGGCCGCCATCGCCCGCCATCAGGGCAACGCCGACGCGCTGGCCGACGCGGCGCTCGGGTACGCCGCCGGACTCTCGGGGTTCGAGGTCCGGCTCGCCGACCTGGCCCAGATCGAGCTGCTCGAGGAGGCGCTGGACCGCCTGCCCAAGGCCGACAGCGTCCGACGCGCATACCTGCTCGCCCGGTTGTCGGTGGCGCTGTCCTTCCTGGAGTCGACCGACCGACGCCGAGCCGTTGCCGAGGAGGCCGTCGCGATGGCCCGCCGGGTGGGCGACGAGCCCGCCCTCGCCCACGCTCTCGCCGCGCACTGCGACGCGGTCGCCGGTCCGGACGACGCCGAGCTGCGCACCCAGGAGTCGGCCGAGATCATCGACATCGGAACCCGACTCGGACAGGTGGAGCTACGACTGCTGGGCCTACGGCTGCGAATCGTCGCCGTGCTCGAACGGGGCCTCGTGTCAACGGCACTCGCCGAGATGCGGGCCTACGCGGAGCTCGCGGTCCGGCTCCGGCAACCGCTCTACGAGTGGTACGTCCCGCTCTGGCGCGGGTTCGCCGCACACCTTGTCGGCGACGTGGACCAGATAGCCCAGCTCGCGGCGGAGGTCGAGCGGGTGGGTGCCCGCGCCGGCAGCGACAACGCACGGCTCCTGGCCGCTGTCCAACGGGTCTGGGTCCGCCTCGAGTCCGTGGATATCGACCAGCACATCGACGACATCATGCGCGACTTCACCGGGCAGCCGGGGCTCGACGCCGTCGGCGACACCATGTTCGCGCTCTTCCCGGGTCAGCCCGACA
>DASTNV010000010.1:0-6801 GCA_035762725.1 Lapillicoccus sp. | reverse complement strand
GAGGCGATCGTGGCAACAAACCAGGGCCAGGGCACGGGTTTGTTCCCACGATCGCCACCGCACCCCGGACGCGAACGAAGATGCGTGGCATACCCCGGCTTTGTTACCCTTGACCCTTACACACCGCAGCAGAGCCGGGTCTGGACCGCAACGGTCCAGGCCTTTTCGTTAGGAGCACCCCGTGACCGAGACAGCGACCCAGAGCTACCTCACCCAGGAGGCGTTCGACCGCCTCAAGGCGGAGCTCGAGCACCTGTCCGGTGAGGGCCGTGTCGAGATCGCCAAGCGAATCGAGGCGGCCCGCGAGGAAGGCGACCTCCGCGAGAACGGCGGGTACCACGCCGCCAAGGAGGAGCAGGGCAAGATGGAGGCCCGCATCCGCCAGCTGACCCAGCTCCTCGAGACCGCCAAGGTCGGCGAGACGCCGAAGGACGACGGCATCGTCGAGCCGGGCATGCTCGTCACCGTCGAGATGTTCGGCGACGAGGAGACCTTCCTGCTCGGCCACCGCGAGATCAAGGACGACTCAGGCCTCGAGGTGTTCTCCGAGCAGTCCCCGCTCGGCCAGGCGATCAACGGCAAGAAGGTCGGCGACACCGCCTCCTACGAGACCCCCGCGGGCAAGACCGTCGAGGTCAAGATCCTCACGGCCGCGCCCTACACCGGCTGACGCTCAGCGCAGCAGCGGCGTGTAGCCGTCGGCGCGCAGGGCCCCGAGCACCTCTTCACGGTGGTCGGGGCCCTTCGTCTCGACGTCTACGACGATCTCGGTCTCGTCGACCGACAGCGACGACGTGTTGCGGTGATGCCGCACCTCGATGACGTTCGCGTCGACGCCGGCGAGATCGGCGAGCAGCCGGGCCAGTGACCCCGGCCGGTCCGGCACGCGGACCGCGAAGGTGAGGTACCGCCCCGCCGCCGCCATGCCGTGCCGGATGATCCGCATCATCAGCAGCGGGTCGATGTTGCCGCCGGAGAGCACGGCCACCACCGGACCCTCGAGCCGAGCCGCGGTCGGGTCCATCAGGCGGGCCACCGCTGCGGCTCCGGCCGGCTCGACGACCAGCTTGGCCCGCTCGAGGAGGAACAGCAGCGCCCGCGACAGGCTCGCCTCGCTGACGACGTCCACCGAGTCGACGAGCTTCTCGATGACCGCGAACGGCACGTCGCCCGGCCGCCCCACGGCGATGCCGTCGGCCATCGTCGCCATGTGGTCCAGGGCGACGGGATGGCCCGCCTTCAAGGACAGGGGGTATGCGGCTGCCTCCGCCGCCTGGACGCCCACCACCCGCACGTCGGGGCGCAGCCCGTGGACGGCGGTCGCGATCCCCGCGAGCAGCCCACCGCCGCCGGCGCTGACGACGACGGTCCGTACCTCGGGGCACTGCTCGAGGATCTCCAGACCGCAGGTGCCTTGTCCCGCAACGATGTCGGGGTGGTCGAAGGGGTGGATCAGCACCGCTCCGGTGCGCGCCGAGAACTCGTGCGCCGCCACCAGGCATTCGTCCACGGTGGTCCCGACGAACTCGATGTCCGCGCCGTACGCCTTGGTCGCCGAGATCTTGGGCATCGGCGCCCCGTGCGGCATGTAGACCTTGGCGCTGATGCCGAGCAGCTGCGCGGCGAGGGCCACGCCCTGGGCATGGTTCCCCGCGCTGGCCGCCACGACGCCGCGAGCCTTCTCCGCATCCGACAGCCGGGCCATCCGCGTGTACGCCCCGCGGATCTTGAACGACCCTGCGCGCTGGAGGTTCTCGCACTTGAGGAAGACCTCGGCGCCGACCTTGTCGGAGAGCGCCCGCGAGTACTCCAGCGGGGTAGGCCGGACGACCCCCTGGAGCAGCCGCTCGGCGGCTCGGATGTCGTCGACGCTGACGGGGGATGGGGCGAGGTCTTGTCGGGGCCCCCGCGAAGTATCGGAGCGAAGAGGAGAACTTCGTGGGGTGGCTTCGGGCACGATCGCAGGCTACTCAGGGCCGCCCAGCATGTGAGACCCGGCCAGGGTCCGCGCCACCTCGGGGTGGCTGTCGGCCAGCAGTCCCACCGCGAACAGCAGGTATGCGACGTCGACGGCGGTCCGCGCGGACCGGGGCACCCGCCACCCACCGGCGTGGTCGCCGACGACCGCCGAGAGCACCCGCATACTCTCCACGGCCGTGGCGTGCCGAAGGACGCCACCAGACCCCAGAACCATGCCGACCTCACCCAAGGGGCGAGGGGACTGCCCCGGCGCCCCCGGACGGCCGTGTCGGCGGACCGCGACGACCGCAGCCACCGTGGCCAGCTGGAGGTCGAGCGCGACCTCGTCGTCGCCGGATGGCAGGTACCCCGGGTCGGCGGCCACCCGAGCCGCATACCCGGGTAGCGCCGCGCCGACGGGGATCCGTTCGCGGGCCGCGGCCTCGACGACACCCACGGCGTTCCAGCGGACCCCGAGGTCGCCCTCGACGGTGCGCGCGTGCCAGAGCGGGCCGACGACCTCCTTGCGCAGCGTCGCGTCCTCCCCCTCCGGCGTGACGACGGAGTAGACGTCGGTGGTCGCGCCGCCGACGTCGACGACCAGCAGGTCGGTACCGACCACGTCGGCGACGACCTCGACGCCGCGCAGCACCGCGTCAGGCGTGGGAGCGCGAACCACCTCCCGAAACTTCGGCCGGCTGGAGAGGCCCTTGCCCCCGATGACATGGTCGAGGAAGGTCGCCCGGATCGCGGCCCGCGCGCCCGCCGGTTGGATGACGCCGATCTCGGGCACGACGTTGTCGGCGACCCGTACCGGTTGGCCGGCCGACCGCAGCACTGCCGCCACCTCGTCCTGGGCGTCGACGTTCCCGGCCACCACAATGGGTACCCCGAGCCGTGTCTCCGCCAGCTGAACCGCGTTGTGCTGCAACACTTCCGCGTTGCCGCCGTCGGTACCCCCGACCAACAGCACGAGGTCCGGCTCGGCCCGGCCGAGTCCTCGCACGGCCGTGGCGTCCAGCCGTCCGGAGGCGACATGGACCACCTTGGCGCCGGCGCTGAGCCCGACCCGGTAGCCCGCCTCGGCGGTGACCTGCCGCTCGTACCCCACCACCGCCAGCCGGAGCCCGCCGCCGGCGCTGGAGCACGCGAGGGTCACGGCGTCCCGCGCGCCGAGCCGCTCGGCCAGGGCGTCACACCCGTCGAGGACGTCGCCGCCCAGTGTCGTCGCCGTCTCTGCAGTCCCGAGCACTGTCCCGTCAGCGCCGACGAGCACGGCCTTGGTGAAAGTCGAGCCGACATCGAGGCAGAGGACGTCGGTCACGAGGCCCCGGTGGGTATGCGCCGGGCGAACCCCTCGTAGTCGACCACCAGGCCCTCCTCGTCGACGGTGAGGACGAACGCGCCGTGGTCGGGGTCGCTGTACCGCCAGCAGGCCAGGCCGTTGCGGTCCTCCAGTCGGACATAGGTCTGGTCGACACGCGTCACGCCGAGCGCCGGTACGTCGACCCAGGCCACGCCGGAGGTCACCGGCTCGCCGATCGGGAGGTGCGCGAGCCGGCGGATCGGGAACGTGTTGGTCAGCGGCGTCGCGGCGATGTCGACGTCGACGCAACCGTCGAGGTCCGGCCGGGCCTCGCCATCGACGGTCCACCGGCCGTCGACCGCCTCGAGGGTTCGTCGGGTCTCCCCAGCGCCCGACACCGCGAGGGCCTGGACCCGTCGCGTGACCCAGTCCGGGCCGACGACGACACTGAACGTGCAGCTGAGGGTGTCGTCACCGACGATGACCTCGCTGCCGTGGAACAGCCAGCCGTCGGCCAGCCGCTCCCGCCGCGCGATGCTGTGGCCACGACTTTCGTCGTCCCGTTCCCAGGCGACCAGCGTCATGGCGAAACCGGTCAGCCGTGGGCGCTCAGTGCGGCGTCCAGGTCCTCGATGAGGTCGTCGGCGTCCTCGATCCCGACCGACAGGCGGATCAGGTTGCGCGGGACCTCGAGCGGCGTCCCCGACACCGACGCGTGCGTCATCCGCGCTGGGTGCTCGATGAGCGACTCGACGCCGCCGAGCGACTCGCCGAGCGTCCAGATCTGGGTAGCGCCGCACACGGCGACCGCGGCGCGCTCGCCGCCCTTGACGCTGATCGACACCATGCCGCCGAACCGGCGCATCTGCTTCGCGGCGATGAGGTGGCCCGGATGCTCGGGCAGACCCGGGTAGTAGACGGTCTCCACGGCAGGGTGGGAGAGCAGGTGCTCGACCACGCGTTCCGCGTTGTCGCAGTGCTGCTCCATCCGGATCGCCAAGGTCTTCAACCCGCGTAGCACCAGCCACGAGTCGAACGGCGCCGCGATCCCGCCAATCGCGTTCTGGTGGAACTCGATCCGTTCCGGAACCTCCGAAAAGCCTTTGGCTCCAAGGTCCTTGGCCACCACTACGACCCCGCCGATCACGTCGCTGTGGCCACCCGCATACTTCGTCGTCGAGTGCGTGACGATATCGGCGCCGAGCGAGATCGGGGTCTGCAGGTAGCTGGTCGCGAAGGTGTTGTCGACGACGAGCAACGCACCTTCGGCGTGGGCCACCTCGGCGATCCCGGCAATGTCGGCGATGCCGAGCAGGGGGTTGGTCGGCGTCTCCACCCAGACGAGCTTGGTCATGCCCGGGCGGATCGCCGCCCGCACCGAGTCGACGTCGTGGATTGACGCGATGGTGTGCGTGATGCCGGCCGGCCGAGCCACCTTGTTGAAGTAGCGGTAGGTGCCTCCGTATGCGTCGGACGGCACCACGACGTGGTCCCCGTGGCTCAGCAGCGCCCGCACCACGGTGTCCTGCCCCGCGAGGCCGCTGGCGAACGCATACCCGCGTTCGCCACCCTCGAGCGCGGCGACGCACTCCTCCAGGGCCGTGCGGGTGGGGTTCGCCGACCGGGAGTACTCGTACCCGCCGCGCAGCCCGCCGATGCCGTCCTGCTTGTAGGTGGACGTCTGGTAGATCGGCGTCACGACCGAACCGGTGGCCGCGTCGGGCTCCTGGCCGGCGTGGATGGCCCGGGTGGCGAAGCCGTGCAGAGGGCGCGCAGATGTCACCGGCCGAGAGTAGTGCCGGAGCGATGAGCGACAATGACGGGGTGATCTTCGGATTCGGCAGGAAGTCGACCATGGTGTCCCGTGAGGACGCCCTCTCAGGACGGTCCACGCGACCGTTCAGCGTCAACCCGACGCACGTCGTCCTCGGCACCCCGATCGACGGCCCATGGCCCGACGGGTCGCAGGTCATCTATGTCGCGATGGGCTGCTTCTGGGGCGTCGAGCGGATCTTCTGGCGCCAGCCGGGAGTCGTCGCGACGGCGGTCGGCTACATGGGCGGGTACACCCCGAACCCCACGTACGAGGAGACCTGCACCGGGCTGACCGGCCACGCCGAGACGGTCCGGGTCGTCTACGACCCCGAGCAGACCAGCCCCGAGCTGCTGCTCAAGGAGTTCTGGGAGAACCACGACCCGACGACGGCGAACCGCCAGGGCAACGACATCGGCACGGCGTACCGCTCGGCCATCTACTGGACCACGGAGGACCAGGAGCGGGCCGCGATCGCGACTCGCGACGCCTTCCAGAAGGTGCTCACCGACAACGGGTACGGCGAGATCATCACCGAGATCCGGTCGGCCGAGGACGCCGGCCCGTTCTACCTCGCCGAGGACTACCACCAGGGCTACCTCCACAAGAACCCAGGCGGCTACTGCAACCACGGGCCGAACGGGATGACCTGCCCGGTCGGCGTCGTCCGGCAGGACCAGCTGCCCGCCCAGAAGGACATCGCGCCGCCGCAGGCCTGACTGTCGGTCGGCTGCGCCATCCTGGACGCATGGCCTACGACGAGGAGCTCGCGAACCGGATCCGCACCGAGGTTCAGGACGTGCCGAACGTCACCGAGATGCGCATGTTCGGCGGCCTGGCGTTCCTCGTCAACGGCAACATGGCGGTCGCGGCGAGTGGTCAGGGTGGCCTGATGCTCCGCGGCGATCCGGCGCAGAGCGACGAGATCGCCTCACAACCCCACGCCGGCCGGATGGTCATGCGCGGCAAGGAGATGGACGGTTGGTTCCGGGTCGACAGCGAGGGCGTCGACTCCGACGCCGACCTCGCCCGGTGGGTCGACCTGGGGGTTCGGTACGCGTCATCGCTCCCCCCGAAGTCAAAGGTCAGTGCCAGCGAGCCAGCTGCTGGGCGGCTTCCTGGTAGCCCAGCTCGCCACTCGCCGAGGCGATGACGAGGTCGTACGCCGGGTCATCCGGCGCCCCGAGCGGCACACCGTTCAGACCGTAGAGCACGACAGCTGACAGCCAAGCCAGGCGCTTGTTGCCATCGACCAGCGGGTGGTTGCTGACGATCGACTCGAGCAGCACGGCGGCCTTCTCGTCCAGGGACGGGTAGGCCTCGTAGCCGATCAGCTCGGTCTGCGGACGGTGGGCTGCTGAGTCGAGAAGCCCGAGGTCACGTACCGGACCCACGCCCAGGTCGCCGGTTAGAGCCAGCAGATCTTCGAGTGACAGGTATTCGGTCAACGCCCGAGTCGCTCGAGCAAGTCGGCATACCGTTCACGCGCGTCAGCCGACAGCTCGGCGACGCGAGCACGATGTCCATGGCGGGCGGCGGCTTCTCGGATGGCCCGCAGCGTGGCTTCGTGCTTGCTGACTCCTTCGGCGGCGGCCAGCGCGGCGAGCGCCTGCTCGTCGTCGTCAGTCAGTCGCAGTGTCATCGCCATGAGGAGATGCTACCACTTTGGTATCACGTTGATGTCATCAACGTTGTCTTGACGACCGGGCGGGCGGACCGTGAG
>DASTNV010000009.1:0-5632 GCA_035762725.1 Lapillicoccus sp. | reverse complement strand
CCAGGAGCGCCATCGAGATCCGCTCCCCGCTGGTCAGGAGCATGTCGAGCTCACGGCCGGGCGGGAGGGGCGTGACCTGGTTCGCGAGGTCGAGCAGCTCGTCGGTGGTGTCGCCCAGGGCGGACACCACGACGCAGACCGAGTTCCCCGCCTTGCGGGTCTCGACGATCCGGCGCGCCACGCGCTTGATGCTCTCGGCATCGGCCACGGAGGAGCCGCCGTACTTCTGCACCACGAGGCTCACGGCAACGAGTTTATCGGCGCAGCGGAACCGACCCGTGAGGCTCCGTCCAGTGAGATACGCCCGCTAGGGCCCGGAACCGGCGGCGCTGATCCGCCACGCGCCGTTGGGCTGCTGCTTCAGCGTGTAGAACCACAGGTGGTCGCCGTCGGGCAGGCTCTGGTCGCCGCCGCGCACCGTGAGGGTGTCGGCCAGCACGACCTCGTCGGGCGAGGGCTGCGAGCGGTAGCCGTCGTGTCGGTAGGACAGCACGTTCACCTTCCCGCAGAGGTCCCCGTCCGAGACGAACCGGTCGACGGCGTACTCGTGGGTGGTACCGCAGTCGCCCGCCTGCAGCGCCAGCAGGTATGCATCGAGCACCTGCCGCGGGGTGGCCTCCTTGGGTGGGAGGGGCTTGGGGTCGCGGGTGCACCCGGCCAGCAGCGCACAGCCGACGGCCGCTGCGGCCGCGGTCGCCAAGAAACGCCGGAGCACCACGGCGCCACCGTCCCACGGCGACCTGGAAGTTCGCTCAGGACGCGGCGCGTCCGGCGAGCACCAAGGCCCACGCCAGGGCGGCGAACGACGCCACGCTGAGGACGACGCGCACGAGGTTCCACCGGACCCACCGCGCCTCATCGAACTCGGTGCGCGCCGCGGCAACGTCGATGGAGTCCGGATCACCGGCCGCCTTCAAGCGGTTGTTGGCCGGCACGTTGATCCCGCCGGTGATCCCGATGGTGACCAGGTCGAGCACAAACGCGGCGGCGACCCACCAGAGCACCGGACGCAGCGGCTCACCGAGGTGGAGCAGGCCCGCGACGACGGTGAGGATCGGCGCTCCGAGGAACGCGGTCGCCATGAACCACGGGTTGACGATCGCCCGGTCCAGCGCCTGGAACCCGGCCACGAAGGTCCGATCGTTCGAGCGCCCCAGGCCGGGCATGACGGTATGCGCGTAGAAGAGGTAGACGCCGGCGGCCAGGCCGCTGGTCAGGGTCGCGAGAAGCAGGACGGGGGTCGCCACCCGCTCATTGTGGCGGTGGGTCCGGACAACCAGTGGACATGACCCCACACCGCCGTCCACTGGCCGGCCAGCCGCCGTTCACACCGCTTGCCGGTCGACCGATGGACCGCCCGCCGCGCAGTCGGCGCACAGACTTGTGGACATCACATTCGTTGCGAATCAAGGAGATTCATCATGAAGAAGAACAATCGAGGCCGCCGTGTCGTGCTGGCCGCACTCGTTGCCACTGCCGCAGCCGTCGGGGTGGCCGTCGCCGCCGCGCCTGGAGCCGCTGCGAGCAGCGACACGCCCCAATGGACCGAGACGACGGTCGAGGCGTTCCGGGTGACTCTGCCGCCGTGGCACTCGGTCAAGATCCCCAAGGCGTCCTGCCCGGCCGGCATGAACCTCGTCGACCGCGACTACTCGCCCGGCCGCATCGTGCCTAGGGGTGTCGAGGTCAAGGAGCCCGGCGGCATCGGTGTGACGATCAGCCAGGCGTCGTACTGGACCTACTACGAGGGCGGCTCCGGGTACCGGGTCTACACCGGGCTCAGCGGTTCGGACATCCGCGAAGCGACGAACTGGGACCCGTTCACCAGCCACGACCTCGTCATCGACCTGCACTGCACGACCAACCTGGAGAACTCCTCCACAACTCAGTTCTCCGAGCGCACACCCGGGAGCTGAGAGAACGGGATCGGACACCACTCCGATCCCGCGCACTCCTCCAGATCGCGGCAGCCCGCGGTGAGGGCCGCCGCCAGGGACGCCTCGACGATGCGCAGGTCCTCGATCCGCGAGCGCACCTCGCCGAGCTTCGCCTCGATCCGGGTATGCAGGTCCACGTCGCCGTGGCGGTGTACCCCGAGGGCGAGAAGCTCGCGGATCTCCGACAAGGTGAAGCCGAGCCGAGCCGCGGCTCGGATCACCCGGAGCCGCGTGACGTCGTCGTCGGAGTACACCCGGTGCCCCCCGAGGGACCGCTCCGGCGGCGGCATCAGCCCTCGCCGCTCGTAGTAGCGGAGGCTCTCCACACCGACTCCCGCCAGCGCGGCGACCTCGCCCGCGCGCATACTCGTCACTCCCCGGAGCCGACCCGCGCGAGGGCGCGCGCGGCGAGCGCGTCGACGACCGAGCGGTATGCCGGATCGGTCCGGATCGTCAGCGCCAGAGTCTCATCGCCGATGGCGAGGTCGAACCGGAAGAAGAGGCAGCACTGGGCCTCCCGGTCGGCGAGATCGGCCACCGCCGCCGCCTGCCCGCGAGCCGGCGCCAGATCCAGGCGTACCCCTGCGTCGACCGGGGTCACCGCCCGCACCCCGACGGCGAAGAGGTCGTCCCACTCGGCCACCCGAGCCGGCTGTTGGGCGGAGTCCAGGGAGCACGCCTCGGGGGCGCACCAGTCAGGTTCCATGTCCCGACGGTAAACCCGTACCTCGGTACGGGTTGCAACCCTCAGGGGTGCAGGGCGTCGAACTCCGCGGACGACACGGTCTCCTCGTCGGCGTCCAGCCGGAGGTGGGCGAGCACCGACTGGAGGACCCGCAGCGAGCTGGCCGCGCGGTCGCCCCACGTGGACAAGTATGAGAACTGCCACCACCAGAGGGCCTCGATCGGCCGGCCGTCGTCGTAGTGGGACAAGCCGTGGTCCAGCGCGACGACGATCTCGACGATGTCGTTGGACAGCGACCCACGGGTCAGCTCGGCGCGGGTCACCGGGTCGACGACGTCGGCGTAGTCGTCCAGGCCCTCCAACAGGTTGCTGAGGCTCGCCCGCAGCGGGTCGACATCGGCGTCGGGGCCGGGGTCGGCCTCGAACCGCGCCACTGGGACGACGTCCTGGATCGCCCCGAGGCGTGACCCGGTCAACAGCAGCTGGGCAGTGGCGAGCAGGAGCAGCGGGATGGCGGTGTCGGCGGCCTGGCCCGACGCGACCTCGGTGACCGTGGCCATGTAGTTGCGCGCGTCCAGGGCGGACTCGGCCGCGATGGCGCGCAGCTCCTCCCGCTCGGTCTCCTCGACCTGATCGGTGTCGTCACTCATGCATCGGCCGCCGTCCTTCGAACGCCCTGCCCAAGGTCACCTCGTCAGCGTATTCAAGATCGCCCCCGACGGGCAGCCCGGAGGCGAGCCGGGTGATGGTCAGGCCGGTGCCGCGTAGAGAGCGGGACAGGTACGTGGCCGTGGCCTCCCCCTGAATGTTGGGGTCGGTGGCGATGATCAGCTCGGTGACGGTTCCGTCGGCCAGCCGCTGCATCAGCTCGCGGATGCTGAGGTCCTCCGGACCGATGCCGTCCATCGGCGAGATCGCGCCGCCGAGCACGTGGTAGGTGCCGCGGAACTCCCGCGTCCGCTCCACGGCCACGACGTCCTTGGGCTCCTCGACCACGCAGATCGCCGTCTGGTCGCGACGCGGGTCAGCGCAGATACGGCACAGCTCGGCCTGGGCGACGTTGCCGCAGCGCTCACAGAACCGGATCGTCGCCTTGACCTGGGTGAGCACGGTGGTCAGCCGAGTGACGTCCTCGGGGTCGGCGCGCAGCAGGTGGAAGGCGATCCGCTGCGCCGACTTGGGCCCGATCCCCGGTAACCGCCCCAGCTCGTCGATGAGGTCCTGGACCACGCCCTCGTACACGGCCTCAGCCTAGGTCGAGAGGGTGTCAACCCTCCGCAGGTGCCTCCGACTGAAGGTGCGCCGACCACCGTTCCTCGATCCGCCCGAACCGCCAGACGACGAACGCAATCACCCAGGTGACGACGAACAGCCCGACGATCCAGTAGCCGACATACTCCAGGTCGACCGCGGCGATCGCCGCCGCCGGACCCGAGGTGATGTCGAGCTTCTCCGTGAGGATGGACAGCAGCTCGATGACGCCGATGACCAGGGCGACCGCGACGGAGAGCGCCGTGACGGTGATGTTGTAGTAGATCTTCCGGACCGGTTTGGCGAACGCCCACCCGTAGGCGAAGTTCATGAACGAGCCGTCGATGGAGTCCAGCAGCGACATGCCCGCGGCGAAGAGCACGGGCAGGGTGAGGATCGCCCACCACGGCAGCCCCGAGGCGGCCGCCCCACCGGCGACAACCAGCAGCCCGACCTCGGTCACCGTGTCGAACCCGAGCCCGAACAGCAGGCCCACCGGGTACATGTGCCAGGGCTTGGTCACGGCCTTGGTCACCCGGCCGAGGATCCGGTTGAGGAAGCCGCGCTTGTCGAGCTGCTCCTCGAGCTCGGCCTCGGCGTAGTGACCGGTGCGCATCCTGCGGAACACCTTGAGGATCCCGACCAGGGCCGCGAGGTTGATCAGCCCGATGATGACGAGGAACACCCCGGAGACCGCGGTCCCCCAGACCCCGGTGATCTGCTGGAGCGTGGACTGGTCGTCCTCGATGGCCCCGGCCAGCCACCGGATTCCCGCGGCGAGCAGGGCGACCATGATGAAGACCACCGAGCTGTGCCCGAGGCTGAACCAGAACCCCACACTGAGCGGCCGTTGGCCCTCGGTCATCAGCTTCCGCGTCGTGTTGTCAATGGCGGCGATGTGGTCGGCGTCGAAGGCGTGCCGCAGGCCCAAGGTGTATGCGGTGACGCCCAGGCCGATGTTGAACAGCTGGCCGCCGACCTGGTACTCCTCCGGGACCACGAGGGCGATCAGCGTCCCCCACCCGACGAGGTGCAGCAGCAGGATGAAGGTGGCCATGCCGATGACTGAGCGGCGCTCGTCGCGGGTGAGCTGGAGGCGACGACGCTGCGCCCCGGTCGGCGTGGTGGGGGTCAGGGTCGTCACGCCGTCACGATAAGGACGGCTCCCGGCTTATTGCAAGTGGTTCGCGATAAGCCCGTCGAAGTGGTCCGGCTCGGGGTCAGGTCCCGAGCTGCGGACCGGGCTCCGAGGGGATCTCGTTGTAGCCGTCGGCGCTCTCCTGGCCGGACAGGGCGGCGATCGCGTCCATGATCTCGTCAGTCACCTCGCGTCGCGCCCGCCCCTGGGGTACCCCCTCGTACCGCTCGGCGACGTGCAGCGGCGTCCCGAAGGTCACGCTCACCTTGGCGAGCCGCGGGAACCGGGCGTCGACCGGCTGGATGTCCTCGGTGCCCGACAGCCCTACCGGCACCACCGGCACCTTGGCCGTGAGGGCGAGGAACCCCACGCCGGTCCGGCCCCGGTAGAGCCGGCCATCCCGGGAGCGCGTGCCCTCAGGGTAGATGCCGAACGCCTTGCCCTCCCCGAGCACCTTGAGCGCGGCGTCGAGCGACTCCTGGGCCGCTCGCGAGGAGTGCCGGTCGACCGGGATCGCGCCGAGCCCCTCGAACACCTCACGGCTGATGAACCCCCGCACGCCGGTCCCCGTGAAGTAGTCGTCCTTGGCCAGGTAGTGCACCTGCCGCGGCGCCGCGAGCG
>DASTNV010000008.1:0-17410 GCA_035762725.1 Lapillicoccus sp. | reverse complement strand
TCGATCTCGGTGTCGATCTCGGTGTCGATCTCGGTGTCGATCTCGGTGTCGATCTCGGTGTCGATCGTGCCCGGCCCAGCACCACGTTGCGGATCACCCGGCCAGCGCAGTGTTGCCGATCACCGGGCCAGCGCAGTGTTGCGGATCACCGGGCCAGCACCACGTTGCGGATCACCCGGGCCCGCCTGCCATCGGCGATTCCGAATCTCCGCCGCTCAGCGAGCGCACAGGAGCATCATGGGGACACCGCGTTCGGCGTCGCCGTCATAGTTTGCCCTGGCGCGCACCCGTCAGGGACCTTTCAGGGGAGGGATCTGGAGTGGCCTACGAGACCTATACCGCCGTCGCCGCCAAGAAGCAGGCGCGCGACCTTGCCGCGACCGAGTCGCCGTTCACCATTGAGGTGCGGTTCCTTGGCGGCCTGAACGCCCGGCAGAAGGCCGCGTTCACGGCCGCCGCCGACCGATGGGTCAAGGCCATCGTCGGCGACCTCCCGCCGGTTCGAATCGGCGACGACGTCATCGACGACATCCTCATCGAGGCGCAGGGCCGTCCGATCGACGGGCCGGGCAAGATCCTCGGTCAGGCCGGCCCCACCCATGTCCGCCCGGAAGGGTCCGGACCGGCGGCGCTGTTGCCGGCGAAGGGGATCATGACCTTCGACACCGACGACCTGAAGAAGATGCAGTCGGAGGGCACCCTCAACGACGTCATCACCCACGAGATGGGCCACGTCCTCGGTATCGGGACGATCTGGCCACTCAAGAAGCTGCTCAAGGGCGAGGGCACCGACAACCCCACGTTCTCGGGGAAGGCGGCCATGGCCGCCTACAAGACGCTGCGTGCGGCTAACCGCGCGGTGCGCGTCCCGGTCGAGAACACCGGCGGGCCGGGCACGGCCGGAGGGCACTGGCGCGAGACGGTCTTCCGCAACGAGCTGATGTCCGGGTTCATCGCCGCGCCGGGCAACCCGATGAGCGGGGTGACCGTCGGCAGTCTCCAGGACCTCGGCTACACCGTCGACCCGGCGGCGGCCGAGCCGTTCACCCTGCCGGACCTGCTCTCGCTCGCGGAAGAGGGGCGGCTGCTCCAGGCGCGCGGACCGATGGCCGAGGGCGTCGTTCTCACGAACCTGCCGGTCGTCCTGCCGCGCGAGAGCCTCGTCTGAGGAAGCCGTGGACGAGGGGTTCATCCGTCCGGAGGCCAAGGTTCTCCCCCGGGAGAGCCTGGTCCCGGCGGAGAGCCTCATCCAGCCTCCGCCCAACCGCTTCACCCACGAGACGGTCGCCCGAACTCCCTTCTCGTACGCGGGGTCGCGGAAGTCCTCGGGCCAGGACGGTGAGCTGTCAGCCGGCACCAAGGTGGTGCTGTTGCGTATCGACCCCGACGGCGACCGGGCCAGCGTGGTCGACGCCAACGGACTGTACGTCGACGTGCCCGCAAACAGCCTCCGTCCGATCGACGACCCTCAGGCGATCCGGCGCTCGGCCTCGTCGTAAGCCGCGTCGACCGCCGGGTCGGCACCGGGCACGTAGCCGACCAGTTCCCCGCCGACCCACAGCTCGACGTCGTACTGCCGCTCTCGGGACAGCCAGACCAGCGGGTGCGGCTGGTTGAGCCCGTCCAGCCAGCTGACCGGACGCGCCAACGTCGGCGCACCGTCGATGTCGACGGTCGCCGCGCCCTCGGGCGTCACGTTCAGGTGGATCCGCACCGGACAAGCCTGCCAAATCCACCTGTCGAATCGCGCATCGTTTACACAGAGTTCACCTCGCGTCGCCGGAGGGCCATGCTGGTCCGGTGAAATTCGGCGTCCACTTGCCGCTGATCGACTTCGGCGACGGCTCGTATGCGGCGGAGCACCTCGTCGAGTACGTCGAGACGGCGGTGGGCCTCGGCTACGAGGCGGTATGCGCGAACGACCACCTGGTCTTCGGCGCGCCCTGGCTCGACGGGCTCACCGCACTGGCCGCGGTGGTGTCGTGCTCGGGCACCGCGCGGCTGATGACCACGACGGCCAACCCCGTCGTCAGAGGTCCGGCCGCGCTGGCCAAGGCGCTCACCGCCCTCGACGCCATGTCCGGCGGCCGGGTGGTGGCTGGCGTGTCGCCAGGGTCGTCCCAGGCGGACTACACCCTCGCCGGGGTGCCCTTCGAGGAGCGGTGGGCCCGCTTCGACGAAGCGGTGCGATCCACTCGAGCGCTGCTCGACGGCACCGGCTTCGCCGGCAGCCACTACCGGGTCGACGAGTCGCTCGCCCCACGGTCCGCTCGAACGGGTAGCCCGCCGCTGTGGATCGGGAGCTGGGGGTCGGACGCCGGTATGCGGAGGGTGGCCCGGCTGGCCGACGGCTGGCTCGCGTCCGCATACAACATCGCGCCGGACGAGTTCGCGACGCGCTGGGCCGCCCTCCAGGGGCGCGTCGCGACGCTCGCGCGCGATCCGCAGTCGATCGGCAACGGCCTGGCGACGACGTGGTTCCATCTCGACCGGCCTGGCGACCGCCATCCCGCCGACGCTGTGCTGACCGACCGGCTCGCGCCGGTCGTTCACCGTCCGGTCGAGCAGCTCCGTCAGCGGCTGCCGTTCGGGGGCGGCGCGGCCGCGCTCGACCTGGTCGGCTCGTTCCGCAACGCCGGAGTCCAGTGGCTCCTGGTGTGGCCGGTCGGCGACGGCGCCGCCGACGACATCGAGCAGCTGCACCGGTTCCACGACGAGGTGATGGTCCCGCTCAGGTCCTGACCCGAGCGGGACCACCGATCACTGCCCTCCGAAGCAGGCGTCGGCGCCGCCCGCCTCGAACGTCGCCGTCGTGCAGAGCACTCCTCGTGGGTAGTACTCGGCCATCGCCGTAGCGGCATCAGCTGCGGCGTCGTCGGCGCTCTCGCCCTGGCCCGGCGGGGGCACGCTCTGCACGGCGTGGTCGAACCCCGGGCTCGGCAGCATGGTGCGCAAGTACGTCGTGTTGTCCGGCACATCCTTGGTGCCGGCCTTGGCCCACGCCAGCCAGGTGACCCCCGTCGCGGCCCGGGCGTTCTTCGGCCGGTCCTTCAGCATCGAGACGACGTAGGTGTAGAAGCCCTGGGCGTCCTTGACGGTCTCGTCATCCGACGCACAGTCCACGGCGGGGGAACGGCTCCTTGAACTCGTTGGAGCACATCGACCAGTACCGCACGTCGGAGGGCGCGGTCACCGACTGGCCGTTCCGGGTGTCGGGAAACGTCATCGCCTTGCCGCGGATCACGATGATGGTGCCGGGGGACCACTTGCTGGCCTGGAACACGTACTGGTTGTCCGGGTTGGGGAACAGGCCACCGAGATCCCCGGCGCGACGGAACAGCGACGCGCCGTAGTCCACGGTGCTCAGATCCGGGCGCGGACGCCGCCACGAGGGCATCGGCGACGGGCGCGAACAGCTTGTTGAAGACGGCTCGCTCGCCCTTGGAACAAGTGCGGTGGGTTCCTGACGCCGTCGTGATCGTCGGCAGTGGAACGCCGGCCGCGGGGTCCCGCGAGTCGTCCGGCAGGTAGATCCGGTAGAGCAGGAACCCGAGACCCTGGGAGACGCCGCTCGGCAGGCCGGCGATGGTGTTGCTCGGGAACGGCGGCTGCGCCGACGAGATGCGCAGCGTGTACTCGCGGTTCTGGTCGGGCACCTGGTCTGCCGTGGTGAACGGGTTCGTGCTGCCCGCGTCCGGGATGATCTGCTGGTCGTGGATCGAGACGTTGTTGATCGGCGACCCGTCGGATCCGTAGGCGATGAACGAGAAGTACCGGCTGTACGGGTAGGTCCCGTGCACGACGATCTGGTTGCCGGTCGTGAGGTAGTACGGCTGCACGAAGTAGTTCGTATGCGTGTCAGGCGCGGCCACGTTGAGGGTCTTGGCGCTGACGTCGATCATCCAGCCGCAGGGGAGTGGGTTCTGTGCGCTCACCTCCAGGCGGTCCGCCAGCGCCGCCAGCGTCGTCGGCGGCGGCGGCTTCTTCGGTCCAGCGGCCGCCATCGCGGGTCCGGCCAGAGACCCCATCAGGACCAGCATCGCCAGGACGACCCACGCCGTCCGGCGACGCGTCGAATCTGCACGCATCGTGCACCCCGCCCACATCGACGTTGGCCGCAACCTAGGGCGGGAGGGAAGCTCCAGGCACCCATTTCCCGCGAGACCGTCAGGTAACGGGAAGGTTCGCCAACACCCACTCGGGCGCTAGACGAGGGGCAGTGCCTCGACCACTGACCCCTCCGCGGGCAAGCCCGATGGCCGAACCACAGGCTCTGACGATCCGCGCGTCCACTCGCGGAACGGCCGGAACGAGATCGGCAGAGCGGTGGCCACGCTCAGGTCGGCCCGGTCATTCGCCTGCAGGTGCACGTGGGGCTGGGTCGAGTTGCCGGAGTTCCCGCACTCGCCGAGCACCTGTCCGGTCACGACCTCGTCACCAACTTCGACGCGAAGCGACCCGCGGCGCAGGTGGACCAGGGCCACGACCGCCTCCCGGTCGCGCGTCGCCACGACGACGTGGTTGCCGGCCACCGCAGCCACTCCCGCTCGAAGCCGGCCCGCCTGGCCCAGGGCGTAGCCGGCCAGGGCGAAGGGCGACCGCCGCCCCGCGTGGTCGGTCTCACCGTCGTGGGTCGCGACGACCACGCCGTCCACCGGGGCCAGGATCGGCCGTCCGAAGCCCAGGTACCGGTCGGGTGGCTCGGTGGCGAGGACGGTTCGCCAGTCGGTATGGGTGGCCGTTCGCCGCAGGTCGTCCACGCCGACGAAGTCGATCGCGTACCGGGTCCCCATGAGGTCCGTCCCATGGCTCGGCACCCGGCGGGCCGGGCTGTTCTGGGTGAGCCAGCGACCGGTGAACGGCAGCGACAGGACGACCGGCTCAGTCACGAGCGGTCCCGAGGATGTGCCCGACGAAGGTCGCGACGACCCGCTCCGGTTGGAAGTCCCGGACCACCCAGTCGCGGGCGGCGGCACCGAGACGCCCCCGCAGCGCCGGATCGTCCAGCAACCTCGCCACCGCATCGGCCAGCTGGCCGGGGGCGTCGACATCGACCAACAGCCCGGTCTCCCCGTCTCGCACCGAGTCGACCGCTCCGGTGGCCCGCGTCGTCACGGTCGGGATCCCCATCGCTCCCGCCTCCAGCACGACGTTCGGGAACCCCTCACGCCGCGACGGCAGCACGTGCACGTCGACGAGGGCGAGGTACGGCCGGACGTCGTCGACGTGACCGGTCAGCACCACGTTCGCCTCCGCCCGCAGCCGGTCCACCCAGCCGTCCGAGTCGTGCTCGCTCTGCGAGCCGAGGACCAGGAGCTGCACCGCTCGGCCACGCGACCGCAGCAACCGGAGCGCCTCGACGAGCGCACCGACCCCCTTGTCCGCGGTGACCCGGCCGACGAACCCGACGACCGGCATACCCTCCGCCACCCCCAGGCCCGACCGCAGTGCGGCATCGGGGGTTTGCGGCGCGAAGTGTCCCGCGTCGACACCGTGTGAGCTGGCCGGCCGGATGACGCGGAGCTTGCCCGGCGAGGTCAACCGGTACCGACGTACCGAGTCCGCCAGGGACGGCGAGTTGACGACGACGACGTGGGCGCACGCGGCGGTCAGTCGCTCGGCGGCCCCCAGCACCCGTCGCCGCATCCCCGTCTCACCCTCGAGTCGCAGGCCGCCCAGGTAGTACACCCGCCTCGGCACTCGCGTCGTGCGCGCCGCCACGAGCCCGACCAGGCTGGCCTTCGGTGTTGCCGTGACGATCAGAGCGGGTCGCTCCCGTCGCAGCAGCCGGATCCAGCGGCGCAGCGCGCCCGCGTCCGCCGCTGGGGACATCTCCCGGCTCATCGGGATCGCGACCACCCGAACGCCGAGATCGGTGGCCAGGGCGTCGAGCTCGGGACCCGGGGAGCTGACGACGAGGATCTCGTAGCCGGCGGCCATCAGCTGGCGCAGCAGCTCCCGGTGGAACGTCGAGAGGGTCACCGGGATCGTGCTCGCCACGACGGCGAGCGCCGGCCGGCCGCTCACCCGAGCACCGCGGCGCGCCAGGTCGGCGCCCATCGCGCGAACGAGTAGTGCTCCTCGACGCCACGCCGGGCGATGGCCCCCAACCGGCTACGGACGTCGTCGGCAGCGGCGAGCAGCCCCACCAGCGCCTCGGTCCAGCCGAGTGCGGACCGTTCGGGCAGCCCGGCGAACATCTCGAGCGCGGGCGCGTTCGCTCCCACCGGGGAGCCGACCATCGGCAGCCCGGCAGCCGCATACTGGAGCAGCTTGTAGGCAGACTTGCCCCGGGCGTACGGGCTGTCGGTGAGCGGCGCGATGGCGACATCCGCTCCAGCCAGTGCGGCCGCCACGCTTTCGGCCGACCACGGGACCCGGTCCACCATCTCCTCGAGCGGCCCGAGCGCCCCCGAACCGGCGCTGACGACGCGCAGCCGCGCACCGGTCCGGCGATGGACCTCGAGCAGGCTCGGAGCGACGTTGAAGAGGTAGGTCTCGGTCGCGGGGGAGCCGACCCACACCAGCCGCGGAGGGTCGGCCAACCGGTAGGTCGTCTTGACCGCGTACGCGGACGGCTCGATACACGACGGGACGACGACAACCCGACGAGCGGACCGTGTCGCGCGCTCGGCGAGGTAGTCGTTGCCGGCGACGACGACATCGGCCGCGGCGACCGCGCGCAACCACGTCGACGCCTTGCTGAAGGCCCGCCGGACGCCGGTCCCGACGTCGTGGAAGAGCGCGTCGTCGACGTCGTACACCCCGTGCGCGGCGCTGGCCAGCAAGCGAGCCTCCAGGCGGCCACCACTGAGCGGAGACGCCTCCCGGGAGAGCAACAGGTGCCGTCCGACGACATCGGTCGTTCGCGTCGACGACTCCGCGCGTAGTGTCGAGAACGGTTGCTTGACAAGGGTTTTCGGCCGGTTCGTGGCCGCGCCGCGATAGTCGTGGATCTCAGCGGTGAGGCCGAGGTGGTCGAGCCAGTCGTAGACGCGCACCCGACTGCTGCCCCCGTCCCGCCCGTACGGCGTCACGACGACGAGCGGGGGCATCGGGCCACTCTAGGACGCTCGGGCATGATGGGCGGGCCGGCCCGCGCGCCGGTCGAGGGAGGTGGCAGCTGGTGACGCGAGAGCGCCTGCGGCATCCCCTCGTGGACCTCACGCTCTCGCAGGCGGCCCCGCTGCTCGGCGGGTTCCTCGTCACCTTCGGGTCGGCCGCCGCGCTGGGCCCGGCCGGTCGTGGCGAGCTGGCCTTCATCACCTCGACCAGCACCGTGGCGGGCGGCATCCTCTTCGCCAGCCTCCACGTCGGGACGACCGACGCGCAGTCCCGGGGGACGGCCGGACTTCGCAGCGGTACGCGTCTGGCCGGGGTGATCATCGGCGTGGGCGTCGCCCTGGGCCTGCTCGTGGCGCTGGTTCTGCCCGCCGGGGCTCAGGTCGGTCCAGTCGGCCGGCTCGGGTTCGCTGCCATCGTCGTCGGTACCGGTCTGGTGGCGGTCAATGTCTATGTCCTGCGCAGCATCCAGGGTCTCGGCCAGCACCGCGCGTTTCGCAACGCGTGGGCCATCCAGTCGCTCCTCTACCTCGTGCTCGGGCTTCCCGCGGCGATCGTCACCAGAGAAGTCGGACCGGTCGTGGCTGGGTGGTTCGTGGGTCTCGCGGTGGCCACCGTCTACGGCGCCCGCACGTATGCGGCGCTGGTCCGGAGCGGTCCGACGGCACCGGCCGACGGCCGCCGGGTCCTGCGCAGTTCGCTCGTCGCCCACGTCGGCACAGTGGGTATCCAGCTGCTCTACCGCGCCGACGTCGTGGTCCTCGGGCTGTTCGCGGCGGCCGCGGAGGTCGGGGTGTACTCGATCGCCGTCGCGGTGGCCGGCCTGATCTGGGTCGTCGCCGAGGCGTTCGGCCTGGCCGCGTTCGCCCGCGGCGGCACGGAGTCGCCGGAGGCGCTGCAGGCGCGGGACCGGCGGCTGGTCCGGCTCAACGCCGTCCTGTCGCTCGCGGCGGCGATCGTCATCGGGCTGCTCGCGGTCACCCTTCTCCCCCGGCTGTTGCCGGCGTATGCGGCGTCGGTGCCGCTGTTGCTCGCCCTCCTCCCCGGTGTTGTTGCCCAGGGGCCGGCCCGGGTGGCGTTCAACAGCCTGGTTCGCCGGGCGGACAGCCGTTTGCCGGTGTGGATCGGTTTGGTGTCGTTGGGATTGAGCCTGGTCTACATCCCCTGCGCCGCCCGGTGGCAGGCGACCGGAGTGGCCGTCGCCTCGACAGCCGTCTACCTGGTCCAGGCGGCGCTGGTGCTCTGGCTGTGGCGGCGAGCGGGCCCCGGTCGGCCCCGGGATGACGGGGACTACGGCGACGACCTGGCCGACGGACCGGGGTTGGGGACGGAGTCGGCGGTTGCCTGACGCGGTGCCAAGATCAGGGGCGATCGGCGTGGTCGTCGTGGCGTACCGCTCTGCCCCGACCATCGCGGACTGCGTCCGATCCTGCCTCGCTGACCCGGCCGTCACCTCACTCGTGGTCGTGGACAACTCCGCCGATGGGGCGACGGAGGAGGCGGTGCGTGAGGTGGGCGACGCGCGCGTCGTCTACCGGGCCTCGCCGAACCTCGGTTTCGCCGCCGGGTGCAACATCGGCGCCGCGGAGCTGCCGGACGACGTGACCTGGGTGGCCTTCGTCAACCCGGACGTCGAGCTGGAACGGCCGCTGTCGGGCCTGGTCACCCGAGCGGACGTGACGTCGGCCGGCATCGTCGGCGCTCACGTGGAGAGCCCCCGTAGTCCGGGCGTGCCTTCCGCGCGGCCCGCGGTCACGGTGCGACGGGAGCTGGCCAAGGCAGTGGTGGGGTCACGCGCATACGCCATGGAACCGTTGGGAGACAGCCCGGTTCACGTTGACCAGGTGTCCGGTGCCCTGCTCCTCATCCGGCGAACGGACTTCGAGCAGCTTGATGGGTTCGACGAGCGGTTCGAGCTGTACTACGAGGACGTCGACCTCTGCGCGCGGGCCGCGGAGCTGGGCGGGTGCGTCTTCGTCCCGACGCGGTGGGGGCGGCACGTCGGGGGCGCCAGCGCCGCGACGGCCGGTGAATGCGCGTACGTCGCCGGGCGGGTGAGCCGGATGCGGTACCTGCGCAAGGTCCGGCCCGGCGCGCTCACCGAGGTGTCGCTGGCGGCGATGGCAGCGGTGGAAGCCATCACGCGCACCCTGGCGAGGGGCGCCGAGGGGAGCAGCGGCCGAGCCGAGGCCCTGAGGGCGCAGTGGCGGGAGTGGCGCGTTCCGGGGTCGGTGCGTGCGCTGCGGTGACCTGTCCGCGGCCGGCCCTAGGGTGCGGGCATGACGAGGACGTTCACCCGGTCCGACGACCTGAGCGGAGCCGAGTTCCGCGACACCAACCTGCGCGGTGCACGGTTCGTCGGGGCGAACCTCTCCGGAGCGGTGATGCGAGGGGTCGACGTGCTGGGCACGGAGATCGACTCGCCGTGGCTCGCCGAGGGCGACAACGCGGTTCTCGTCAACGGCGTCGACATCGTCCCCCTCGTCGAGGCCGAGCTGGCCCGTCGCTTCCCCGGACGGGCTGAGCGACGGGCTTCGGACCCGGACGGTCTGCGCGCCGCCTGGGCCGCCGTGGAGCGGCCCTGGGCCGCAGCCCTCGACCGGGCCGCCGCGATGCCGCCCGGGACCGTCGACCTGTCCGTCGACGGCGAGTGGTCGTTCGCCCAGACGCTGCGGCACCTGGTGATGGCGACCGACACCTGGCTGCGCAAGGCCATTCTCGGAGTGGAGCAGCCGTACCACCCGCTCGGGCTGACCGGCCCGGAGGCGGAGGAGGACGGGCTGGACATGTCGGTGTTCACGACGGCGACGCCCAGCTACGCCGAGGTGCTCGAAGCGAGGGCCGGCCGGATGGCCATGGTTCGCGGGTTCATCGCCACTCTCACGGCCGACGGCCTCACCAAGGCCAAGCGGAACCCGTGGGCGCCGCAGCATCCGGAGACCACGCTCTCGTGCCTCCACGTGATCCTCGAGGAGGAGTGGGAGCACCTGCGGTTCGCCGTGCGCGACCTCGACGCCATCGGGGCGCGGGGCGGGGAGGCGGTCGGTGAGGCGGTCAGCGCGCCGGCACACCCTTGACGATCGTGTCAGGCGGGACGTCCTTGACGACGCACGCCCCCGCTCCGGCGACCGACCGCGGCCCCATGGTGAGTCCCTGGAGGATCGCCGAGTGGGTGCCCATCATCACCTCGTCGCCCAACGTCACCGAACCGGAGACCGCGACCAGCGGGTTCACCGTCACGTAGTCGCCGAACCGACAGTCATGGCCAACCGTCGACCCGAGGTTGATGTGGACGTGCCGGCCGGTCTCGATGTTCGTCGTCAGGCGGGCGCCCGCGCAGACCACCGACCCTGGTCCGAGCCGCACGTCGGCACCGATCGTCGCCATCGGGTGCACGAGCACTGCGGCCTCGAAGCCCGCCGCGCTGAGCTTTTCGTCCACGGCCCGCCGCACCGATCCGGACCCGATCCCGATGACGTACCGCGTCTCGGGCGGCGCCGCCGCGAACCAGTTCGTGCCGCCGATGACCCGGGCGCCGCGCCGTTCGACGAGCGCGACGTTCGCCGCCGAGGGGGCGTCGTCGACGTAGCCGACGAGGTCCCACTCGGACGCCAGCGCGTCGACGATGTCGTGCACCTCGCGACCGAAGCCCCCGCATCCGACGATGACGATCGACCTCACGCCGCGCTCCGGGAACCGAGGAACTCCGGCATCGTGGCCTCACCCTCCGCCGAGATCCCCTCGCGGCGCACGACCGCGCCGACCGTGCGCGCGAGGATGCGCAGGTCGAGTCGCATGGACCGGGTGTCGACATACTCGACGTCCAGGGCGAGGCGTTCGTCCCAGCCGACTGCGTTACGACCGCTGACCTGAGCCAGCCCGGTCAAGCCGGGGCGCACCTCGTGCCGCCGCGCCTGGGTCGCCGAGTACCGCGGCAGGTAGGCCATGAGCAGCGGCCGCGGCCCGACGAGGGACATGTCACCCCGCAGCACGTTCACCAGCGTGGGCAGCTCATCGAGGCTCGTTGCCCGCAGGAACCGGCCGAGCCTGGTCATCCGCGCCGCGTCGTCCACCCGGCCGGTCGCAGCGTCGACCGGCAGCATGGTGCGAAACTTGAAGATGGTGAACGGCACGCCGTCCCGCCCGGGTCGGCGCTGGCGGAACAGCACGGGCCGGCCCAGCCGCGCGACCACCGCGACCGCGACGGCCCCCTGGATCGGGGCCGTGACGACGAGGAGCGGCCCGGCGACTGCGACATCGAGGACGCGCTTCCAGTCGGTCACCGCAGCACCTCGTGCAGGACGTCGAGCACGCGGTCGATGTCTCCGTCACGGAGCGCCGACCCACTAGGAAGCACAACCCCGCGGTCGAACAGCCGCTCCGCCGTTCCCGTGACCGCGGCGCGGTGACCCACAAACACCGGCTGGAGGTGCATGGGCTTCCAGACGTGCCGCGCCTCGATGTCCGCGGCCGCCAGCGCAGCCATGACGTCGGCCGGGGTGAGCGACCAGCTCTCGCCCAGCACGAGGACGGTCAGCCAGCAGTTGTCGTCCCGGTCGTCCGGCACGCCATCCCGCCCGAGCAGCCGGACGTCCAGCACGTCGGCGAGGCCCGACGCATACCGCTCCCGGTGTGACCGGCGTCGAGCCAGCATCTCGTCGAGTCGCGAGAGCTGGGCCCGGCCCAGGGCGCCGAGGACGTTCGACAGGCGGTAGTTGAAGCCGACCTCGGTGTGCTCGTACCACGGAACCGGCTGACGCGCCTGCGTCGCGAGGTGGCGCGCCCGGGCCACGAGGTCCGCGTCGTCGCTCAGCAGCATGCCGCCGCCGGAGGTAGTCATGATCTTGTTGCCGTTGAACGACAGCGCGGCCGCCCGGCCGAACGACCCCGCCGACCGACCGTCGCGTCGCGCACCGAGGGCCTCGGCCGCGTCCTCGACCAGGGGTATGCCGCGCGCCGCCAACTCAGGCTCCAGCGCTCCGTGGTCAACGACCCGGCCGAAGAGGTCGACGGTCATGACGGCGGCGATGTCGGCGCCCTCGGCGCGCAGCTTGCCGACCAAGGCCAACAACAGGTCCGGGTCGACGTTGCCGTCCGACGCCAGGGCGTCGACGAAGACCGGGGTCGCGCCGGCGTGGACCACGGCGTTGGCCGAGGCGGCGAAGGTCAGCGTGGGCACCACGACCACCCGCCCGGGCCCGGTCCCCACCCCGAGAAGGGCCAGGTGCAGGGCTGCAGTCCCGCTGCTGAGGGCGAGGGCATGTCTCACCCCGACGCGAGTGGCCATCTCCTCCTCGAACGCGTCGACCTCGGGTCCGAGCGGCGTCACCCATCCGGAGCGCAGCGCTTCGAGGACCGCCTTCTCCTCGGTCTCGGTGACGTCGGCCTGGGACAGCAGGATCCGGCTCACGCGGCTCCCTCGTGGGCCCGCTCGTCGGTCGCTTCGTCGGCCAACGTATGCATGAAGGTGACCGCCGCGTCGTCGTCGAGAACCTCCGCGTCGCCGACGAGGTCGGGGTCCATCGGCTCGACGTCGACACTCCAGACCAGCGGGTGCTCGGTGGGCGCGGGGACCTCGGTGTCCGAGAAGAGCACCTCGCCGAGCTTCTCGCCGTGGCGGAGCCCGGTGTAGACGATGTCAGTACCGCGGCCGTCGAGCCGGATCAGGGTCTTGGCGACGTCGACGATCCGCACCGGCTGGCCCATGTCGAGGACGAGGACCTCACCGTCCCGGCCGATGGTCGAGGCCTGGAGCACGAGCTGGCAGGCCTCCGGCACCAGCATGAAGAACCGCTCGACGTCCGGGTGGGTCAGCGTCACCGGGCCGCCCTGCTCGATCTGTGCGGTGAACGCGTGGATCACCGAGCCTCGAGACCCAAGGACATTGCCGAACCGCACCGACACGTAGTTGCCGGGCGACGTCTGCGCGAAGTGAGCGGTGAGCTTCTCGGCCAGCCGCTTGCTGTACCCCAGCGCGCTGGTCGGGTCGGCGGCCTTGTCGGTGGAGATGTTGACGACGGTCCCGACGCCCATCTCGCGGGCGATGGTGAGGACGTTGAGGGTGCCGACGACGTTGGATCGCCACGCCTCGCGGGGGAACCGCTCCAGAAGCGGTAGGTGCTTCAGCGCGGCGGCGTGGAACACCATGTCGGGCTTCGCCTCGGCGAACACCGCCCGCAGCGCGGTTCGGTCGCGGATGTCGGCCAGGACGACGTCGTCGCTCTCCAACAAACCGTTGCCGTCCAGGTCGAGCTGGACCGCGTGCAGGGCGGACTCGTCGCGGTCGAGCATGACCAGCGTGGCCGGGCCGAACCGGCTGATCTGACGGCACAGCTCGGAACCGATCGACCCGCCGGCCCCCGTGACGAGGATGCGCTTGCCCGCGATGCTCTCGGCGATCGCCGTCGTGTCGAGGTGGATCGGCCGTCGGCCGAGCAGGTCGGCGAGGTTGACGTCACGCAGGTCGGTGGAGGACAGGCCGCCGACCAGCTCGTCGGCGGGGGGCAGGACGAGGCTGGTCAGGCCGCAGGCCTCGGCTCGCTCAGTGAGGTCGCGAATGAGGGCCGAGTCGGCCGACGGGACCGCGATGGCCAGCGTCTCGGCGCGGTAGGCCGACGCGACCGACTCGAGGTCGGCGCGGGTGCCCTTGACCGGCACGCCCTCGATGGTGAGCCGCTGCTTGAGGGCACTGTCGTCGAGAAGGGCGACGGGCGCATACGCGGAGGTCGTATCGCGGGTGAGCGCGTGCAGGAGCAGCCGCCCGCCCTCGCCGGCACCGAAGACGACCATCCGGCGCTTGCCGTCGGTCGGCCGCCGGCGGATTCGCCACGACCGGACCGCGAGGCGCATCGAGAACATCGTCATCAGGGCGAGGGCCGCGGCCGTGATGGGGACCGAGCGCGGGACGAGGATGGGGCTGGCCACGCAGACGGGAACCAGGACGACGACCATCGTCGCGAGGACGGCCTTGGTGAGGTCGAGGATCTCCTCGAACGAGGCCCGCAGGTGGCCGATGGCGTACGGGCCGATGAGGAACCCGAACAGCAGGTGGAGGAGGGCCGCGGCGACGGCGACGATGACGGTTCCCCACGTGATGAACCGGTGCGGTTCGAAGTCGTAGCGCAACCAGCGGGCGAACCAGATGGCCAGCGCCCAGACGAGTGCGTCGGAGGCGGCCCAGAGCAGACGGTACGGGTTCTGCCCTCGTGCGAAGTGACGCATAGACCTCCCTTCCGTTGCGTGGCGAAACTAACCAGCGTCCCTGTCAGCCAGGTATGAGCACGCTGTGCAGGTGCGGCGTGGGTAGGCTCGCGGACCGTGCCGACGACCGTGCTGATCACCGGTGGCGCCGGCTTCATCGGCTGCGCGCTGGGGGAGCGGCTCCTCGACCGGTTCGACCGTGTCGTTGCGCTGGACTCGCTGCACCCTCAGGTGCATCCGACCACGGAGCGTCCGGCCGCCTTGCCTCGGGGGGTCGAGCTGGTCGTCGGCGACGTCACCGACCCGGCAGTATGGGATCGGCTGCTCGTCGACTGTCGTCCGGACGCGGTCGTGCACCTCGCCGCGGAGACGGGTACCGCGCAGTCGCTCACCGAGGCGACCCGGCACGCGTCGGTCAACGTCGTCGGGACGACGACGATGCTCGACGCCTTCACGCGCCACGAAGTTCGGCCGGAGCGCATCGTCCTGGCCTCGAGCCGCGCGGTCTACGGCGAGGGCGCGTGGCAGGACGCTGCCGGGCACGTCGTGCTGCCCGGCCAGCGCTCGCACGCGATGCTCGTCGCCGGCACGTGGGACTTTCCCGGTCTGACTCCGCTACCGGCGGCGGCAGCACGGGTCGAACCGCGCCCTAGCAGCGTGTATGCGGCGACCAAGCTCGCGCAGGAACATGTCCTCCGCGCGTGGGGCCTCGCCATCGGCGTCCCGACCGTGGTGCTGCGGCTGCAGAACGCCTACGGGGCCGGGCAGTCCCTCGCCAACCCCTACACGGGGATCCTGCCGTTGTTCGCCCGGCTGGCCGCGGCCGGCGAGGCGATCCCGGTCTACGAGGACGGCGCGATCGTCCGGGACTTCGTCCACGTCCACGACGTCGCCAGCGCCCTGACGACAGCGTTGACCGAGGTCGACGCCGACGACGCGATGGTCGTGGACATCGGGTCCGGGGTTCCGGTCACCATCCTCGACGTCGCCGGGCGAATCGCCGAACGCTACGGCGCACCGGCACCCGTGGTCACCGGCCGCTTCCGCGACGGGGACGTCCGGTATGCCTGTGCCGACCCCACGTTGGCCCGTCAGGTGCTCGGGTGGGAGCCACAGGTCGGCCTCGACGAGGGACTCGAGGAGCTAGGCGGCTGGTTGGATCAGCTCAGGGAGCGCCGATAGGCCAGGCAGTCCTGGTAGGCCGGCAGCAGCCCCTGTGCGTCGGCCTCGGCGAGGGTCGGCGCCGCCGCGTCACGGTCAGACACGACTGGAGCGAACCCCTCCGGGAGGGTCAGGGCCAACTGGGGGTCGAGGGGCGAGACCCCGCGCTCCCGACTCGGCGCATACACCTCGGAGCAGAGGTACACCGCCGTACCGTCCTCGATACAGGCGAGCACGTGACCGAGGCCTTCGGAGAGGTACACGGCGCGACGGTCGACGGTGTCGAGCACGATGCTGTCCCACTGCCCGAAGGTCGGCGAGCCGACCCGGATGTCGACGACGTAGTCGACGAAGACGCCCTGGGTCGCGGTGACGTACTTCGCCTGGGAGGGCGGCACGTCGGCGTAGTGGACGCCTCGGAGAGCGCCGGCCGTGGACACCGAAATGTTGGTCTGGCGCACGGCCATCTCGTGGCCGATGTGCTTGGCCAGGTGGTCGACGCGGAACCCCTCGGCGAACATCCCGCGAGGGTCGGGGCGCAGCTGAGGTGTAATCACCCAGGCGCCCTCGATGGCCAGCGGCCGGATCTCCATCAGTGCTTTCCCTCGGCGAGAAGGCCCTGCAGGTAGCCGCCGTACCCGCTCTTCTCGAGATCCTTGGCCAGCAGGGCAAGCGCCTCGTCGTCGATCCACCCGTTGCGCCAGGCGATCTCCTCCGGGCAGCCGATCTTGGTGCTCTGGCGGGCCTCGATGACATGAACGAACTGGCTGGCCTCAAGCAGTCCCTGGAAGGTGCCGGTGTCGAACCAGGCGGTCCCGCGCGGCAGAACGCTGACCGAGAGGTCGCCCCGGGAGAGGTAGGCGTCGTTGACCGCGGTGATCTCCAGCTCCCCTCGCGGGCTGGGCTTCAGCCGTTGCGCGATGCCCACCACGTCGTTGTCGTAGAAGTAGAGGCCGGGCACCGCGTAGCTCGAGCGCGGACGCTCCGGCTTCTCCTCGATCGAGAGCACCTTGCCGGCGTCGTCGAACTCGACCACACCGTAGGCGGAGGGCTCATTGACCTGGTACGCGAAGATGTGCCCGCCGGAGAGTGCGGTGTTGTTGCGGAGCGCCGTGCCGAGCCCGCGGCCGTAGAAGATGTTGTCGCCGAGGACCAGCGCGACGCTGTCGTCACCGATGAAGTCGGCCCCGATGATGAACGCCTGGGCGAGGCCGTCGGGGGAGGGCTGGACCGCATACGTGATCTCGACCCCCCAGGCCGAGCCGTCGTCGAGCAGGCGGCGGAACTGGTCGACGTCCTGGGGTGTGGTGATGAGGAGGATCTCGCGGATGCCGGCCATCATCAGCGTCGACAGCGGGTAGTAGACCATCGGCTTGTCGTAGACCGGCATGAGCTGCTTGCTGATCCCGCGCGTGATCGGGTGCAGTCGCGTGCCCGAACCGCCGGCGAGGACGATCCCTTTCACGGTCGACGACCCTACCGGGAGTCGGCGCGCGGTCCGTCCACCGTCCCGGTTCAGTGCACGACGGCCCCCGTGCCAGGCGTCCAGACGATGTAGTGACTGCGCTCGAAGTCGCTGCGCGCACCACCCGTCACGGCGTACTCGTCGGTCGTGGGGAACCCCAGCTCGCTCGCCGGTCCGCCGATGGCGTCGTACTTGGCGAGGATGCCGCCGATGACGTAGTGGGCGCCGGTGGCACCCGACCAGAGGATGGAGCCGCCGGTGAAGGTGCTGCGGGCTCCGCCGGCCACGCCGACCTCGTCGGTTCGGGGGAACCCGAGGACGGCGGGTCCGCCGATGGCGTCGTACTTGGCGAGGATGCCGCCGATGACGTAGCGGGCGCCGGTGGCACCGGACCTGAGGATGGAGCCGCCGGTGAAGGTGCTGCGGGCTCCGCCGGCCACCCCGACCTCGTCGGTGCGGGGGAACCCGAGGACCGCGGGTCCGCCGACGGCGTCGTACTTGGCGAGGATGCCGCCGATGACG
>DASTNV010000007.1:0-12491 GCA_035762725.1 Lapillicoccus sp. | reverse complement strand
ACACTGGCTTTCCGGTTCTTCAACGTCTACGGACCACGGCAGATGCCCGGCCACGCGTATGCCGCGGTCGTGCCGGTCTTCCTCGACGCGCTGCTCCGTGGCGTGCCGCTGCCAGTGCACGGTGACGGGCTGCAGTCCCGGGACTTCACCTACGTCGGGACGGTATGCGCGGTGCTCCTCGACGCGGTCATCCGCCGGGTCACACACCCCGAGCCGGTCAACCTCGCCTTCGGGACCAACACGACGATCGCCGATCTGGTGCACGAGCTGGAAGAGGTCAGCGGACTGCCTGCGGAGGTCGCTCACGAGCCGGCCCGCGCCGGCGACGTCCGGGCGTCGCAGGCCGACAACCGCGTCCTCATGTCTCTCTTTCCCTTGGTCAAGCCAGTTTCATTGCGGGACGGGCTGATCGAGACGTTGGCCTGGTTCAAGGAGCGCGCGTGAGAACCTCGCTGGTCGTCGTTGGTCAGGGCTACGTCGGGGTCCCCATGGGGGTCCGGGCGAGTGAGGCCGGACTCGCGGTCGTCGGCCTCGACACCGACGCGGGCGTCGTCGCGGGCCTCAACGCCGGGCATTCGCACATCGACGACGTCGGCGACGCGGAGCTGGCCCAGGCTCTGGACCGGGGGTTCCGGGCGACGACCGACCCGTCCTGCATAGCCGAGGCCGACGTCGTCGTGGTCTGCGTGCCGACGCCGCTGAGCGAGGACGGCGGCCCTGACCTGCGCCCGGTCGTGGCCGCCGCCAGGGTGATCGGCGACCACGTCACGCCCGGAACGCTGGTCGTCCTCGAGTCGACGACGTACCCGGGCACGACCGAGGAGGTCTTCGCACCGCTGGTTCTCGGCGACCGCTGGCGGATCGGCGACGACGTGATGATCGCCTTCTCGCCCGAGCGGATCGACCCCGGCAACGAGGTCTACGGCGTCCGCAACACGCCCAAGGTCGTCGGCGGGGTCACGCCGGAGTGCACCGAGGCGGCCCGCGCCTTCTACGCCCAGTTCGTCGACGACGTCGTCGCGACGAAGGGTGCCAAGGAGGCCGAGATGGCGAAGCTCCTGGAGAACACCTTCCGCCACGTCAACATCGCGCTGGTCAACGAGATGGTGCGGTTCAGCAACGAGCTCGACATCGACCTGTGGGACGCGATCGACGCCGCAGCCACGAAACCGTTCGGGTACATGGCGTTCCGGCCCGGACCGGGAGTCGGCGGGCACTGCATCCCGGTCGATCCGGCATACCTGAGCCATCGGGTCCGCGCGAAGCTGGGCTACGCGTTCCGGATGGTCGAGCTGGCCGAGGAGATCAACGGGGCAGCGCCGATCTACGTCGCCCACCGGCTCCAGGAGGCCCTCAACGAGGCCAAGCTCGCCGTCAACGGGGCCCGGATCCTCCTCGTCGGCGTGACCTACAAGCCCGACGTCTCCGACCTCCGGCAGAGCCCGTCCGGCCCGCTGGCCGACCGGCTGGCGCTCTGGGGCGCTGACATCGCCTTCCACGACCCGCGGGTCCCGGTCTGGACTCGGCGGCCGGCCGACCCGTCGACCCGGCTGGAGAGCGTCCCGGACCTCTACGTCGCTGCCACCGACGCCGACGCCGTGGTGCTCCTGCAGCCACACGCGGAGTACGACCTCGTCCGGCTTGCCTCGGTGTCCCGGCTGCTCCTCGACACCCGCGGCGTCGTCGCCGACGCCCCCGCGGTGCTGCGCCTGTGACGCGGACCTGGCGCGCCATCCGGCTCGGCGCGCTGGGCGTCGTCCTGCTCGCCGCGGCGTTCTCGTCGCCCGCGCCGACGTGGATCCCGCTCCCGTGGCCGGGATCGGTCCTCGACGTGGCCTGCTACCTGGCTGTGCTCGTCCTCGTCGTCGACCTGTGGGCGCGCGGCTGGGTACGCCCGCCGTGGATCCTCATCGCGCTCGGCGTCGTCAGCGGCGTCCTCGCCGCGATCAGTTCCGGGTGGTCGACGAACCCGGCCGCCTCGTGGGTCTACGCGGGCAACGCTGTCGAAGGCCTGGTCCTCGTGTGGATGGTCGTCGCGGTCACCCGTGGGGAGCCGGCTCGGTTGGTGGTGTGGGCGATCGGCCTGTGGGTGATCGCCCTGCTCGTCCCCTGCGCCCTGATGTGGGCGGGCGTCCGCGGGTTCCAGCCACCCGCCTGGCTGGACCCGGAGTCTGGGGACTACATCTCCTACTTCGCGCGGCTCTCGCACCCGTGGATCGGGCGGTCGAACAACCCGGCCACCCTCTTCGTCGTCGCCGTGGTTCCGTTGGCCGCGTGGGGAGTTCGGCATCGCGCCCGGTTCGCGCAGGTGCTGGCTGGGGTCGCACTCGTGGCGACGGTGATGACGGTCAGCCGCGGCACCCTCCTGGCGCTGGCCGCCGGAGCCGTCTTCCTCGCGATCGTCGGGTGGCCGCTCGCACGGTCGCTCTGGCGATGGGCGGTCGCCGCACTGGGCGCTTCGGCGGTCGCCGTCGTCCTCATGTACCTCCTCAACCCCGCAAGCCGGATGCACCTGTCCTCGCGGGCGTCCGCGACCAACGTCGACGCGCGGTTCGTCCTTGTCTCCGACGCCCTTACCGCCATCGGCGCGGCTCCGTGGCTCGGGGCGGGACCGTCGGTCACCCCGTCGGTCCACAACGTGCTGCTGCAGCAGCTGGTCGACTTCGGCGTTGTCGGCGGGCTGGTCATCGACGTCCTGCTCATCGGCGTCGTGGTGTGGTGGTTCCTCCCGAGCCGCCGACGCGGACCGGCCGGGTGGCTCGCGGTCGCCTGCGGCGTGGGCATCGCCGTGCAGCTCGGGTCCTGCCTCGTCGAGGCAAGCTACGAGGGCGGGTTCCTGCGGAACCTCATGTGGCTCTCGTGGGGACTGCTGCTCGCGCTGTATGCCGCGGAGCGCGCCGGGTCTACTCCAGCAACCCCATCCGCATCCCTTCGGCGACAGCCGCGGCCCGATCAGACACGCCCAGCTTCTGGTACAGCCGCTGAGCGTGCGTCTTGACCGTGCTGGTGCCGAGGAACAGCTCCCGGCCGAGCTCCGGAACGGAGAGCCCGCGGGCGAAGCCCTTGAGCACCTCGAGCTCGCGCGGGCTCAGCACCGGGCGGGTCGTCTCGGCCCGGAGCCGGATCTGGCTGACCAGACCGGCGGCCAGCTCCGGCGGGACGACGGTGCGGCCGCGGTTCACGGCCAGCACAGCGTCGATGATCTCCTGCCGCCGGGCTTCCTTGGACAGGTAACCGGCCGCGCCCGCCTCCACGGCCGCATACACGATGCTGGCGTCGACGATGGCCGACAGCATGAGGACCTTGGTCGGGATGCCGTCGCGGATGATCGCCGACAGCAGCTGAAGGCCGTTGAGGTCCGGCATCTGGTAGTCGACCACCGCGACGTCCGGCCGCTCGGCGGTGATGACGTCGAGCCCGTCGCGGCCGTTCTCGGCCTCGCCCACCACTTCGACGCGGCCGCTGTTGAGCAGGCCGCGGCTCAGGCCGTCGCGGAAGAACGGGTGGTCATCGACCACCACGACGCGCACCCGCGGGTCCGACGTGGCCACGCGGCCCCTCCTTCACCCTCGGCGAACTGCCGACCACGACAATAGTTGCTGAACCGTCCGGGAGGTGCTCATGAGCGAGACCGCTGCCGGGGTGGCGCGCGTCCACGACGTCGTCGCTGACGTCATGGCGACCCACGCGGCCCGAGGCAGCCGGTTGCAGACGTGGCTTCGGCTGGCCGTCGTCGTGTTCATCTGGGCCAGCCTCGTCATCGTGCCGCCGGCCGAGCAGGCCGGCTGGTGCTACGCGATCGCGGCGGCCTATCCGGCGATCTGGGCGTTGTCGCTGCCGTGGCTCAGCCGGGCCCGTCGGGGCGGTCGCGACCTCTCCTGGATCCTGCTGCTTCTCGACATCGTCGTGCTCGGCAGTATCACCATGCTCGCCGGACTGTCAGCGGACACCAGCTGGGCGGCATACGTCATCGTGAACGGGTTCTTCCTGTTACCGATCCTCGCGGCGACCCAGCTGAGCCCCCTGGTCGGCACTGCACTGGCGGTGCCGACGGTCGGCGTCTTCGTGCTGGCGAGCGTGACGACCCGCGAGGCCAACGACGAGCCGTGGAACTCGTTGCTGCTGCGGGTGGCGGTTCTCGTCGGCGTCTGCTTCGGGTCGATCGCCCTGTCCCGCATCCAGCGCTCGCGTGTCACCGACATCAGCACCCTCGCAGTGACCCGGGCCGAGCTGCTCGTCGAGCTGACCGACGTCGAGGAGCGCGAGCGTCAGCAGCTCTCCGAGGCCCTGCACGACGGTGCGCTTCAGTACGTCCTCGCCGCCCGGATGGACCTCGAGGACGTCCGGGACGGCGACGCCGAGTCGGTGGATCGCGTCGACCACGCTCTGAAGACGACGGCCGGACTCCTGCGCCGGACGGTCAGCGAGCTGCACCCCGCCGTGCTCGAGCAGGCCGGCCTGGTCCGTGCGGTGGAGGACCTGGCCGAGGGACTGCGCGGCCGCGGGTACACCGTCGAGGTGACGACGGACGGTATGCCGGTCGGCCCGGCGAGCGACGCCGAGCGGGTCGCCTTCGGGGCGGTGCGGGAGCTGGTCGCCAACGTCGTCAAGCACTCCGGAGCGACCTCAGTCGGTTTGGGGCTGAGCCGCGCCGGCGACTGGATCACGGCCGTGGTCACCGACGACGGCACGGGGTTCGACGCGGTGGCGGCCGAGGAGCGGTTGGCGTCCGGGCACATCGGGCTGGCCTCGCAGCGGCTCCGGGTCGAGGCCGCCGGCGGTCGACTGGACGCCGCCCGCGCCGAACCGCACGGCATGCGGATGACGGTGACGCTGCCAGCCTGACCTGCGGCACGATGAGGCCGTGCCGATCCACCACCTGCGCTCGGGCGGAGTGAGCCTCGTCGTCGCGACGGCCGACGGTCCGGGACTTCCGCGCATCGTCCACTGGGGGGCCGACCTCGGTGAGCTCGCCCACGAGGAGCTGGCCGAGCTGGCGCTCGCCTCGGTCGCCCAGGTCACCTCGTATGTCCTCGACGAGCCGGTTCCGGCCGCCGTCCTGCCCGAGCATGCGCTGGGCTACTCCGGCTGGCCCGGGGTCAGCGGGCACCGCGACGGCCGGAACTGGTCGCCGTTGTTCACGGTCACCGACCTGAACCGCGACGGCTCGACGCTGACCATCCACGGAGCCGATGCCGACGCAGCGCTGGCGGTGCGCGTGCAGCTGGAGCTGACCCCGAGCGGGCTGGTCCGCGCGCGGGCGGAGTTGACGAACACGCATACGTCTCAGCCTTATTGGGTGGACGCGGTGCATGTGGCGCTGCCGGTTCCTCCGGTGGCCGACGAGGTGTTGGACCTCGCCGGGCGGCACACCCGCGAACGGGCGCCGCAGCGACAGCCGTTCCACGTCGGCACACGCCTGCGCGAGAGCCGGCGGGGCAAGGGCGGCCACGACGCGTCGCTGCTTCTCGTGGCCGGAACGAAGGGGTTCGGCTTCGGGTCGGGCGAGGTCTGGGGACTGCACGTCGCGTGGAGCGGGAACCAGCGGGTGTATGCCGAGCGGCTCCCCACCGGGGCGCACGCGGTCCTCGGTGGGGGCGAGCTGCTCCTGCCCGGTGAGGTGCGGCTGGCTCCCGGCGAGAGCTACGCAACGCCCTGGGTGATGGGGTCGTACGGCGGGTCCGGGCTCGACGAGCTGTCCGCCCGGATTCACGCCTGGCTGCGGGCGCGGCCGAACCATCCGACGACGCCGCGACCGGTCATCCTCAACACCTGGGAGGCGGTGTACTTCGACCAGGACCTCGACACGCTGGTCGCGCTGGCCGACCGGGCGGCGGTCGTGGGTACCGAGCGGTTCGTCCTGGACGACGGCTGGTTCCGAGGGCGTCGCGGGGAGCACGCCGGGTTGGGGGACTGGTTCGTCGACACCGGCGTGTGGCCGGAGGGGTTAGGCCCGCTCGCGGACCATGTCCGGTCGCTCGGGATGCAGTTCGGGCTGTGGGTCGAGCCGGAGTCGGTCAACCCGGACTCCGACGTCACCCGTGCACACCCGGAGTGGATCCTCGCGACGGGGGACCGGCAGCCGCCGCTCTCTCGGTTGCAGCAGCTGCTGGACGTCGGCAACCCCGAGGTGTCGGCGTACCTGTTGGAACGGCTCGACGCGCTGCTGACCGAGTACCCGATCGACTTCCTCAAGTGGGACCTCAACCGCGACATTGTCGACGGTGGGCGCAGCCCAGGTGGCGAGGCGGCTGTGCACCGGAACACGGTGGGGCTGTATGCGCTGCTCGACGAGCTGCGCCGTCGGCACCCCGGCGTCGAGATCGAGAGCTGCGCCGGTGGCGGCGGCCGGATCGACCTGGAGATCCTGCAGCGAACCGAGCGCGTGTGGGCCAGCGACAGCAACGACCCGTTGGAACGACAGCAGATCCAGCGGTGGACCTCCTTGCTCGTCCCGCCAGAGCTGCTCGGTGCGCACGTCGGCGCCGCGCACGCGCACACGACGCACCGCACGCATACCGTCGCGTTCGCCGCGGGTACCGCGTTGTTCGGCCACTTCGGGATGGAGCTGAATCTCACTGCGATGTCCGAGGCCGAGCTGGCCGAGCTCGGCCAGTGGGTGGCCTTGGTCAAGCGGGTGCGCGGGCTCATCCACTCCGGTCGCACGGTGCGAGGCGACCACCCCGACCCCGCCGTGTGGGTCCACGGGGTAGTGGCCCAGGACGGTGGTGAGGCGTTGTTCGCGATCGTCGCGATGCAGACGTCCGAGACGCAGCCGCCCGGGCTGGTCCGGTTGCCGGGCCTGGACCCGGGCCGCCGGTACCGGTTGCGGCTCCAGCCGCCGGGGGATCAGCTCACCCAGACCCGGGTGCTCCCTCCGTGGACCGCGGCCGCCGGACCCGAGGGACCGGGCGTGGTGCTGACGGGTCAGGCGTTGGGACAGCACGGGATCCAGGCGCCGTTCCTCAACCCCGGGACGCTGGTCCTGCTGCACCTCGAGGCGGTCTAGGTAGCCGGCTCGAGCAGCCGGGTGGTGATCGCGCCGGCCAGCGCGGGTGAGCGGTCCGGCGTGCTCCAGACGGAGGTCTGGAGGAAGGCCAGAAATGCTGTGGCGCGCTCGACGTCGGCGAAGTCGAGGTCGACCACGACGAAGTGCGGGTCGTCGACCGGCTGGGCCACCCGCGCGGACAGCACGCCGCCGCGCTCGCGGGCGTCGGCCATCCGGTCGAAGGCGGTGCGCCACATGGCGAAGTCGTGGATGGGGTGCTCGATGTGCAAGGTCGTCATGGAGTTCGACGCTAGGGACGGCCGAACGCACCGCCCATCCCAGGTTTCTGGGGTTCTGTGCTGCGGGATGATCCGGAAGTGGCGCTCACTCGGTCTGCGGTCAGCCGCGTGGAACGCGCGGCCGAGCGTGACCTGGACGACCGAGCCCTCCGGATCGAGCTGTTGCGGGTGCTGCGCGACGCGGTCCCGTTCGAGGACTACGCGTGGCTGTTGACCGACCCGGCGACGACGGTCGGCTCCGCGCCTTTGGCCGACGTCCGGTGTCTGCCGGAGCTGCCGCGACTGATCGGGCTGCGGTACCGCACGCCGGTGAACCGGTGGACGACGCTGGAAGCGGCGGAGTCGTTGCAGCGAGCGACCGCTGGCGAGCCGGAGCGCAGCCTGATGTGGCGGGATCTGTTGCAGCAGCAGCGAGTCGGCGATATCGCGACCGTAGTGTTCCGGGACCGGTTCGGGATGTGGGGATGGGTCGACCTCTGGCGCTCGGTCGGTGCGGCGCCGTTCGGGGAGGACGAGGTCGCGTTCCTTGCAGACGTGAGCGCACCGATCGCGGGGGCGCTGCGCCGAGCGCAGGCGCGGCGCTTCGCCGAGTCGGGGCCGCTCGCTCCGCCCGACGGACTGGCCGTCCTCATGCTCTCGGAGGACCTGGACGTGGTCGGTCAGACCCCGCACACCGCCGAGTACCTCCGGCTGTTGGTGCCGCCGGAGGCCGGGCAGTCGCCGATCCCCGCCGGGGCGTTCAACGTCGCTGCACAGCTCCTCGCGGTCGAGGCCGGTGTCGACGACCACCCAGCGTCGTCGCGCGTCCACCTCGAGGGTGGCCGGTGGGTCACCTTGCGCGCGGACCGGATGGGATCGGGTGGTGACACGATTGCCGTGGCCATCGAGGTGACCACTCCCGCCGACCGGCTGGACCTGTTCTCGCGGGCGTTCGGGCTGTCACCACGTGAGACCGAGCTGGTCGGCCTCGTGGTCGCCGGGCAGGAGAGCACGGAAATTGCCGCGCGGATGTTCGTCTCGCCGCACACTGTCCAGGACCATCTCAAGTCGGTGTTCGCGAAGACGTCGACCCGGAGTCGCCGCGCGCTGGTGTCGCTGGTGCGGGGCCACTGAGCCAGGGCGCGGTGAGATGCTCGCTCAGCTCCCAGAGCGCCTGTCGCCGCTCCGGCCGACGAGCGTCATCGGGTATGCGTCGGGGCTTCCGGTGTGGTCCGAAGAAGGAGCCGTTCAGCTGCTCCTGATCGGCGTCACCGGCCAGCCAGCTCGGAGTCTCAGCAGCCTGGTCGGGCGTCAGCCCGACGAGACCGGCGACGGCCGAGAGGAGGCCAGCCACCGGTCGCGGGACCCCAACGCCGTGGCGGAAGACGTCAGTCCGAACGACGCCGGGGAGAAGACACGTTGCGGTGACCGACGTCCCTCGGTAGCGCTCCGCGAGCTCCACGGCGAGCAGGTCGTTGGCGACCTGGGTTCGCGCTGCGACCTGAAGACCTCGGCGTCCGTGGCGGTAGTGCGGGTCGTCCAGGTCGAGGCGGTCACGGTAGGCGCCGGCGTTGGCCACCAACACGATCCGGGCCGACGGCGACTCGCGCAGCAGGGTGTCCAGCCGTCGCACCAGCAGGAACCGGCTCAGGTAGTTGAGGGCGAAGGCCCGCTCGAACCCCTCTTCGGTCCACTCCGGCCGCAGGGCGAAGACGCCGGCACAGCAGACGAGGGCGTCGAGGTGATCGGTCTTTCCGCTGACCGCGTCGGCGAGACGAGCGGTGTCGGCCATCGACGCGAGGTCGGCCGGGAGGAACCGGTGGGTCACCGCATACCCGCTCGGGGTCACGGCGTGCAGCACGGTGACGAGCTCGGCGCCACGTCGTTCGTCGCGACCGACGCCGATCACCCGGAAACCCCGTGAGGCCAGGCGAACGGCGACGGCGCGTCCGATCCCAGCCGTGGCACCGGTGACGACGACAGCTCGATCGACAGGTAGCATGTCCATAGCATCAGATTAGACAGGAGGCCTGTCCAGTGGCAAGACCTGCGCCGTCCGACAACACGGCCGTGCTGCTGCGCGAGGCGTTCGTCGCCCTCAACGGCCGCGTCGTCCCCCGGCTGATCGAGCGCGGCTTTCCCGACGTACGTCCGGCGCACAACGCGGTGTTCCAGTACCTCGACGCCAGCGGCACGACGGTGAGCTCGCTCGCGGAACGGGCCGACATGACGAAGCAGGCGATGGCCGAGCTCGTCGCGCACCTCGAGGAGCACGGGTACGTGGATCGGGTCCCCGACCCGAACGACCGGCGCGCCAAGCTGGTCCGGCCCACGGCGAAGGGGCGCCGCCTGTACGGGGTCGTGCGGGAGCTGGTCCCGGAGCTCGAACAGCAGCTGGTCGACCTCCTCGGCGCGACGAGAGTCAGGCAGTTGCGTCGTGACCTGGACACGATCCGGGAGACGTTCGGGACCTCGGACTAGGGCGGGTCTACAGTCGGCCCAGACGAGGAGGTGGGCATGCCGCTGGGGGTCACATCCGCCGTCATGACCACCGCCCGGGGACGGATCGAGTACGCCGTCGTCGGCGTCGGCACCCCGGTGCTCGTCCTCCACGGCAGCCCCGGCGGGATCGACGCTGCGCAGCTGATGGCGCGGTTCCTGCCGAAGGACCGCTTCGCCGCGGTGCTCGTCTCGCGGCCGGGGTACATCGACACGCCGCTCGGGCCGGACCCGTCGATCGACGCGGAGGCCGACCTCCTCGCCGCGCTGCTCGACGACCTCGGAATCGACCAGGTCGGCATCCACTGCTGGTCCGGTGGGGGACCGGCGGCGTACCGGCTGGCGGTCTTGCACCCGAGCCGGGTGCGGTCGCTGGTGGCGTTCGCGGCGGTGAGCGAGGCCTACCCGCCGCCCAAGCTCAAGCTCGTCGATCGGCTGTTGTTGCAGACGCGGCCAGGGAACCGGCTGCTCAGCTACATGGCGGCCAAGCAGCCGGAGCAGTTCGTCAGCGGGGTGCTGTCATCCGAGGGCACCCTCAACCGGAAGCTGCTCAAGCAGCGCGTCGCCCACGTCATGAACAGCCCGCTGAAGCGCGACTTCGTCGTCGGGCTCGGACTCACGGCGGAGCAGACCGCGGAGCGCCGGATCGGCTACGACAACGACGTGCGCGAGTTCGACGGCATCGTCGACCTCGAGCTGGAGCGAATTGCCGTGCCCACGTTGCTGATCCACGGCACAGCGGACTCCGACGTGCCGTACGAGCACAGCGAGAACGCGGCAGCGAAGATCCCCGACTCGGAGCTGCTGACGATGGACACCGGCACCCACCTGGCGTTCTACACGCACCCGGACTCGGAAGACGCGCAGGCCCGAGCCATCGACCTGCTGGCCGGTTGACGTCAGCGTTCGGGACGGACCGCCTCGACGAGGGACCGCGTCGAGTGGGCAACGAACGGACCGTCGGCCCGGATCCGCGCGTCGAGCGCGCGCAGCTCGTTCGCATACTGCTCGACGGTGAAATCCGGTACCCACCAGACGCATTTGCGGAGGAGGTAGACGACCGCCCCGACGTCGCGGATCTCCATGCGACAGCGCGCTTCTCGGAGGTCGACAATGCGGAGTCCCGCGGCCTCGGCCGCTCCAGTCTCGATGGCCGGATCCCGTGCCTGGTGGTCTCGTGGGAGGGGGCCGACGAACCATTCGATGAGCTCGTATGCCGACGAGGGCCCGACATGCTGAGCGAGGTAGTGACCGCCCGGGCGCAGCACTCGGACAACCTCCGACCACGTCGGCCGGACCGGGTGCCGACTCGTGACCAGCTGGAAGGTGCTGTCCCGGAAGGGCAGCCGGTCCGCGGATGCTGCGACGACTGCGACGCCTCGCGGACCGAGCCGGCGTCGGGCGCGGGACGCGTTGGGCCACCACGCCTCGGTGGCGACCATACGTGGCGGGAGCGCCTCGGCCTCGTCGACCACCTCGCCGCCACCGGTATCCACGTCGAGGGCCGAGTCCACCTGCGCCAGGCGGGAGGCGAGGATTCGCGCATACCCCCACGGCGGCCGCTCCTCGGTCGCGCGCCCATCGAGCCAGCCGAAATCCCAGCCGGTCACGTCGACGGCGACGGCCTCGGCGACCAGCTCCTCGTAGGAGCGCACGCGGTCGAGTCTCGCAGTCACAGCGAGGACGGAGGATGCCGCGGCGCAGGTTTGGCATGATCGGGCGCGTGATGCTGGCCGGCCCCGCGACGGGGCAGCCGACCGGCCCGGTGGCGGGCCGGCTCAGGCTGCTTCGCGTCGGCGTGCTGGGGCTGTCCGGATACGGCTTGGCGGTCGGCGCCCATGTGGCGGCGGGCGGTGCGGCTCCTGGCTGGCCGGTGTCGTTGATGCTCGCGGCGCTGCTCGGGGTGCTCGGGGTGGCGTTCACCGCCCGCCGGCGAGGGGTGTGGACGCTGTTAGGGGCCCTCGTGGCGACCCAGACTGCGTTGCACGGCCTGTTCTCATTGCTCGACGCACCAACCAGCACGTGCTCGCTGGTGGCGACCGGGCACCACGCGATGACGGTCTGCGGCCCGGCCGGTGACGCAGCGATGGAGCTGCCCAGCTGGCCCATGCTGCTGGCCCATCTGGCCGCCACCGCGGCGACCGCCTGGCTGCTTGCCCGGGGCGAGGCGTGGTTGTGGCGGGTGGTCCGTGAGGCGTTCACAACTCCGGGCGTTGTTCCGCTCAACGACCAGCTGCGTATCCCGACCCTGGTCCGCCAGGAGGTTCGGCCCCGCGCTCGGCTCGTCCGGCCGGACACCGCTCGAGGTCCGCCACGGGCTGCCGCGCTGACGATCTGAACCTCTGTCCGGGCGGTGTCCGCCCGCTGCCGCTCGCTTCCGCGCCGCGGCCCCCCTTACTTGATTCCCTTGTCCGAGAGGACGTTTCGATGTTGTCTACTCTCTTCCGGTCGCGACTCTCCCGTCGTCGGGGCGCCGGCGTGGCCCTGGCCGCGGCGGTTGCGATGCTGGCCTCCGCCGCTCCTGCCCACGCCCACGACGAGCTGGTCTCGTCCAGTCCCGCCGCCGACGCGACAGTCGCCCAGCCGCCGCCCGAGGTCGTGCTGACCTTCGACGAGGCCGTGCTTCCCGTCGGGACCCAGGTCGTCGTGACCGGTCCGGACGGACCGGTCTCCGACGGTTCGCCCCGACTCGACGGCACGACCGTGCACCAGCCGCTCCTCGGTGG
>DASTNV010000006.1:0-7920 GCA_035762725.1 Lapillicoccus sp. | reverse complement strand
GAGGGCCAGCGGCGTGCTGTAGGTCTTGAACGACGCATCCGTCCAGTTCCGCTGGTCCTCCATCTCGAAGACGTCACCGCTGAACGTCAGCTCGGTTGCGACGCCCTCGGCCTCCCAAGCGAGCCCGGAGATGTCGGTAGCGGGCTGGTGCGGAAGTAGGGCCACGGGGAATTGCGTCGTGGTGGTCGCGCCGGAAGGTGACGTGACGGTGAGAGGCACGCCCGCGAGGGCGGCCGGATGGAGGACCACCAGCCCGATCCGGCTGCAGCGGAAGGGGGTTCGCAGGTGTGCCTCGAAGGTGACGGTCAGAGTGTCGGCGACGGTTCGCATACTCAGCCGGGCGTCGATGTCGGCACCCAGGCCGACGAGGCCGATCGTCAGGTCGAGCCCGTCGTCCGTGCTAGCGGTCTCGCGGACCGTGGCGGGGACGGTCTCCCAGCTGGCGTCGCGTACGACGCCGCGCACCGCCCGGAGGACGGGCCGACCCGCATACCGGATGTCCGCGAGCTCGTCGCCCCGGACGGCGACCAGCCACGGTCCGGACGCCCAGATGAAACGATTCACGACGCGGAGTCTACGGCTCTCGGCGGCGTCGTCAACCGCTCGTGGCGACGGCCTCCATGAACGTCGTCGTCGCGGCAACGATCTGCTGCTGGGCGGTGGCACGGTCGACGCCGGGAGTGCCGTCACCGGGTTGGGCGCCGTAGTCGCCGAAGTAGGCGTGGATGCCGCCGTCGATCGCCGTGAAGACCGTTCCGGGAGGCAGATGGGCGCGGCTGGCCTCGATATCGGCGGGCGTGGTGAGCGGGTCTGCCGTGCCCGAGATCGAGGCCGCGACGAGGTCGCTGCGGTCGGCCAGCGAGCCGAACGGGTAGGAGGCCCAGAGAAGCAGACCCCGGACATCGGGTGAGGCGATCCCTGCCACGACTCCGCCCAGGCTGTGGCCGCCGACCGCCCAGCGCTGGACGTTCGGGTACGCCGCGACGACCTTGGCCGGTTCGCCGGTGGCGAAGAAGGCGATGTCGTACGGCTCCTTGACGATGACGACGAGGTACCCGGCGGTGGCAATCTCGCGGAGCAATGGCAGGTAGGCCCGCGGGTCGACCTTGGCGCCGGGGAGGAAGACGAGTCCGGCTCTTGGCGGCGCGATCGGCGTGAGGACGATCCGGGTCGGCGAGGTCTCGACGCTGACGGCACTGCTGTTGGGCTGGGCGGCGATGGCGTCCGGAGTGGCGGGGAGGGGGATGAGGTAGACGATCGAGCCGATGACGAGCACCGTGGCGAGGGCACCTGCGACGCGACCGACGACGGTGGCCGCCCGGTGCCGGGGGCGGTCCGCCGGAACTCGTTGGAGACCGGTTGCCACGAGGACGAACCCGACGACGTCCACCGCGACGAGGGTGACCAGGTAGGCGGGGTGGTCGGAGAACAAGGTGGTGCGGGCCAGGACCGCACAGACCACAGCGGCGATGACCAAAAGCGCACCCACGACCGCTCGCCAGGCGGATCGACGAGTCAGAGTGGCAGACTCTGGCGCGGGCGAGGGCGGCACGACGGAAGCGTGTCACGCGACTCGTTCGGGGCCGAGAGAGGGCATGCGTATGGACCTGGTTCTGGACCCGAACGCCGAACCGGAGGACCTGCCGGTGACCGTCGAGTCGGCGGACGAGGTGGCCGCGGAGGAGCTGCTGGAGCGGGCGGCGCGATGGGATGCCGCCGTCCGCGATCGCGACGAGGCGGCCGCCCACGCGCTGTTGGCGCCAGACTTCGCCCTGGAGCTGGTCCAACCGGTTCGCAACGTGATGGGGCGCGACGTGTGGCTCGAGGTGCTGGCCGACTACATCGTCCACGAGTGGGAGGTCGAGGAGCAGATCGTCGACCAGAGCGAGGACGTGGCGGCGCTGTTGCGACGGGTTCGGATGCGGGCCACGGTCATGGGGGAGGACCGCAGCGGCATCTTCGCCATTACAGACGTGTGGCGACGGATCGACGGCGAGTGGCGGGTGTGGCGGCGTCACTCGACGCCCTTGTCAGCCGGCCAGCTGGCCCCCCACCCGGTCCCCTGAACCGGCTTTTCGCGACTCGACGCTGCGTCAAGTCGAGCTGCGCTGCATACCGGACTCGACGCTGACTCGAGCGATCAGGCATCCGGGACTCGACGCTGCGTCAAGCGACTCGACGCAGGTTCCAACGGGCGTCAACTCGCTCGACGCTGCGTCAAGTCGGGCACCCGCTTGTCTGCCAGTCGAGCGACTCGACTGGTGGTGCACTGGCCGTCAACCGCCTCGACTGCCAGCCGAGCCGCGCGGCATACCGGACTCGACGCTGCGTCGGGCGACTCGACGCAGGTTCCAACGAGCGTCAAGTCCGTTGACGCTGCGTCAAGTCGAGCCGCGCGGAATCCGGGACTTGACGCTGCGTCAACTCGAGGAGCCGGGGCCGCGAGCGGTCAGCCGGACAGGGTGCTCCAGCGGATCGACAGGCCGAGTCCCAGCAATAACAGCAGCGCCGCCGCCGCGATGAAGCCGGCACTGATGTCGACGTCCTGCTGCTGAGTTGACACGTGCTTCGGCAGGTTGGTCAGGACGTCCTGGAGCTGGTCGGAGTCGGTGGCCGCGAAGTACTCGCCGCCGGTCGTCGAGGCGACCGTCTTCAGCGCGTCCTCGTCGACGACGAGGAAGTTCCGGCCGCCGCCCATCCCGCCGAAGTCGCGGCCGCCGCTGAACCGCTGCTGCGACATCCCGCCCAGCTGCGAGGAGGAGCAGACCATCTGCGTGGGGTTCTTCGTACCGAACCCGATCGGGTAGACGCGGACGCCCCGCGCCGCCGCCTGGACTGCGGCGTCCTCCGGCGTGATCCCGCGCGTGTTGGCGCCGTCGGTCAGCAGCACGATGATCTCGGGAGCCTTGTCCCCATTGGCGTTCGGCACCGGCGTGGGCGTCGCACCGTTGTCCCCGTCCGGCGACTTGGGTAGCGACGAGCCGTCCGGGTTCGGCGCGTCGCCCGGGTCGCTCGGCGCGACGTTCGGGTCGAGCTCGGCGATCGCGTCGATCGACTTGAGGATGGCCGCACCGATCGTCGTGCCGCGCCCGGTGGTCACCGCGTCCAGGGTGGTGAGCAGGTCGTTCTTGTTGGTGGTCGGTGCCACCGCCAGCTGCGCGAACCCGGAGAACAGGACCAGCCCGATCTTGGTGTCGTCCCCCTGCGCCTCGACGAACTTGCGGACCGCCGCCTGTGCCGCACCGAGCCGGTTCGGGTCGACGTCGGTCGCACACATCGACCCCGACACGTCGAGCGCGAGGATGACCGTCGAGCTGGAGATCGGTACGTCCGCCTTGAGCTGCGGTCGAGACGCGGCGACGCCGAGCAGGACCAGGCTGCCGAGGACCAGGGCCACCGGAACGTGCCGACGCCAGCGTCGACTCGGGCCGACGGCCGTGCGGACCAGGGCGACGTTGGAGTACCGGACCGCCGTCGGCTTCCGCCGCCGGACCTGCCACAGGTATGCGCCCAGGAGGATGGGCACGGCCAGCAGACCGAGCAGGAGATAAGGCTGGTCGAAGGACACTCAGATCACCCGCCCTCGGCGTAGCACGGAGACCACCGCTCCCGCGAGCAGCAGCAGAGTGGCGACGCCCGCCACCAGTGACGTCACCTCGTGAGGCACGCTGCGCGAGACCCAGTTCAGCTGGATCGAGTCGTACACCTGGTTCAGCGAGGACGAGTCGGTGGCGTTGTAGTACGTCCCGCCGGAGACCTCGGCGATCTGCTTGAGGGTCTCCTCGTCGAGGTGGGTCGCGATGCTGAACCCGTTGACCTCCAACACCGTTCCCGCCGCGCTGCCCAGACCGATCGGGTAGATCTTCACCCCCGCAGCCGACGCGAGGTCGGCGAGGTTGAGCGGGTCGGGACCGCTGGTGTTCTCGCCGTCGGTGAGCAGGACGATGGCCGTGCCCCCGTAGTAGCCGATCGGCGTCTCGTCACCGCCGCCCTGCTCGGTGTCTCCGTTGCTGACGATCGGTTTGCCGGCGATCGCGCTGAGCGAGGTGAGGATTCCGCGCCCCAGCGAGGTGTCGCCCTGCGGCTCGAGTCGCGCGATCGACGACAGCACCTGGTCCTTGTCGGCGGTCGGCTGCTGGGCGATGATCCCGTTGCCCCCAAAGGCGACCACGCCGACCTTCACCGACGCGGGCTGCTTCTCGACGAACCCCTTCGCAGCCGCCTTGGCCGAGTCGAGCCGGGTCGGCTGGACGTCCTTGGCCGCCATGCTCGTCGAGACGTCGAACGCCAGGATGACCGTGCCCTCCCGGCGCGGCTCGGCGACCGCCGCCACCGGCCGGGACAGCGCGAGCAGCATTACGGCGAGCGCGGCGACGAGCAGGATCGGCGCGACGTGGCGCCACCGGTCGCGGCGGGGTGTGGGAACGACTAGCCCTTGCTGGGCCAGCTCCGCCCGCCGGACCGCCTGCTGCCGCAACAGCCGCCGGTATGCGACGACGACCAGCGGGAGGGCGAGGAGACCCAGCAGGGCCCAGGGCCAGGCGAGGGTCATCGGCGTCGGCTCCGGCGAAGGGCGGAGATCCGCAGCAGGGACCGGACGAGGTCCTCGTCGGTACGGATCTGGTGCAGGTCGACCCCCGCCGATCGGGTGGACTCCTCCAGCGCCGCCTGACGCTGGTCGGCCGCGGCCCGCAACCGGGTCCGGAACCCCTCGTCCGAGGTGTCGACGAAGATCTGCTCCCCGGTCTCGGCGTCCTCGACGTAGATCGACCCGACGTCGGGCAGCTCGTCCTCCCGCGGGTCGCTGATCTGGAGCGCGACGACCTCGTGGCGGCGGGCCAGCCGGCTCAGCGCCTGCTCCCAGCCGGGCTCACTGATGAAGTCGGACACCACGACGACGAGCGAGCGCCGGCGGATCATCCCCGCGCTGCGGTGGAGCATCCGACCGAGGTCGGTCACGTGGCGTTCCGGCCCCTGCGGTTCCCGGCCTCGCCGCCGCCGGCCGGTCGACGCCGCCGCAGCGGTCGCCGCCGCCCGGGCGTTGCGACGGTCGAGCAGGACGTCGGCGATCTGCAGCACCTGGTTGCGTCCGGCCCGAGCCGGGAGGACCCGCTCGAGGTCCTGGTCGAAGACGACCATGCCGACCCGGTTCCCACGACGGGTGAGCACCAGCGCCAGCGTCGTCGCGACCTCGGCGAGGACGAGGTCCTTCTGTCGGTCCACCGGCCCGAACCCCATCGACGCCGAGTGGTCAAGAAGCAGCCACGCGGTGACCTCGCGGTCCTCGACGTACTCGCGGACGTAGGGCGTGTCCATCCGCGCGGTGACGTTCCACTCGATGTGGCGCAGGTCGTCACCGGGTTCGTACTCGCGCAGGTTCGTGAAGTCCAGGCCGTCTCCACGGAACACACTGCGGTAGTCGCCCTGGAGCCGGCCGTCCAGTCGCCGGACGACCCGCCACTCGAGCTGCCGGAGCAGGCGCTCCGGCGTCAGCGTGGCGGCCTGGTCCACGGTGAGTCACCAACCGAGGGAGAGCCACCCGGCATACCGGCGTGAGCACCCCTCTCCCGCAACGGAATCTGGGGAATCGGGGTCGCGGCGAGGATGGGCGTGAGCAGGTCGTCGGCGCTCATGTCCTCGGCCAGCGCCTCGTAGGAGAGCACGACGCGGTGGCGCAGGACGTCGCGGGCGAGGTCGCGGACGTCGGTCGCAAGGGCATAGTCCCGCCCGCGGAGGAAGGCGAGGGCTCGCGCCGCGAGGACCAGGTTGATCGAGGCGCGGGGGCTGGCGCCGAAGGTGACGTACCGGGAGAGCTCGGCCTTGCCGACGATCGAGGGGTTGCGGGTGGCGTTGGCGAGGTGGACCGCATACTCGATCACCCCGGGGTCGACGTAGACCTGGTCGGCCTGGCGCTGGTACTCCCGCAGCGAGTCGGCGGTGAGCACCTGCTGCGTCGCGGCGAGCGTCCCGATCATCCGCTCGACGACGACGAACTCCTCCGGCGGAGAGGGGTACCCGATGAGGACCTTGAGCATGAACCGGTCGACCTGCGCCTCGGGCAGCTGGTACGTGCCCTCGGACTCGATGGGGTTCTGGGTGGCCATGACGAGGAACGGGTCGGGTGCAGGGAAGGTCTCGCGACCGATGGTCACCTGGCGCTCCTGCATGACCTCGAGCAGGGCGCTCTGGACCTTCGCAGGGGCGCGGTTGATCTCGTCGGCGAGGACGAGGTTGGCGAAGACCGGCCCGAGCGAGACCTGGAACTCGCCGTCGCGCTGGTTGTAGATCCGCGTCCCGACGAGGTCGGCCGGGACCAGGTCGGGAGTGAACTGGATCCGCTGGAACTCTCCGCCGATGGTGTGGGCGAGCGTCTTGATGGCCATCGTCTTGGCCAGTCCGGGCACGCCCTCGACGAGAAGGTGGCCGCGGGCGAGCAGCGCGACGATCATCCGCTCGAGCAGGTCGTCCTGCCCGACGATGGTCTTCTTGACCTCGTAGAGCGCCTGCTCCAGCGGGTGCGGTCGCGGGGCGCTGCTCACGTGAGGCTGCTCGGTCATCAGATTCCTTACTGGGCGGGGGCGCCGGCGCCGCCGCCGGCCGTGGCGATGGGGACGGCGAACCCGATCCCGACGAAGAATCCCTGCTGGCTGGGGTTCGCGAGACCGGTGACGATCCCGACGACCTGGCCGGCCTTGTTGAGCAGGGGTCCGCCGGAGTTGCCGGGGTTGACGGCCGCGTCGAACTGGATGAGGTGCTCGAGCTTCTTGCCGTCGCCGACGTTGACGCTGCGGTCGAGGGCGGAGACGACGCCGGCGGACAGCGAGTCGGTCAGGCCCAACGGGTGGCCCACGGCGAATACGGGGGTGCCCACCGGCACGCCACCACCGAGAACCGCAGGCACGAGCGTCTGCGGGAGCGTCGACGGCATCAGGGTGGCGATGTCGTTCTCGGGCTGCTGGTCGGCGATCGTCGCCGGCGACGACGTGCCGTCGGTGTAGCTGACGGTGATCGCCTCCGCGCCGTTCACGACGTGCAGGGCAGTGAGGATGGTGCCGTCGGCCTTGACGATAACGCCGGCGCCGCTGCTCGACTCAGCGCCGCTGCCCGCCGGCCGCTTGGTGTTGATAAGGACGAGCGACGGCTGGATGGCGTTGTAGGCCACGGTGCCGTCGGGTGGCGCGGCCGCCTCCGCCTTGGCCTGGTCCTCGATGCCCTTCTTGACCGTCGCGTCGATGTCCTGCTGGGTGACCGGCGGGGTCGGGTTCGGGCGGGTCAGGGCGTACCAACCGACCGTGCCGATGAGGGCGACCGCCACGACGGCGACCACCCACACCCGCGGCGGCACCGTTCGCGCCCACTGCCAGCCCGCTACGAACGGACGGGCGACCCGTTCACCGGCCCGCCGGGCGCGCGACGGCTCAGCGCTCGGCTGCACACCCGGGTCGGGCGGCGCGTCAAGTCGGGCCACCTCCCGACTGTACGTTCGGCGGCGCGGCTACGGCAGGGTGAGACCTCGACTCATACCGCAGGCACAGAAACCGCCACAGGATTGTCACACTCCCGGCGGTCGGGGCTGGTCGGGGTGCGGGGTGTCCCCGACGGCGACCTGCGCTCGCCAGAGGCGACGTTCGAGGTCGGTGAACACCGACGCATACGACGGGTCGTCGGCGACGTTCCGCAGCTGGTGCGGGTCCTCGGCGAGGTCGTAGAGCTCCCACTCCGGCGGGTACCGCTCGTCGGAGCACCCCGGCACGCCGAGCCCGTCGTTGTAGAAGTAGATGAGGCAGTACCGGTCGGTGCGGAACCCGTAGTGGGCGCCGACGTGGTGGCTGCGGTCGTCGTGCATCCAGTAGCGGTAGTAGAGGCCGTCTTGGGCCGGTTCGGGTTCCCGTGTGCCGGTGATGTCCGGCCAGAACGAGC
>DASTNV010000005.1:0-6189 GCA_035762725.1 Lapillicoccus sp. | reverse complement strand
GTTCGCGGCATACGCGTTCACCTTCATGGAGTGGCGGGGCCGCGACGTCGTCTTCGTCATCATCGTCGGCCTGCTCGTGGTGCCCAACCAGGTGGCCCTGGTGCCCCTGCTCAAGCTCTACGGCGCGACCGGCCTCACCGGCACGTTCGTCGCGGTGTGGCTGGCCCACATCGGCTTCGGAATGCCACTCGCGGTCTACATCCTCCGCAACTACATGTCCACCCTGCCCCGGGCGGTGATCGAGTCGGCCAAGATCGACGGGGCGAGCCACTTCACGACCTTCTGGCGGCTCATCATGCCGATGTCGGTGCCGGCGCTCGCGTCCTTCGCGATCTTCCAGTTCCTCTGGGTGTGGAACGACCTGCTCGTCGCCCTGCTGTTCCTCGGCCGTGGCGAGAACACCATCCTCACGGTCGCGCTCCAGGGCCTCCAAGGTCAGACCGGTCAGGGCGTCGAGCTGATCCCGTCGGCGGCGTTCGTCGCGATGATCGTCCCGTTGATCGTCTTCCTCGCCCTGCAGCGGTTCTTCATCCGCGGCATGACAGCGGGAGCGGTCAAGGGCTGAGTTCCCAGCACTACCAACCGGTATGCCGCGCGCCCACTGCGGGAGCGCGGCATACCGCTGCGTGGGGTCGGGTCAGCCGAGCTCGCTGCGGCCGGGGCTGTAGGCGCCCGCCCGCGACACGGTGATGCCACCGGTCGTCACGGCTCGCTCGACCGCCGGCCGGACGTCGTCGAGGGTCGCCGTGGCCAGCCGTTTCCGGGCCTCGACCGAGCCGAGCAGGCCGGCGTCAAGTAGTCCGGAGATGAGCCCGGCCATGAAGGAGTCGCCGGCGCCGACGGTGTCGATCAACCCCACGCCCTTCGCCGGGCAGGTGGCGACCGAGCCGATGTGGTGCAACGCATACAGGGCGCCCTCGCCGCCCCGGGTCACGACGGTGAGGGACGCGCCGAGACCACCCCAGTGGCGCAGCACGTCGGGGATGTAGCGGTCGGGGTAGAGCCACTCGATGTCCTCGTCGCTGGCCTTGACGACGTCGGCCAGCGCGATGAACGCCTCGATGCGCGGCCGAACGTCGTCGGGCGAGCCCATCAGGCTGGGCCGGGCGTTGGGGTCGTAGGAGATCGTCGCCGTCGCGCGGGCCTGCTGGACCGTGACGAGGGTCTGCGAGCCGCCCGGCTCGAGCACCGCGGCGATGCTGCCGGTGTGGACGTGGCCGTAGCGTGCAAGGTCGGGGATCGGTGGAATCTGCCAGGTGATGTCGAAGTCGTAAGTCGCGGCGCCGCCCGCGTCCAGCACGGCCCGGGCGACCGAGGTGCGGGCCGCGCCGTCGCTGCCGACGACCACCGCAGCGCCCTTCTCGGCGCAGCGGTCGGCGATCCGCCGTCCCCAGTCGTCCTGGCCGAACCAGGTCGCCAGGGAGACGTCATGGTCGAGGGCGCCGAGACCGAAGGCGACGTTGGCCGGGGACCCGCCGACGTGCAGCTCGGGCGGCTCGGACCCGCGCTCGACGGCGTCGATGAGCGACTCGCCGACAACGAGGACAGGGGCGGTCGAAGCGGTGGTGTCGGTCATGGGGTCACCGGTCCGAGGCAGGGTGGACGAAGTCGAGGTGGCCGTACGCGTTGAGCTTGTGGAACTGGTGCTCCGCCTCGATGGTGCGGATGGTGCCGCTGCGCGACCGCATGACGAGGGAATGCGTAGTCGCACCTCCCGACCCGTACCGGACGCCGCGCAGCAGCTGGCCGTCGGTGATCCCACTGGCCACGAAGTAGCACTCACCGCGGACCAGGTCGTCGGTGGAGAGCACCGCGTCGAGGTCGAGGCCGGCGTCGAGGGCCTTCTGACGCTCCTGGTCATCCGTCGGCGCCAGCCGCCCTTGGATCACTCCTCCCATGCACTTGATGGCGCACGCGGCGATGATCCCCTCGGGAGTGCCGCCGACCCCGAGCATGAGGTCGACGCCGGTCCCCGGACGGGCGGCCATCACGGCGCCGGCGACGTCGCCGTCGCTGATGTAGTAGAGCCGCGCGCCCGCATCCCGGATCTCGTCGGCCAACCGGGTATGCCGGGGGCGGTCCAGCATGACGACGGTGACGTCGGAGGGCCGCTCGTTCTTCGCCTTGGCCACCCGGCGAATGTTCTCGCGTACCGGGAGGCGGATGTCGACGACGTCGGCCGCGTCCGGCCCGGTGGCCAGCTTGTCCATGTAGAAGACCGCACTGGGGTCGTACATCGTGCCGCGCTCGGCCACCGCGAGGACCGACACGGCGTTGCTCATTCCCTTGGCGGTCAACGTCGTTCCGTCCACCGGGTCCACCGCGACGTCGACTTCAGGGCCGGTGCCGTCACCGACCGGCTCGCCGTTGTAGAGCATCGGGGCGTTGTCCTTCTCGCCCTCGCCGATGACGACGACGCCGTTCATGCTGATGCTCGAGATGAGATGGCGCATCGCCTCGACGGCCGCGCCGTCTGCGCTGTTCTTGTCGCCCCGGCCGACCCAGCGGCCGGCGGCCATCGCGGCCGCCTCGGTCACGCGGACCAGCTCGAGAGCGAGGTTGCGGTCCGGCCGTTCCGAGGAGGCAGGCGGGGCGGGCTGGAACGGGCTGCTACTGGTCGCGTCGTCCGGCGTCGGCACGGGCCAACTCTAATGTCACCCCACGAAGTCCTCCCCGCGACGTCGCTTCGCGACGATACGTCGCGGGGACCCCGCGCTCCGCTCCGGTACTTCGCGAGGACCCCGGACTGGGGTGTGGTTTGGTTCCCCGACTTTCTCGGGAGACGATGGACGCATGAGCTCCCCGAGCGCGGCGCCGCCCTCCGAGGAGCAGCCCGCCCCGCCTCGGAGCCGCTACTCGATGGGCACCTGGGGCAACATGGTCCGCTCGCTCGTCGTCATCCTCGGCATGGTGGCGGTCCTCGTCGCCGTCGTTCCCCGCATCGAGAGCGTGAAGCAGCCGCCGGTCGACGCGACCTCGGTCGTGACCGACGCGGTGCGTCAGAGCGGGCTGCCGTTCGAGGTGCCGGTCGGCCTGCCGGATGGGTGGTACCCGACGAACGCCCGCTACACGGCGAGCACCGACGGCCTGCCGACCTGGTCGGCGGGGTGGACCACCCCGGACGACGGCTACGTGGCGATCCGCCAGACCAAGAACGCCAGCCCGGCGTGGCTCCAGGCGGCGACCAACGGCGGGAAGCAGACCGGCACCAAGGAGCTGGCCGGGCGGACCTGGTCGGTGTTCTACGACTCGGCCAACAAGCGGACCAGCCTCGTCGACGCGCCGTCCGGAGCCGACACCCCGACCTCGCTGACGACGGTCGTGACGGCGATCGCCACGGACGCGGAGGTCGCGACGTTCACGACGGCGTTGGCGCCGGCCCAGCCTCGCTGATCTGGCGCTGGGCGCCGTCCAACCACGCGGTGCAGTGCGCAGCGAGCGCCTCCCCCCGGCGCCACAGCCGCATACCCTCCTCGAGCGGTAGCTGGCCACCCTCGAGCTGGGCGACGATCGCGGTCAGCTCGTCGCGGGCGTCCTCGTAGGACAGCTCGGCGACATCGGCGAACTCGGCGTCGTCCGCCGGTTGCGGCTTCTCGCGTGCGGCCATGCCCGCCACCCTAACGACGCAAAGCCCGCTGCTTCGGACGCCGTCGGCGGTATCGTCCCGAGATGGCTACCGTCACGGTCGCCGCAGTTCAAGCCGCCTACGTCCTCATGGACCAGCAGGCCTGCGTCGACAAGGTCGTCCGACTCCTCCACGATGCCGCCGGGCGCGGCGCCCGCATCGTCGCCTTCCCGGAGGCGTTCATCCCCGGGACTCCGATCTGGATCGACTCGCGGCGGATCTGGGACGGCGACGACGCGTGGTTCGCGATGCTCGCCGACCAGGCGGTCGTCGTGCCGGGCCCGGTCACCGAGGCGCTTGGCGCGGCCGCGCGCGACACCGAGGCCTATCTGGTCATCGGCGTCCAGGAGCGCGAGCCGCACGGGTCGACGATCTACAACACGACCCTCTACTTCGGCCCGGACGGTGCCCTGCTCGCCAAGCATCGAAAGCTGATGCCGACGGGGTCCGAACGCACGGTCTGGGGCATGGGCGACGGTTCGATGATGCCGGTGGTCGACACGCCGTTCGGCCGGCTCAGCGGGCTGATCTGCTGGGAGAACTACATGCCGCTGGCCCGGTTCTACCTGTACTCGCAAGGGGTCGATATCTGGGTCGCGCCTACGCTGGCCGGCGGCGACGCCTGGGTGGCGAGTATGCGGCACATCGCCCGCGAGGGCCGCTGCTACGTCGTCGGGGTGAACCCGTGCATCTCGGTCGACCAGATCCCCGCCGACTTCCCGAACCGCGAGAGCGTCTGGCCCAGCGACGGCGACGACCCCTGGGTGGAACCCGGCAACAGCGTCATCGTGGCGCCGAACGGCGAGATCCTCGCGGGGCCGTCGCGGCAAGAGGAGACCATCCTCACCGCCGAGATCGACCTCGGTGCAGTCCGCTCGGCCCGCCGGATGTTCGACCCCGTCGGGCACTACAACCGCCCGGACGTCTTCCGACTGGCCGTCGACGTCAGCTCCCGACCCGCCGTGTCCGTCGAGGGTGTCGTGGCGATGGGGGACGGCTAGCCACTGACGGGGCGGACCCCGAAGTCGCCGCGCGCCACCCGGACGCGGAGCAGCTCGTCGCGCTCGACCTCATCCCGGGAGAGGACCACGCGTCCGTCGCGGTGCTGCACGACCGCATACCCGCGTTCGAGAGTCGACTGCGGCGACAGGCTGCGGACGCGCGCGCCGAGGTGGCGCACCTCGTCGTCGGCGCGCAGTACCCGGGCGGTCATCCGCTCGCGGGAGCGTCCGCGAAGGGCGAGGACCAGCTCGCGCTGCCGCGTCACCAGGGCCGTCGGGTCGGCGAGGACCGGTCGGGACCGCAGCGCATCGAGGACATGGCGTTCGTGGTCGAGCCGCCTCGCCAGCGCCCGGGTGAGGCGATGGCGGGCCTGCTCGGCCCCGGCGCGTTCCGCCTCGGCATCGGGCACGACCCGGCGTCCCGCGTCGGTCGGCGTGGAGGCCCGCCAGTCGGCGACGAAGTCGAGGAGCGGGGTGTCGACGTCGTGGCCGATGGCGCTGACGATCGGCGTGACGGCCTCCGCGACGACGCGCAGCAGGGTCTCGTTGGAGAACGGCAGCAGCTCCTCGGCGGCGCCGCCGCCGCGTGCGATGACGATGACGTCGACCTCCGGGTCAGCGTCGAGCTCTCGCACGGCCGCACTGACCTCGGTGACCGCGGAGCTGCCCTGGACGGCTACCTCGTGAATGGTGAAGACCACGGACGGCCAGCGCCGGCGCGCGTTCTCGACGACGTCCTTCTCCGCCGCGCTGGCGCGGCCGGTGACCAGGCCGACCCGGCGGGGGAGAAAGGGGAGCGGGCGCTTCCGGTCGGCGTCGAACATGCCCTCCTGGGCGAGCCGCTGCTTGAGGATCTCGATGCGGGCCAGGAGGTCGCCGACACCGACCGGCCGGATCTGTCGGGCGTCGAGGACCAGGGTGCCGCGCTTCGGCCAGAACGCCGGTTTGGCCTGCAGGACGACGCGCGCCCCCTCGTCCAGGGGCGCCCCCATGGCGGCGATGGCGTGCACCGACACGGTGGCGGACAGCGACATGTCGACGTCGGGGTCGCGCAGGGTGAGGTATGCGGTCGAACCCCGGACGTTGACCTGGACGACCTGGCCCTCGACCCAGAGCTGCGGCATCTTCTCGACGTACTCGAGGATCTTGAGGCTGAGAACCCGGACCGGCCACGGCTGCTCGGCGCTGGTGTCCGCGGCCTTGTCGGGCAGCGACGCGGTCACCCCCTCACTTTAGGTGGGGCCACCCTCACTCGGCGGTCGCCTCGGCACGCTCCTCGTCGGTGTAGGCCCGCATCGCCGCCGCGGGGTTGGCCGCCCGGGCTCGGCGCAGGTCGGAAACCATCGCCGACGTGGCATACATGGCGGCCTTGGCCGACCCGCGGGTCCAGGTCATCGCGTGACCCGCGGCGATCCCGAGGTTCTGGCCGACCTCGATGGCGTCCTGGTCGGCGCCCATGTAGAGGAACTGCCAGCCGTAGGTCTCGGTCTGCTGGTCGACGAGGGCCTTGATGGCCTGGTGCGACCATTCTCGGCTGGCGTTCTCGTAGCCGTCGGTCATCAC
>DASTNV010000004.1:0-10202 GCA_035762725.1 Lapillicoccus sp. | reverse complement strand
GGACGATCAGATCGAGGAGGCCGAGCGTCTGGTCGCGGACGGTGCAGTGCCGGAGCTGACCTCGACGTGGACCGACTCCGCTCGGTGGCTCGGGCGAGGTCCGGCGGGGGTCGTAGCGGAGGTCGCTGCGGAGTCCGGGGTGGTGGAGGACGTGGTTCGGGACGCCGACCTTGATGACGAGGGCGATGACGGCGGGATGGAACGCCGGTTCTGGGTCTACCGGCGAGCCGGGGAGCCGTGCCGGGTATGCGGGTCGCGCATCCGTACGCAGGTCGTGGCCGGCCGCAACCTATTCTGGTGCGGCCGCTGCCAGCGCCGCCGCTGACCTCGACGTCGGTCCTACTCTGGATGGGTGGCCGTCCGCGCCTACGACGAGGCCACCGGGCTGCAGCGACTGCTGCGCCGCATCGGCGCCTCCGCTCCCGGTTCGTGGGTGCTGCGCCGGACCCTTCACCACGTCGACGGGTTCGTGCATCGAGTCTCCGGACACCGGGTGACGGCGGCGCAGTCGTTGGTCGGCATTCCCACGGCGATGCTGACGACCACGGGAGCGCGAACCGGCCGGAAGCGAACGGTCCCCGTACTCGCCTTCGAGGTCACCGGCGGCTGGGGCCTGGTGGCGTCGAGCTTCGGTCAGGAGCGGCACCCCGGTTGGTACTACAACCTGCTCGCACATCCGAACGCCGTCCTCGAGGTCGACGGGATCGCCACCCAGGTCGTCGCCCGCCGCGTCCACGGCGCGGAACGCGAGGCGGTCCGGGCCGCAGCCTTGCGGATCTACCCCGGCTACGTCGTCTACGAGCGACGCGCCAGCCACCGCGAGCTCGGCTACTTCGTCCTCACACCCACACCACCGGGTCAGTGAGTCCGGGCCTGGACGGTCGGAATCCCGCCCGTCCAGGCCCACATCCGTTGAGGCTCATGCGTCGGCCTAGAGTCGGGCGATGAGTCAGGAGTCCGACCTCCGCCAGCTGCGCGAGCAGGCCCTCGCGGCATACCAGCAGGGCCGGCCGACGTTCATCGCGCGGTTCAAGACCAGCGTCTGGAACCCGCCGGCGGTGGGGGCGCTGGACGGCTGGATGGAAAGCCTCGACACGGTGGAGTCGGTCGGCTGGACCCTCGACCACTGGACCGCGGGCGTGGACGCCAGCGGCGGGTTCAACGCGTTCCCGGTCTTTCGGCGGGCCGTCCCGCAGGACCGGGGGTGATCAAACCCCGGTTTCGCCGACGGCGAACGTGAGCCGACCCGGCTCAAGGACGGGAACAGGGCCGCGTACCGAGGCGTTGCTCCCATCGCCACCCGGACCGACAGGCGGAAGCCGAGGGGCACTGACAGGTGACTCGCATACCATCGAGAGGTCTTACGAGACGTATCGGCAGATGTGAGAAGCCGACAAAGGTAGGGAGCTTTGGCGATGTTCGAACGGTTCACAGATCGGGCCCGACGGGTGGTTGTGCTCGCGCAGGAAGAGGCGCGGATGCTGAACCACAACTACATCGGTACCGAGCACATCCTGCTGGGGCTCATCCACGAGGGCGAAGGTCTCGCCGCGAAGGCGCTCGAGAACCTCGACATCTCTCTCGTCGCCGTGCGCGAACAGGTGCAGGAGATCATCGGCCAGGGCCAGCAGGCTCCGACCGGTCACATCCCCTTCACGCCGCGTGCGAAGAAGGTCCTCGAGTACTCACTTCGTGAGGGCCTCCAGCTCGGGCACACATACATCGGGACCGAGCACATCCTGCTCGGCCTCATCCGCGAGGGCGAGGGCGTCGCCGCCCAGGTCCTCGTCAAGCTCGGCGCCGACCTCAACAAGGTGCGCCAGCAGGTCATCCAGCTGCTCGCGGGGTACCAGGGCGGCCAGGGTGAGAAGGCCGGCGCCGGCGTCGGCCAGGCCCAGGGACAGGCCGAGGGCACCCCCGCGGGCTCTCTCGTCCTCGACCAGTTCGGCCGCAACCTCACCCAGGCGGCGCGCGAGGGCAAGCTCGACCCGGTCATCGGGCGCGAGAAGGAGATCGAGCGCGTCATGCAGGTCCTGTCGCGCCGGACCAAGAACAACCCCGTCCTCATCGGCGAGCCCGGCGTCGGCAAGACGGCGGTCGTCGAGGGCCTGGCCCAGGACATCGTCCGCGGCACGGTCCCCGAGACGCTCAAGGACAAGCAGCTCTACACCCTCGACCTCGGCGCGCTCGTCGCCGGCAGCCGCTACCGCGGTGACTTCGAGGAGCGGCTGAAGAAGGTCCTCAAGGAGATCCGCACCCGCGGCGACATCATCATCTTCATCGACGAGATCCACACCCTCGTCGGTGCGGGTGCCGCCGAGGGCGCCATCGACGCGGCGAGCATCCTCAAGCCGATGCTGGCCCGCGGCGAGCTGCAGACCATCGGGGCGACCACCCTCGACGAGTACCGCAAGCACATCGAGAAGGACTCCGCCCTCGAGCGCCGGTTCCAGCCGATCCAGGTCCAGGAGCCGACGCTGTCGCACACGATCGAGATCCTCAAGGGTCTGCGCGACCGCTACGAGGCGCACCACCGGGTGTCCATCACCGACGCGGCGCTGGTGAGCGCGGCCAGCCTGGCCGACCGTTACATCAACGACCGGTTCCTCCCGGACAAGGCGATCGACCTCATCGACGAAGCCGGGGCGCGACTGCGCATCCGTCGGATGACGGCACCGCCGGACCTGCGGGAGTACGACGAGAAGATCTCGGTCGTCCGTCGCCAGAAGGAGGCCGCCATCGACGGCCAGGACTTCGAGAAGGCGGCCGGCCTGCGCGACGACGAGAAGCGGCTCACCCAGCAGCGCGCCGAGCGCGAGCAGCAGTGGAAGAGCGGCGACATGGACGTCGTGGCCGAGGTCGACGAGGAGCTGATCGCCGAGGTCCTGGCGGCCAGCACCGGCATCCCGGTGTTCAAGCTGACCGAGGAGGAGTCCAGCCGGCTGCTCAACATGGAGCAGGAGCTGCACAAGCGCATCGTCGGCATGGACGACGCCATCAAGGCGCTGTCCCAGGCGATCCGCCGCACACGCGCCGGTCTGAAGGACCCGCGTCGTCCGGGTGGCTCGTTCATCTTCGCCGGGCCCACCGGTGTCGGGAAGACCGAGCTGGCCAAGACGCTGGCGGAGTTCCTCTTCGGTGACGAGGACAGCCTCATCCAGCTCGACATGTCGGAGTACTCCGAGAAGCACACCGTCTCGCGGCTGTTCGGCTCCCCGCCCGGCTATGTCGGGTACGAGGAGGGCGGCCAGCTCACCGAGAAGGTCCGCCGTCGTCCGTTCTCCGTCGTCCTCTTCGACGAGGTCGAGAAGGCCCACCCGGAGATCTTCAACACCCTCCTGCAGGTGCTCGAGGACGGCCGGCTGACCGACTCCCAGGGTCGGGTCGTCGACTTCAAGAACACGGTCATCATCATGACGACCAACCTCGGCACGAGGGACATCACCAAGGGCAGCCTCGGCTTCACCGCCGGTCCGGACACGCGCAGCGAGTACGACCGGATGAAGTCCAAGGTCATCGACGAGCTGAAGCAGCACTTCCGGCCCGAGTTCCTCAACCGCGTGGACGACACCATCGTCTTCCCGCAGCTGACCCGGAACGAGATCGTCGCGATCGTCGACCTCGAGATCGCCAAGCTCGACGTCCGGCTCAAGGACAAGGACATGGGGATCGAGCTGACGGTGGCGGCGAAGGACCTGCTCGCGAAGAAGGGCTACGACCCCGTGCTCGGTGCCCGGCCGCTACGCCGGACCATCCAGCGCGAGATCGAGGACGCCCTTTCGGAGAAGATCCTCTACGGCGAGCTGAAGTCCGGCGAGTTCGTCCTCGTCGACACTCCGTGGTCGTCGGCGGACGAGGGCTGGAAGGACGCCACGTTCACCTTCGCCGGCAGCAAGCGCGAGGAGACCCTCCCGGAGATCCCCGACACCCCGCCGGTCGACACCACGGTCGGCTCTGGACCGCAGGACTCCACCGGAGCCGCCTCGGCCTGAGCCCGGTCGGTATGCGAGAGGCCGCCTTCCTCGGGAAGGCGGCCTCTTCGCATACCCGGGTATGCGTCGTCAGCCCACGAAGTCCTGGGTCAGCCACCAGACGCCGCGGGCGTCGCGGTAGGCGCCGATCCCGATGCCGGTGTAGGCGGGGTTGAGGATGTTGGCCCGGTGCGGTGGCGACCCCATGAACGCCGCGACCATGCTGATCGGGGACTGGGAGCTGTTCATCCCGACGTTCTCCGCGGCCGTCCGGGCGTCACACCGGGTGAGGATCGGCCCCAGCGACTGGTGGCTGAGGCTGCCGGCCGCCGCCATCCGCGGCGACCACGGCTCGGCGAACCCGTCCGGACAGGGCTGCGCCGCGAGCGGGCGCAGGCCGGCGGCGGTCCGCTCCGCGTTGACGAGGGCCAGCACCTGGCTCTCGTAGGCGTCGGTGCCGGTCTGCGGGGGCGTGGTCGGAGCGGCGGGCTGGGGCGCCGGCGTGGGGGTCTTCTTAGGGGTCGGCGTGGGGGCCGTTCTCGCGGTGCTCCGTGACGGCGGCGTGGGCGACGGGGTGCCCCCCGGAGCCGTGGTGGCCGAGGTGGTCGAGGTGGTCATCGCGGGCGGCGACGTGCTCGCCTCGGGCGTCGCGGACGGCGTTGTCGAGGAGGTCGGCGCGTCGACCGTTTGAACCGTCGGCGGAGCCGGTGCGCTGCACGCGACCAGGCCGGACGCGAGGACCGCCCCGGCCAGTGCGACCGCCCCAAGTCGGGCCGCAGGTAACGACATGGTCGCCGAACCTACCCGACGGCCGGCCGGGTGCACATCTGCCCGCCGGACGTCGTACGCTGTACCTGAGCGCGCCGCCCCATGCTCCTGCACGCATCTGCCGCGGCCGCGCCGACCACCTCCGGCTGAAGCCCACGCACCGGTGACCGGGAACCGCCCGGCCGATGCGTCCGCAGACGTCGCGAGCCCCTCGCCCGAGTGGCGCCCCGAGGTGGTCACCGAGCCATCGGAACAGGTCCACCGAAGCAGGAGGAGTATGCCGACCACCGACCGCCGTCGGTCGTCCCGCCGCACGTCCGCGCCGTCGACTCAGGCCGCGCCGGGCAACGGCGCGGCCTCGACCAACGGCAGCCGCTCCGGGGAGAACGGCTTGCCGAACGGCGCGACCTCCCATCAGGGCGGCAACCGTCAGCGTTCCGGCGACGACCCCGCCCCGATCATCCCGATCCTCGCCCGGCGGGTCCGTGAGGTCGAGGCCAAGTCGATGGAGGGCAAGGTCGGCCCGGCCAAGCGGACCAAGTTCCAGGTCATCGCCCTCCTGGTCCGCGAGGAGCGGGCCCGGATCAAGTCCGACACGACGATCACGGCGGCGGCCCGCACCGAGCTGCTCAAGCGGCTCGACGGCGTCGCGACCATCCTCGCCAAGACCGCGGCCCACGACACCAGCCTGCTGAGGCTGCTGGACGGCAACGCAACGCCCGGTCCGGCCGCGCAGCGGATGCGCCTCGAGTGGCTGCTCGAGTCCGGCGCCGAGGTCTCCGCCGAGGAGATGGCCATCGCCTCGAGCGCGCCGCCGCGGACCCCGACCGTCTCGGCCGAGCTGGCCGCCAAGCAGGTCGTCCCTGCCTCGGTCCCGTCTCGGGTCCGTGCCAACCCGTTCCTGGCCCCGGACCTCAGCCACCTGCGCGACGACGAGTACCGGCCCGGCCTGCTGGCCCGGTGGGACCTCATGGACCCGCTGTACCGCGCCTTCGAGCAGGGCGCCGGCGGTGGCAAGGCCTCGATGACGCTGCCGCCGCTGCCGTCGATCGACCGGTACTCGCCGCCCGGGTTCGAGCTGATGCCGCACCAGATCCGGATGATCGAGTCGGTCCGCGAGGGCCACCGGACCTTCCTCCTCGCCGACGAGCCCGGTCTCGGCAAGACGGCTCAGTCGGTCATCGCCGCGTCGGTCGCGAACGCCTACCCGATGCTCGCCGTCGTCCCCAACGTCGTGAAGATCAACTGGGCCCGCGAGGTCGAGCGCTGGACGCCGCACCGCCGGGTCACCGTGATCCACGGCGACGGGGTGGACGTGGACGCCTTCGCCGACGTCTTCGTCGTCAACTACACGGTCCTCGACCGGCACCTGTCGTGGCTGTCGACGTTCGGGTTCCGCTCGATGGTCGTCGACGAGGCGCACTTCATCAAGAACCTCACGTCACAGCGCTCGCAGCACGTCCTGGCGCTCTCACAGCAGATCCGGGAGAACACCCCGGGTGGCGACCCGCTGCTCCTGGCCCTCACCGGTACCCCGCTGATCAACGACGTCGAGGACTTCAACGCGATCTGGCGGTTCCTCGGGTGGGTCAAGGGCGACCAGCCCACCCCGGGGCTGATGCGCAAGCTCGAGGCCAACGGGCTGACCCCGGCCGACCGCGGCTTCTACGCCGAGGCCCGGAACGCCGTCATCGAGATGGGGATCGTGCGCCGCCGCAAGGTCGACGTCGCCAAGGACCTGCCCGACAAGCGGATCGCCGACATCCCGGTCGAGCTCGACGACGAGGCGGCCCGGTCCATCCGCGCCTCCGAGCGCGAGCTGGGCCAGCGGCTGCTGGCGAGCTACCGCCGGCTGTTGGCCGCCCGCGAGGCGGAGCAGGGCGACGACCAAGGCGGCGTGCTCGCCGTCTCGGCTGCGGCATCGGTGGAGATCGACGAGGACCTCATGCGCCGCGTCTGTGTGCAGGAGCTCGAGTCGTCGAAATCCAGCGGCGAGAAGGGCGAGAACGTCTTCACCATGGTCCGCCGGATCGGCCAGGCCAAGGCGCCGCTGGCGGCCGACTACACCGCCCAGCTGGCCCGCTCCGTGGGCAAGGTCGTCTTCTTCGCCAAGCACATCGACGTGATGGACACCGCCGAGCGGATCCTCGCCGAGGCCGAGCTGAAGACCGTGTCCATCCGCGGCGACCAGACGGGAACCCAGCGCCAGCAGGCCATCGACGCGTTCCAGAAGGACCCGAGCGTCTCGGTCGCGGTCTGCTCACTGCTGGCCGCCGGCGTCGGTCTCAACCTGCACGCGGCGTCCAACGTCGTCCTCGGTGAGCTGTCCTGGACCGCCGCCGAGCAGCAGCAGGCGATCGACCGGGTGCACCGGATCGGCCAGGACGAGCCGGTCACGGCGTGGCGGATCCTCGCCGCGCAGACCATCGACGGTCGGATCGCCGAGCTCATCGACAGCAAGCAGGGCCTGGCCGCTCGGGCCCTCGACGGTAGCGACGAGGAGATCGGCTCGGGCGACTCGGTCCAGCTCGACGCGCTCATCCACCTGCTGCGCCAGGCCCTCACCGGTCGCTGATGTCCGACCCCCAGGTCGTGGTGCGGCGCGCCCGCACCCCGGACGTTCGCGCCATCCGCGACATCGTCACGCCGATGACCTCCACGCGCCGGATCGTCACCAAGGACGCGGTCCAGTACTACGAGACGGTGCACGAGTTCCGCGTCGTCGAGGTCGACGGCGTAGTCGTCGGCTGTGGTGCCCTGCACGTCATGTGGGAGGACCTCGCCGAGGTACGGACCATCGCCGTGCTCCCCGCATACAAGGGCCGGGGGCTCGGGTCGGCGCTCCTCCAGAAGCTGTTGGCCGACGCGCGTCACCTGGGCGTCTCGCGCGTCTTCTGCCTCACCTTCGAGACGGCGTTCTTCGGGCGTCACGGGTTCCAGCCGATCGACGGGCAGGCGGTCGAGCCGGAGGTGTATGCCGAGCTGCTCCGGTCCTACGACGAAGGCGTGGCCGAGTTCCTCGATCTCGAGCGCGTCAAGCCCAACACTCTCGGCAACACGAGGATGCTGTTGACGCTATGAGCTTCGTGAGCCAGCTGACCGGGTCGTTCTCGACCCCCGCCGCCGACAACCCCACCGTGGCGGTCATGGAGGCCGCCTACAACCATCACGGCCTCGACGCGCGGTACCTCAACTGCGACGTCCAGCCGGACGGCCTGGCCGACGCGGTACGCGGCGCCCGGGCGATGGGCTGGGCCGGCTTCAACTGCTCGATTCCCCACAAGGTCAGCGTGATCCAGCACCTCGACGGCCTGGCCGAGTCGGCACGGATCATCGGCGCGGTCAACTGCGTGGTGATCCGGGACGGAGTACTGACCGGGGAGAACACCGACGGCCAGGGGTTCGTCAGCGCGCTGCGCACGATGCGCGAACCGGCCGATTCCCGGGTATGCGTCCTCGGCGCCGGTGGCGCGGCGCGGGCCATCGTCGTGGAGACGGCGCTCGCCGGGGCCGCGCACGTCACGGTCATGGCCCGGCGACTCGCGGAGGCGGAGACGCTCGCCGACCTGGTGCGCACGCATACCCCAGCGTCCGCCGACGCCGTCGAGCTGCGGCCGTCCGCGCCAGTCCCCGAGGGCACCGACATCCTGGTCAACGGGACGCAGGCCGGGCTGGCGCCCGACGTCGAGGGGATGGTCGACCTCGACCTGGACACCCTCACCGGCATCGACCTCGTTGCCGACGTCGTCCCGAACCCGCCGCAGACCCGCCTCCTGCGCGAGGCGCAGGATCGCGGCTGCCGGACCCTGGACGGGCTGGGCATGCTGGTGGCTCAGGCCGCCGTGAACATGGAGCTGTGGACCGGCGTGGCGGCCGACCGCGACGTCATGCGGCACGCGCTGGAGCGCGCACTGAAGATCTGACGGTCAGCGGCGCCGGCCGCGCTCCGGCATCGGCATCGTCGTCTCGCCGACGTACTCGCCGATCCACTCGACGACCGGACGGATGGCCCGCCAGTCGTCGCGGACGTAGCGGACCACGGACCCGGTGCTCATCCACACCGGAGTCCCTCGGTCGCGCCACGCGATGAGGCTCTTGTGTCGCAGCAGCTCCAGCCGAGGGTGGTCGGCCGCCACGCCCTTCGGCCGCGTGGCCAGGGTCTCGCCGCCGATCTCAAAACCCTTGCGCCGCAACGTGTCCACGATCCCGACAAGAGCCTGACCGGACGCGTCGTCGTCGAGGGCCGCGCGGTAGCGGGCCACCTGGTCCGGCATCCCGTGCATGTAGCCGCCGCCGGTGACCAGGCCGTCCGAACCGATCCGGAGGTAGTAGCCGGCGCCGCCCGGCGCCGAGGCGATCGCGCCCTGCTCGGTCTTGTACGGCGTCTTGTCCGCGGAGAACCGCACGTCGCGGTACGGCCGGAAGATCCGCGCGTCGCCGAACTCGTCGGCGAGCGCCGCGGTGAGGGCCTCGACCGGCTCGCGCACCGACCGCTCGTACCGGTCCTTGTTCGCCGTCCACCAGTCCTTGGTGTTGTTCGCCTCCAGCTCGGCGTAGAACGCGACGGCGTCAACGGGGATCCCGGCAGAGCGGCTCACCCCGTCAGCGTAGGCGTCCAGACCTGGCTAGGGTGGCTGCCCATGGAGGCCTCCCGGACCGGGCAGGACCCCGACATCGTCATCGTCATGGGCGTCGCCGGTTCGGGCAAGACGACCGTCGCCAAGGGCATCGCCGCGAGCATGCACTGGGTCTTCGCGGAGGGCGACTCCTTTCACCCGGCGGCCAACGTCGAGAAGATGCACAGCGGCATACCCCTCACGGACGAGGACCGATGGCCGTGGCTCCGGCTCATCGGCGACTGGATGAGCGAGCAGGAGGCCGCGGGCGTCTCGTCGGCCGTCACCTGTTCGGCGTTGCGGCGGGTATACCGCGACCTGCTCCGTGAGAACCGGCCGTCCGTCCGGTTCTGCCACATCACCTCGCCGCAGGCGACCATCGCCGACCGCCTGGACCATCGCGAGGGTCACTACATGCCGCCCTCGTTGCTGCCCAGCCAGGTGGCCACCCTCGAGCCGCTCGGCCCCGACGAGCCGGGTGTGACGGTGTCCGGAGAGGGCACGGAGGCGGTGGTGCTCGACCGGGTCCTGGACGCGCTGGGGCTGACGCCGCCGGCTGACCGACCCTGACTCCTCAGGCCGGCAGGCGGTACCGCTCGTCGTCCACCGGCTCGACGAGACCGTCGGCGACCAGCGAGTCGAGGCACCGCATCCGTTGCTGGTCAGCCGGCCACGCGCGGGCGAGGTCGGCCGCACTGACCGGGTCGGTCGCCGCGCGCAGGACGCCGAGGAGGGCACCCCGGGCCTGCCGGTCAGTCCCGTCCCACGCCTGCCCGCGGCGGACCGGTCCGGTGTATGCGGGTCGGCCGGCCTGGTTCCACGCGCAGAGGTCGGCGACGGGACAGGC
>DASTNV010000003.1:0-5102 GCA_035762725.1 Lapillicoccus sp. | reverse complement strand
TCGACCGTCCCCGAGGCCACCGGCACGGTGACCGCGCCGCCCCTGACCATCACCCGCGTTCCGGAGACGCTCTCCGTGTCGAGCGTCCCGCCGCCGCCGAAGCCGTCCCCGACGGCGACGAAGGCGACCCCGAGGCCGTCGCCGAAGCCGTCGCCGAAGCCGTCGCCGAAGCCGACGACAAAGGCTCCCGCCCCCAAGCCAGCCCCCGCGCCACCGGCGCCGGTGACAGGGACCGCCGTCTCGGGCTGCGGCAACCCGAACCCGGGCAAGGTCCTGCTGACCTTCGACGACGGCGGCCCGAAGGCCGGCGCGATCCTGTCGATCCTCGACCGCTACGGCATCAAGGCGCGCTGGTTCCCCACCGGCCAGTGGGCCAACGCCAACGGCGCGATGATCCAGCGGCTCCTCGCCAGCGGGCAGATGCTCGGCAACCACACCTACTCGCACCCGCAGATGTATGCGTCGCTCGGCACCGCCGAGCTCAACCGGCAGGTCGATCTCGGCTATCACCCCACCAAGGTGTTCCGGTTCCCGTACGGCGCCAGCGACGCGACCAGCCGGGCGATCGTCAAGAGCAAGGGCTACTCGATCTGCGGGTGGAACATCGACACGTTGGACTGGAAGGGCAACTCGGCCAACGCGATTTACAACCTCGTCACCAGCCAGGCGCGCCCCGGGTACGTCGTCCTCATGCACATGTCGTTCCAGGCCGACGTCGACGCGCTGCCGCGGATCATCGACAACCTCCGCAGCCGCGGCCTCATCTAAGTCCCCCGCGACGTTCTACGCTTCGCTCCGATACGTCGTGGGGACCCCGACTGCGGGAACCCAGGTCGTCAGGTCCCGCCAGGTCAGTCGCGGGGTGCGCGCGAACGGTGGCGGCTGAACCGGCGCCGGGTGCCCGAGACAGAGCAGGACCTCGGCCCGCCAGCCGTCGGGCAGCCGCAGGACGGCCCCGGCTGCGGCCCGGCTGAACGAGCTCACCGGCGAGGCGCCCACGCCCAGCGAATGGGCCGCGAGGAGCATCGTCGCCATCGCGGTGCCGACGTCGAGGTAGGGCCCGGTGACGTGCGGCGGGAAGCCGTATGCGGCGACCGCGCCCCAGTCGACGCAGATCGCGACGACCGTCGTCGGTCGCTGCTCCATGCCGGGCGCGACCATCCGCAGGGCCCGCAACGTCCCCGGGTGCTCGACGACGACGTACCGCTGCAGGTGCCGGTTGCCCGCGGTGGGCGCCCACCGGGCGGCTTCGAGGATCGCCTCGAGCGGCTCGCGTGTGAGGGGCTTGTCGGTGACCGCCCGAACGACCCGCCGGGTGCGGATCGCCTCGAGCACCGGGTTGGTCATGCGCGGTCCCCTTCCGGCGCATACCGATCCGCGAGGAGCCGTCCGACGGCAGCACAGAGCGCGTCGAGCCGGGCGACGTAGTCCTCGGAGCCGTCGCCGCGCGGGACGGCGAGCGCCGGCATACGGGGCAGGTCCTCCGCGATGAGGGCAGCGGTCGGCGCCGAGCTGCGCGCGACCATCGCGTCGGCCAGCCGGTGCGCGGCCATGAGCAGGCGCATCGGGCCGTACTCGCGAGCCTCGTCGACCTGGGTTCGGGCGGCGGTCACGAGGAAGGCGAGCAGGTCGAGGGCGTCGTCCTCGTCGAGGACCCAGGCAGACTCCATGGACGCCATTGTCGGGCGGCGTCGGGTCTGCGGGCCTCAGCTCGGGACGACCACCGCGGCGCGCCGGTCGAGGACGCGGATCAGCGCTTCGACGACGCGCGGGTCGTACTCGTAGCCCAGGCCGAGGTGGATCCGCTCGATCGCGGCCGCCTGCTTGCGCGCCCGCCTCGTCCGGGCCTCGCCGACGAGGTCGTCGTAGGCGTTGGCCACCTTGATGATCCGGCTGGCCAGCGGCAGGTCCTCTCCGAGCTCTCGGACGTGCCGGTACGGCTTGGCCTGCGACTCGAGGATGACCGCCACGTGGTCCAGCACGTTGGTCTTGCGGACGATGCCGGCACCGTCGCGGGCGATCCGGTCCTGGTCGGCGGGAGCGGCCATCATCGTTGCGCCGCCAGGGATGGGCTCGCGGAGCGCGACCTGCCCGATGTCGTGCAGGAGCGCGGCGTACTCGAGGTCGAGGGTGTCGCGGTCGGACAGGCCGAGGTCACGGCCCATCGCCACGCTGAGCGCGGCGACCCGGGCGGGGTGGTCGCGGCGGGTGTAGCCACCGATCTCCGTCAACCGGGACAACGCCCGGATGGTCTGGCCGTAGGTCTCGCGGATGCCGGCGAACCGGCGGATGGCGAACTGCGTCAGGACCAGCGGGGCGAGAAAGACGGGAAGTGCGACGATCCCCATCGGTCGCTCGGCGAGGGCGATCAGGGTGCCGGACGCGGCAAGGGCGGCGCCCAGGCCGGCGCCTTGGCGGACCTCGTCGACCAGCAGCCGCCAGAACGGACGGTGGTCGCGGGACGCCGTCGACATGGCCACGCAGACGCTCTGGACGAACAGCGCGATCCCCGAGACGAGGACCATGGCCAGCGCCGTCACCCACCGGGTGGTCAGCCAGGAGTCCTGCAGGGTGAGCAGCGGCTGTCCGTTCCAGACGACCACGTGCCGGAAGAGCAACGCGGCGACGGCGACCGAGAGGAACCGGGCAGCAAGGTCGTCCGCCCGCACCGGCGAGCGCCGCAGCAGCGCGGGAACAGCGCCGGCGAGCATACCGACCGACGTGGTGGCGACGACCACGCCGGCGAGGAAGGAGACCTGGTAGTCGACGCCGACGTCCCACGTCATGGCCAGCGCGTAGCCGGCGGCCAGCGACATCGGGGCGGTCTCCCGGCCGCCGGGCAGGACGATCCGGTTCACCTCCCCCACCGCGATGACCACGGCGAAGACGGCGAGGATCGCCCAGTCCTGCACGGGCAGCCGTGGACTGGCGACCGCGGCCGCGACGGCGCCGACCGCCACGGCCACGCTGACGACCGGCAGGACTCGATGCAGCCGCAGGGTGCTCGGGAGGTCACGAAGGTTCGGGGTCACGGCGACCGCACCTGCTCGACGGACCGGTTCTCCGGTATGCCCGTGGCCGCCGGAGGTTCGTGGTGCTCGGGGGATTCGTGGGGCGCTGAGACCGGAGCCGAGCCGTTCGGCGCTGGCGGCGAAGTGGTCCAGACCCGCTCCCAGGCGATGGGGTCGTCGTGGTCGAGGTAGCCGCGGCTGCGGTCCAGCTCGTCCTCGTCGGCCGTCGTCACGGCCCACTCGTGCCGTTCGAGCACGGTGGCCAGGGCCGCAACCACCTGGGGGTCGAACTGGCGGCCGCGGCGTTGCTCGATCTGCTTGAGCGCCTGGGCCGGTGACAGGGCCGGCCGCTCGGCCCGGTCGGTCGTCAAGGCGTCGAAGGCGTCGGCGACGGCGATGACGCGCGAGATGAGTGGGATCTCGTCACCGGCCAGGCTCGCTGGGTAGCCCAGCCCATCCCACCGTTCGTGGTGGTGCCGAATTCCCGCCAGCGAGCCGTTGAGGAACTCGATGTCGCGGACCAGCGCGACACCGAGCGCAGAGTGCCGGGTGAGCAGCTCGAGGTCGGCGGAGGTCAGGGTCTGCGGCCGCCGAAGGATCCGGGTCGGCACGCCGACCTTGCCGACATCGTGGAGCATCGCCGCGAACCGGAGATCCTGGACCTCCTGCGTCCCCATGCCCAGCGGCTCCGACATCCACTCGGTGAGCTGGGCGACCCGGGCGCTGTGCCCGACGGAGTACGGGTCCTTGGTCTCCACCGCGGTGACCAGCGCGCTGAGGGTCCGCTCGTGGGCTCGCTGCTCCTCACCGAACTGGACGAATGCCCAGCGCGCGACGAAGAGCGGGGCGAGGATGAGCACCGCGCTGAACGGGCCGACGTCGGCCGGCACCCAGAGGATGACGAGCAGGAAGCCGATGATGCCGTAGCCGAGGTACGCCGGACCCGAGCTCGTGACGATCGAGACGATGAACCGCCGCATCGGCACGCCGTCGCTCAGCCGGACGACGCCCGCCAGGAGCACCGCGTTGACGAGCATCTGAGCGACGTCGGCGGCGATGAGCGGCAGGCCCACCTGGAGCAACAGGTCACCGGCGCCGGAGACGTCATCGAGGTTTCGGGCGCCGCCGAGAGCGAGGTAGACCGCGCCCCCGACCACGCCGTAGATGGCGGTCATCCCGGCGTTGAAGAGCCGCGCCAGCAGGGGGCGACGGCCCCCTTCGAACCCCATCGAGACCGCACCCACGACACCGCAACCGAACGGGCCGACGAGCGCGATGCTCGCGATCATGACGATGTAGAGGAAGGAGAAGTTGACCTTCCCGCGCAGGTTCGTCTCGCCGGCGCTGCCGCTCAGGAGCCCGAGGGCGAGCAGCGTGACGAGGGCGACGACATCGAAGGGAGGCTGGACGTTGAGCCAGGCGACGGCAAGGGCGGCCACCGCGATGGCGATGACGGCAAAGATGTACAGACGGACCCCGCGCGACCACGTCGGCGCTCGCGCGGGTTCCCGCTCCGTCATGCTCCTACGGTACGGCTACCGTTCGATCACGGCCCCCAACTCCACCCCTGCGTCGGGCCGACCTGCGGCTTCAGGGCCGGGGTCTGGATGTCCCAGGTGCGGGTGGCCGGCTTTGACAGCATGGACTCGAGAACCTTGGAGATCGTCTTCATGACAGGGGGCATTCCTTCCGGCCGCTCGGGGCTCGCGACCTGACGGGGACACGCCGCTGACCTGCGGCGTTGCACGACACGTGCACCCATCAGGGTCACACAACGGGGCGTCGCAAAGCGCCGGAGGACCCCGTGGGAATGACCGTCTTTACCAAGATTTGAACCAGTTGGCGGGCAGCCGCCACAGGGTGTTCGTGGTATGCGTCGCGAACCGGCACGTCGGGTGGCCGTCACGCGCTGTGGGAGACTGGGCGGCGAGTCCAGACCCGAAAGGAGCCCTTATGAGCAAGCGGTCCCGGAAGCGGCGCAGCCGCAAGAGCAACTCGGCGAACCACGGTCGGCGCCCCAACGCCTGACCCCCCGGTTTCGCACCTATTAGGAGTGGAGCGGTTATTAGGAGTGGAGCGGTCGGAATTCCG
>DASTNV010000002.1:0-7961 GCA_035762725.1 Lapillicoccus sp. | reverse complement strand
GTTGCCGAGGTGGAGGTCGACTCCGACGGCTGGCGGCTGGTCGGACCCTGGCCGGGTCGACGCTGGGAGGAGCCGGACGCCGATGTCGGTTCGCCGGGTGCGGCCGACGAGGAAGCCGGCTAGACCGAGAGCGGATCGCCGGCTTCGGTGTGCTCGCGGTTTCTCCGCTGGGTCTTTGAGCCGACCCTAGAAGAGTCGGGCCTCGACGTCGTCGATCCCGCGGAGCGCGTCGTAGTCGAGGACGACGCAGCGAATTCCCCTGTCCTCGGCCAGAACTCGAGCCTGCGGCTTGATCTCCTGCGCAGCGAAGACTCCGACGACCGGGGCCAGGTGCGGGTCGCGGTTCATCAGCTCGAGGTACCGCGTCAGCTGCTCCACGCCGTCGATCTCGCCGCGCCGCTTGATCTCGATCGCGACGTGCTGCCGGTCGTGGTCGCGGGCCAGGATGTCGACCGGCCCGATCGCGGTCATGTGCTCGCGCCGGACCAGGCTCCAGCCGTGTCCCAACGTGTGGATGTGCTCGGCCAGGAGCTTCTGGAGGTGGGCTTCGACGCCGTCCTTGACCAGCCCGGGGTCGACACCGAGCTCGTGGTTCGAGTCGTGGAGAACCTCGTGCAGGCATACCCGAAGCCGGTCCTCGGACTTGGCGTGCTGCACGACCCAGACGCCGGTGACCCCCTCTGCCGCCTCGTCCGGTGTGGGCGCGACCTCGGCCATGGCGCACGGCGGCGACATCCAGTTGAGCGGCTTGTAGGAGCCGCCGTCACTGTGCACCAGCACGGAGCCGTCGGCCTTGACCACGAGCAGGCGGGTCGCGAGGGGGAGGTGTGCGGTCAGTCGCCCGTCGTAGTCGACGCTGCACCGGGCGATGACGAGACGCACCGCAGAAGAGTAGCGACGCTCAGCGGACGCTCTCGTCTTCGGGCAGCGGGAGCGCGGCGCTCATGCTTGGTGGCGCGGGACTGGGCCGGCGCGGCTCGCGGACACCGGCCAGGCCGCCACCCTCCTCAGGGCCGCGATCGGGGTCGCCGCCGATCTGGGTCGGCACCGCCACGCGGCGCCGCCGCCGGAAGACGCGGGCTGGACGCAGGCCGGTTCGGGGCACGTGACCATCGTCACCCGAACCCCTGCGCGTGGTCCAGCCCCAGTGTGACGACCGTCGCGTTCCCCGTACCTACCGACGAGTAGCCTCGGCTGCCACCCTGAGGCATGGCTCGAGAGTTCGCCAGCGTGGGCGTCGTGGGACTCGGCACGATGGGCGCCGGCATCGCCGAGGTGGCGGCGCGCAGCGGCCTGAAGGTCGTTGCCGTCGAGGTCGACGAGGCGGGCGTCGCGCGCGGACGCGAGGCCCTGGAGCACTCCACCGCGCGAGCCGTGACCCGGGGCAAGCTCACGGCGGAGGACGCCACGGCGTTGCACGCACGGGTCCGGTATGCGACGTCGCTGGACGCCCTTGCGGGGTGCGGGCTCGTCGTCGAGGCGGTACCCGAGCATCTGGACCTCAAGCGCGAGATCTTCGCCGCGCTCGACCGGATCGTCGGGCCGGAGGCGGTCCTCGCCACGAACACCTCGTCTCTGTCGGTGACCGAGATCGCTGTGGCCACGGCCAACCCGCGCCGGGTCGTGGGCCTGCACTTCTTCAACCCGGCCCCGGTGCTGTCGTTCGTCGAGGTCATTCGCACGGTCGTCACGGACGAGGGCGTGGCCGACGACGTCGTCGAGCTGGCCCGCCGACTGGGAAAGCAGCCGGTCGTCGTCGGCGACAAGGCTGGGTTCATCGCCAACGCGCTGCTGTTCGGGTACCTCAACCACGCGGTGTCGATGTACGAGACGCGGTACGCCTCGCGGGAGGACATCGATGCCGCGATGCGGCTGGGCTGCGGCCTGCCGATGGGACCGCTCGCGCTCATGGACCTCATCGGGCTCGACACCGCATACGAGATCCTCGACACGATGTACCGCCAGGGCCGCGACCGGCTCCACGCGCCGAGCCCGATCATCAAGCAGATGGTGTCCGCCGGGCTCCGCGGCCGGAAGTCGGGACGGGGTTTCTACACGTATGCGGCGCCAGGCTCCTCGGAGGTGGTGCCGGACTCGCTCACGCCGGCGGGTTCGACGGCGGGTGGCCAGGTTCGCTCGGTGTCCCAGGTCGGCGTCGTCGGCTCCGGGACCATGGCGACCGGCATCGTCGAGGTGCTCGCCAAGGCGGGGTACCCCGTCACTGTCGTGGCGCGGTCACCAGAGAAGGCGGCGGCCGTCGTTGCGGCGGTGACCCGCTCAATGGCGCGTGCCGTCGAGAAGGGGCGGCTGACGCATACCGAAGCCACCGCTGCCGCCGAGCGCGTTCGAGCGTCTGCATCGGTCGACGACCTGGCCGACGTCGACCTCGTCGTCGAGGCGGTGGTCGAGGAGCTGGGCGCGAAGCAGGAGCTGTTCCGGACGCTCGACAAGGTCTGCCGGCCAGGCGCGATCCTCGCGACCACGACCTCGTCGCTGCCGGTCATCGACCTGGCCGCCGTCACGTCGCGGCCGCAGGACGTCGTGGGGATGCACTTCTTCAACCCGGCCGCGCTGATGCGACTCGTCGAGGTCGTCTCGACGGTGTCCACGGCTTCGGATGTGTCGGCGACCGTGGTGGCGCTGTGTCGCGAGCTCGGGAAGCACCCGGTGTCGTGCGCGGACCGGTCGGGGTTCATCGTCAACGCGCTGCTGTTCCCGTACCTCAACGACGCCGTGCGGATGCTCGAGGCGCACTACGCCACTGCGGACGACATCGACACGGCGATGCGGACGGGGTGCGGGTACCCGATGGGCCCGTTCGAGCTGCTCGACGTCGTCGGACTCGACGTGTCGCTGGCGATCCAGCGCGAGCTCTACCTCGAGTTCCGCGAGCGCGGGTATGCGCCGGCGCCCCTCCTCGAGCACCTCGTGACCGCGGGCTACCTCGGCCGTAAGACCGGCCGCGGCTTCCGCACCCACCCCTGACGGCCCCGCCCTGGCTTTGAAGAAGATCGTGGGAACAAGTTGCCCCCCTGGGAGCAACTTGTTCCCACGATCTCGTTGGAAGCCGGGAGCCTGTGGATGAGCGAGGGGTCGTCGTTCGCTGGGCGGCGATGCTGGCCGCGTGGGGTGGGACGTGTTCGGACCGGTGCTGGGCGGGCCGCCCACGCCGACCGACCTCGACTCGTGGCGTGACGTCGTCGAGCAGCAGCGTGGGCTCGTCACCAGAGCCCAGTGCCTCGCCGCCGGCATCACTGAGCGAGCGATCCGCCATCGGCTCGCGACCGGCCGCTGGCTCACGGTTCGACACGGCGTGTACCTGACCGTTCCCGGGCGCGAGGGCTGGTGGCTCGATGCCACGTCGGCGCTCTTGACCGTCGGCTCGGGGGCGGCCTGGGCGTTCGGCACCGCTGGCTTCGCCCACGGTCTGGTGCGGCAGCCGCCGAACCCGGTCGAGCTGGTGGTGACGGCGCAAATCCACATTCGTCCTGGCCCGGGCATCCGGGTCTACCGCAGCCGCCACGCCGACCAGCGCGTCGACGCACTGCACTGGCCGTGGCGGACCACCGCGGAGGAGACGATCCTCGATCTTGCGGAGCGCGGGTCGATAGATGACGTCCTGGCGCTCCTCGGACGCGGGTTCCAGCGCGGCATCACCACGGAGTCCACGCTTCGCGCTCGGCTGGCCAACCGGGCCCGCCACCGGCGACGCCAGCTGCTCACCGACGTCCTGGGCGACGTCGCCGATGGAGCGGAGAGCGCCATGGAGGTGCGCTACGTCCGCGACGTCGAGCGCGCCCACGGCCTGCCGCGCGGGCGGCGTCAGCTTCCGACGGTGATCGGCGTCACCCGCCTCCACGACGTCGCGTACCAGGCCCAGCGCGTCCTCGTCGAGCTGGACGGCCGACTCGGGCACGAGGGAGTCGGCCGGATCCTCGACGGCCGCCGCGATCGCCGGAGCGCAACCGGCGGATGGCTGACCTTGCGCGCCTTCTGGCCGGACGTGGCCGGCACGCCGTGTGAGCTGGCCGGCGAGATGGGCGCGGTCCTCCAAGGCCGCGGCTGGGATGACGCTCCGCATCGCTGTCGGCTTCCGGGATGTCCGGTCGGACGCCGATCGTGGTGACGAGCAGACCCCAGAGGAGCAACTTGTTCCCACGATCTGCGTCAGTCGCGGCAGTGAGACGGTCCCGGGCGAGACGCGGGGTAGATGCATACGATCGCTAGGTGACGGAACGGACCGGCCCCAGCGGACCCCGCTGGCGTCGCCGGACGCTGTCCATCGTCGTCACCGTGGCCCTGGTCGTCGCCGCCATCGCTGTGGGCCTCACCTTGCTGCCGTACAACCCCCCGGTCGCGACCAGCCCCGGCGCGCTCACGACCGAGCAGGCCGAGGCGAGCTATGCCGACCTCGTCGCCAAGGACACCGCCGACCCCAGCGTCCTCCCCGAGTGTCGGTCGCGGGACGTCCGGCCGACCGTCCCTCAGCAGGGGATCGTCCTGCTGTACCACGCGTACACCAGCTGCCCGAACCAGTTCGCCGCGCTGGCCACCAAGCTCGCGGAGGCCGGGTACCGCGTCCTTGTCCCGCGCTGGCCGGAGCACGGCGTCGCCAACAGCAGCGCGGAGCCGCAGTCGGTCGACGGCCAGCAGCTCGCCGACTTCGGCATGCGGACGACGGCGATCGCGCTCGGGCTCGACAAGCGCACCGTCCTCGGTGGCCTCTCCGGCGGCGCGACCCTGGCGCTGTGGGCGGCCGAGCACAACGCCGGTGTCCAGCGGGTCGTCGCGGTCGCACCGTTCCTCAGCCCGAAGTCGGTGCCGAACCTGCTCTCCCACGCCACCGGTAACGCCATGCGCTACGCCCCGAACGTCAACGTCTGGTGGGACTTCTCCAGCCGTGACGCCGAGCAGGTCCCGCGGTACAGCTACGCGAAGTTCGCCACCCGCAGCCTGGCCGGCCTGATGACGCTCGGCTCCACCCTCGGCACCACCCGGACGAGCGCCTACGTCGTCTACGTCCTCAACGCGGCCGACGACTCGGTCGACCCCGAGCTGGTAAGGACTCTGGTCTCGCGACAGCGCGACGCCGGCAACCGGGTCACGAGCTACGAGTTCCCCGCCTCGCTGCACGCGCCGCACGAGTACGTCGACCCCGAGGACCCCCACAACAAGGTGCCCGAGACCTATCCGGCGCTCATCGACGTCTTCACCACTGGCTCGACCAGCCGGCTTACGGCGAGCTGACGGACGACGGACCGGTATGCCGCGCGCCAACCGCCGCCGGAACGACCATCGCCCGCTCGCGGCCGGCGGGTTCGGCGAGACGACGACGGAGCGGTATGCCGGTTCGCTCTGGACCGTTCGCCGCGTGTCGGGCGTGCGGGCGGCCCGCGCCTACCGCTGCCCGGGCTGCCAGCAGGAGATCGCCATCGGCACGCCGCACGTCGTCGCGTGGCCGGCGGAAGGCGTGGGCGGACTCGGTGACAGGCGGCACTGGCATACCGGCTGCTGGGAACGCCGCGATGCGCGCCCAGCCGGCAACGCGTACCGCTGAGCGCGCTCGATAGCCTGCGGTCCATGAGCCGCGACCCCGACGACCTCCGGGCCAGCTCGATCCTCCCCGCGCGGCGTACCGAGATCGTGCTCCACACCGGCGACGGGCTCCGGCTCGTCGGCGAGCTGGCCCTGCCCGCGGAACGCGATCCGGTCGCCACGCTGGTGACCCTGCACCCGCTGCCGACCCACGGTGGCTTCATGGACAGCCACGTCTTCCGCAAGGCCGCCTACCGGCTCCCGGCACTCGCTGACCTGGCCGTCCTGAGGTTCAACCTCCGCGGCGTGACGTCGCCGCGCGGGACCTCGGAGGGCGAGTTCGGCAACGGTGAGAGCGAGCGGCACGACGTGGCCGCGGCGATCGAGTACGCCGAGTTCCACGAGTCGCCCGAGCTGCCGAACCGGTGGCTGCTCGGGTGGTCGTTCGGGACCGACCTCGCGCTGATGTACGGCAACGACCCGTCCATCGACGGCGTCATCCTGCTCAGCCCACCACTGCGATACTCGCAGCCGGATCACCTTGCGGCGTGGGCAGATTCGGGGAAACCACTGGTCGCCATCGTTCCGGAGTTCGACGATTACCTGCGGCCCGCCGAGGCCCGCGAACGGTTCGCCGTGGTCCCACAGGCGGAGGTCATCGGCGTGGACGGAGCCAAGCACCTCTGGGTCGGGGAGCCGTACGTGCGACGCGTCCACGAGGAGATCGTCCGGCGGGTCAACCCGTCGGCAGTGCCGCTCAGGACGACCTGGCCGGCCGCGGACCAGCAGCACGAGCCGTCGCCGGCGACCCGGCTGGGCTGAGCCCTACCAGGAGGTATGCAGCGGCGCACCCTCGGCGAAGCCGGCCGTGCTCTGCAAACCCACGACCGCGCGCTCGTGGAACTCCGCCACGGTGCGGGCGCCGGCATACGTGAACGCCGACCGCACACCGGCCGTGATCGCGTCGAGCAGGTCCTCGACGCTCGGCCGAGCCGGGTCCACGAACATCCGCGCGCTCGAGATGCCCTCCTCGAAGAGCGCCTTGCGGGCCCGGTCGTAGGAGGACTCCGTCGCGGTACGGGTGCGGACCGCGCGCGAGGACGCCATGCCGAAGGACTCCTTGTATGCGCGTCCGTCCGCCGTCGTCTGCAGGTCGCCGGGGGACTCGAGGGTGCCGGCGAACCACGAGCCGATCATGACGTTGGAGGCGCCGGCGGCCAGGGCGAGCGCGACGTCACGCGGGTGACGTACCCCACCGTCGGCCCAGACGTGCGCCCCGAGGTCGCGGGCGGCCGCCGAGCATTCGAGCACCGCGGAGAACTGGGGGCGTCCGACGCCGGTCATCATCCGGGTCGTGCACATCGCGCCCGGTCCGACTCCCACCTTGACGATGTCGGCACCGGCGTCCACGAGGTCCCGAACGCCTTGTGCGGAAACGACATTGCCGGCGCAGAGGGTTATGTCGAGCCCGAGGTCGCGCACGGCGCGGAGGGTGTCGAGCATCTTCTCCTGGTGGCCGTGCGCGGTGTCGATGACGAGCAGGTCGATGCCGGCCGACACCAGCTCCTTGGCCCGACCGGGGACGTCGCCGTTGATGCCGACCGCCGCCGCGACTCGCAGCCGGTCGCGGCTGTCGACGTTGGGCCGGTAGACCGTGGCCCGCAGCGCACCCTGGCGGGTGAGGATCCCGACCAGCCGGCCGTCGCCGTCCACCGCGGGGGCGATCCGGTGTCGGGCGTCGCCGAGCCGGCTGAACGCATCCTCCGCCGATTCATCGGCACCGATCGTGACGACGTCGCGGCTCATGACGTCGTGGACCTGGGTGAAGCGGTCGACACCGGTGAGGTCGGACTCGGTGACCAGCCCGATCGGCCGGCTCTCCTCGTCGATGACGACGGCGGCGCCGTGCGCCCGCTTCTGCAGCAGCGTAAGTGTCGCGCCGACGGTGTAGGTCGGGTCGACCGTGATCGCGGTGTCGTGGACGAGGTGTCGCGACTTGACGAACGCCACTACGTCGGCCACGACGTCCGTGGGGATGTCCTGCGGGATGACGCTGAGCCCCCCGCGGCGGGCCACCGTCTCGGCCATCCGGCGACCGGAGACGGCGGTCATGTTGGCCACGACGATCGGGATGGTGTTGCCCGAACCGTCGGAGCAGGACAGGTCGACGTCCATCCGGGAGCTGACCGACGACCGGGCTGGCACCATGAAGACGTCGTCGTAGGTCAGGTCGAACGTCGGCTCGAGGCCGTTGAGGAACCGCACTGCACGAGGTTACCGGGGTTGCGGCAGCCTCAGACCCGTCGTTGTCGCGGGACCAGCACCTCGTCGTAGAGCAGCAGGAGCCCGGCCGCCGCCGGAATGGCCAGCAGCGCGCCCAGCATCCCTAGCAGGGTCCCGCCGATCAGCGCGGCAACGATCGTGAC
>DASTNV010000001.1:0-6355 GCA_035762725.1 Lapillicoccus sp. | reverse complement strand
CTGGTCGGCTGGCTCGGTGAACATGGGTATGCGCCGGGTGGCGCGCCGTTCCTGCGGTACCTCGTCATCGACATGGCCGGAACGATGGTCGTCCAGGCCGGCGTACCGGTGGCCGAACCCGTCGAGGGCGACGGCCACGTCGAGGCCGGCGAGCTTCCCGCCGGTCGGTATGCGACGACGACGCACGTCGGTCACCCCGACGGTCTCTACAACGCCACCGTCGCCCTGCTGACCTGGGCCGGCGGTGCGGGCCTGGCGTTCGACACACACCCGTCGCCGGACGGCGAGGTGTGGGCGAACCGGGTCGAGTGGTACGAGACGAACCCCATGGAGCAGCCGGACATGAACCAGTGGGTCACCCGGCTGACCTTCAAGCTGGCCGACTGACCAGGGTCAGCAGCCCACCAGCCGCGCGGCAAGCCAGCCCTCGACCTGGTCCAGGGCGATCCGCTCCTGCGCCATGGAGTCCCGCGACCGGATGGTGACGGCCTGGTCCTCGAGCGTGTCGAAGTCGACGGTCACACAGAACGGGGTGCCGATCTCGTCGTGCCGGCGGTACCGCTTGCCGATCGCGCCGGCGTCGTCGAAGTCGATGTTCCACGAGCGCCGCAGCTGCGTCGCCAGGTCGCGCGCCTTGGGCGAGAGGTCGGCGTTGCGCGACAGCGGCAGGACTGCGGCCTTGACCGGCGCCAGCCGCGGGTCGAGCCGCAACACGACCCGCTTGTCGACCCCGCCCTTGGTGTTCGGGGCCTCGTCCTCGGCGTAGGCGTCGACGAGGAACGTCATCAGCGACCGCGACAGTCCGGCCGCCGGCTCGATGACGTACGGCGTGTAGCGCTCCCCCGTCGTCTGGTCGAAGTAGACGAGGTCGGTGCCCGAGTGCTGTGAGTGCGTCGTCAGGTCGAAGTCGGTGCGGTTGGCGATGCCCTCGAGCTCACCCCACTCGGAACCGGTGAAGTTGAACCGGTACTCGATGTCGACGGTCCGCTTCGAGTAATGGGAGAGCTTCTCCTTGGGGTGCTCGAAGTGGCGCAGGTTCTCCGCCTTGATCCCGAGCCCGACGTACCAAGCGGTCCGCTCGTCGATCCACTTCTGGTGCCACACCTCGTCCTCGCCCGGCTTGACGAAGAACTCCATCTCCATCTGCTCGAACTCGCGGGTCCGGAAGATGAAGTTGCCCGGCGTGATCTCGTTGCGGAACGACTTGCCGATCTGGGCGATGCCGAACGGCGGCTTGCGCCGCGACGAGTTCATGACGTTGAGGAAGTTGAGGAAGATGCCCTGCGCCGTTTCGGGCCGCAGGTAGTGCAGGCCGGTCTCGTCCTCCACAACGCCGAGGAAGGTCTTGAGCAGGCCGGAGAACTGGCGCGGCTCCGTCCACTGGCCGCGGGTGCCGCAGTTGGTGCAGACGATCTCGCTCAGCGGGATGTCGTCCGGGTTGACCACGTCGCCCTTCGCCGCCCGCTTCTCGGCCACCGCCTCCTGGAGGTGGTCGGCCCGGAACCGCTTGTGACACGACAGGCACTCGACCAGCGGGTCGCTGAACGTCGCCACGTGGCCCGAGGCGACCCAGGTCTCGCGCGGCAGGATGATCGAGGAGTCCAGGCCGACGACGTCCTCGCGCTGCTGGACCATCGCCTTCCACCACTGGCGCTTGATGTTGTCCTTCAGCTCGACGCCGAGCGGCCCGTAGTCCCACGCCGACCGGGTACCCCCGTAGATCTCACCGCTGGGGTAGACGAAGCCGCGGCGCTTGCACAGGCTCACGACGGTGTCGACGGTGGAGCCGGGGGTGGTCAGGCTGGCCATAGTGGGCAAGGCTAGCCGTCGGCCGGAACCGGCCTCACGCGAGTATGCGTACCCTTGCGCGCGTGAGCCTGCCCTTCCGGTCGCGGGTGGAGCACGCCGCATACCCCGTGCTCGACCGCCTTGAGCGGCTGCCCCGCTTCGTCCCCTTCCTCGGCGTCCTCGCCCTTCTCGTCGTCGGGGTCCTCGTGCCGCGCTGGGGGTTCATCGCCACCGGGGTGGTCGCCCTCGGCGTCGGCTTCCTCATCTACTACACCTGGCCGCGGCTGACGACGCCCGAGAAGCTGATGCGCCTCGCGGTGCTGGGCATCGTCGTGGCGGTGACCGTGATGCAGGCGTTCCCCCGCGGATGACTTTGACAATGATTCTCATTTTGCGTACAACTGGGGTATGCGTCGTGCCGGCCTCGTTTCCGCCCTCGCCGCTGGGGCGGCGCTGGCCGGGCTGCTGACTGGCTGCGGCGCGGCGGCCTCGGCGGACGAGCCGAGTGCGGCACCAGGCCACGTGCGCGTCGTCGCGTCGTTCTACCCGATCGCCTTCGCGGTGCAGCAGGTCGGCGGCGACCGCGTCAGCGTCACGAGCCTCACGAAGGCCGGTGTGGAGCCGCACGATGTCGAGCTGACCGCCAAGGACGTGGGCCGGATCGTCAGTGCGGACCTCGTCGTCTACGCCCAGGGTTTCCAGCCGGCCGTCGACACCGCGGTCGAGCAGGAAGGCAGCGGCCACGCGCTCGATGTCGCCCCGGTCGCGCACCTCGACCTGCTGGCGGCGGACGAGGAGGACGGCCACGCGAGCGAGGGCGGCGACCACGACCACGGCGCCAAGGATCCGCACTTCTGGCTCGACCCTGAGCGCTACGCGGACGTCGCCACGACGATCGCCCAGCGACTGGGCGCGGTCGACACCGCTCACGCCGCGGAGTACGCCGCCAACGCCACCGCCTTCACCGCCCGGCTGGCCTCGCTGGACGGCGACTTCCGCCGCGGCCTCACCTCGTGTGCCAACTCCGATCTCGTGACCAGCCACGCGGCCTTCGGCTACCTCAGCCAGCGCTACGGCTTCACCCAGGTCGCCATCGCCGGCATCTCCCCTGAGGTCGAGCCGTCAGCCGCCCAGCTCGCGCAGGTCGCCGACTTCGTCCGAGAGCACCGCGTGACGACCATCTACGCGGAGACCCTCGGCGAGCCGGAGTTCGCCGACACGATCTCGCGCACCACCGGCGCCCGGCTCGCCACCCTCGACCCGCTCGAAGGCCTGACCAGCGAATCCGCCGGCAACGACTACTTCGAGGTCATGCGCGCCAACCTGGCGGTGCTGCAGGCCGGGCAGGGGTGCACATGACGACCTCCACCACCACGCCGATCGTGTCCCTCCGGGACGCAACGTTCGGCTATACCGACCACGCCGTGGTGCGGCACGTGACCCTCGATATCCACGCCGGAGAGGTCGTCGTCATCCTCGGCCCCAACGGCGCCGGGAAGTCGACGGTCGTCAAGGGTCTGCTCGGCCTGAGCGACCGGATGGCGGGTGAGGTCCAGCTCTTCGGTACGCCCGCCGACCGGTTCCACGACCACGCCCGGGTGGGGTACGTACCGCAGCGGCACACCCTCTCGGGATCGGTCCGCGCGACTGCCGAGGAGGTCGTCGCCACGGGACGGCTGGTGCGCCAGTCCTGGTTCGGCCGACCGTCGGTGGCCGACCGCCAGGTCATTGCCCGAGCTCTCGACACCGTGGGCCTCGCTGACCGCGCGGGTATCGATGTCACGACCCTCTCTGGAGGCCAGCAGCGGCGGGTGCTCATCGCTCGCGCCCTCGCCGCGGAGCCGGACGTCCTCCTGATGGACGAGCCGACCGCCGGGGTCGACACGGCGAACCAGCACGTCCTCGCCGAGGTCCTCGGCCGGCTGGCCGAGCAGGGCGTGACCATGCTCATCGTCACCCACGAGATGGACGCCTTCATCGACGTCGTGACGCGGGTCGTCGTGGTCGACCGCGGCGGCGTCGTTTTCGACGGTCCGCGGGACGCGTTCCTCGCGCAGGAAGCCGACATCCTCCACGAGCACCACAGCCACCACCACGACCACGAGCTCACCGACCCGCGGCACTCCCTGACGGGAACCGCTGAGTCCGGCCCCACCGGGAGTGCGACATGAGCGAGCTGCTGTCCTACGACTTCATGCAGCGGGCGCTGCTGGCCGCCGTCCTGGTCGGTCTCGTCGCCCCGCTGGTCGGGATCTTCCTCGTCCAGCGGCGGATGTCCCTCGTGGGCGACGGGATGGGGCACGTCGCGCTGGCCGGTGTCGCGGTCGGGCTGCTCACCGACGTCTCCCCCGTCTGGGCGGCGTTGCTCGCCGCCGTCGTGGCGGCCGTCGCCATTGAGCTGATCCGGGCCTCCGGCCGCACCCAAGGCGATGTCGCCCTCGCGGTGATCTTCTACGGCGGCATCGCTGCGGGCGTCGTCGTCATCAGCAAGTCGTCGCAAGGCACGCCGGCCAACCTCACCGCATACCTCTTCGGCGCCATCACCACGGTCAAGGTCTCCGACCTCTGGGTGTTCGCTGTGCTGGCGGTTCTCGTCATCCTCACCACCTGGCTGCTGCGCCCTCGGCTGTTCGCGGTCGCCAGCGACGAGGAGTATGCGCGGGCGATGGGCCTACCCGTTCTCGGCCTCAACATCGCCCTCGCCGTGCTCACCGCGGTCACGGTCGTCGTCTCGATGCGGATCGTCGGGCTGCTGCTCATCAGCGCCCTGATGATCGTGCCCAACGCGGCGGCCCAACTCCTCGGGACCTCGTTCCGCTCGACGATGCGATGGGCGGTGCTCATCGGCCTGGTCTGCGCGGTCGGCGGCGTGGTCCTGTCGTACCAGGCGGACACACCCTCCGGCGGGACCATCGTGGTCCTCGCCATCGCCGTCTTCGTCGCGGCCTCGGTGGGACGGGCCGTCGCGGTGCGGGTCCGAGCCGCTCGACACGAGCGCGCCGAGACCCACGCCCACGAGCACGGTCCGGACTGCGGCCACCCGGCCGTGCCGCACCACGGTCACGTCGACTACCTCCACGACGGGCATCGGCACGCCCCCCACGAGGGGCACTACGACGAGCACGACGGCCATCACGACGACGGGACGCACACGCATACCGAGGAGGAGGCGAGGCAGCCGTGACCGGACTGACCAAGGAACCGCGCCGGCTGACCCGGCAGCAGTCGGCGGTCGCCGACGCGCTGGGCGGCGCTGACGACTTCACCTCCGCACAGGACCTGCACGCCCGGCTGCGCGCCGAGGGCCACAAGGTGGGACTGGCGACGGTGTACCGCGCGCTGCAGACCCTCGCCGACCAGGGCGAGGTCGACGTGCTGCGGACCGATGACGGGGAGTCGGTCTACCGGCGGTGCAGCACCGGCGCGCACCACCACCACCTGGTCTGCCGGTCCTGCGGACGGACCGTCGAGGTCGAGGGTCCGACGGTCGAGCGGTGGGCCGACGCGGTGAGCGCACAGCACGGGTTCCGCGACGTCACCCACACGCTCGAGATCTTCGGCACCTGCACCGACTGCCCCGGCTGAGGCATCCCTCCGTGCCCGGCGAAAGGCCAACTTCGGTTGTCATTCGCCGCGGATAGCGACCGAAGTTGGCCTCTCGACGGGTCTGAGCGGGGATCAGCGGCCGCCGGCCAGGATCTCGTCGAGCTGATCTGGGGAGACGTCCACACCGGGGAAGCTGGCGATCCTTCCGATGGGGAACGAGCCCACCACCTTGAGCAGGTCCTCCCCCTCACCGCCGAGGAACGCGCTCAGAGCCGCCCGGACGGCCGGCCCGATCTCCGGGTGCTGCAGCGCCTCGGCGATCGGAGTGTCCGCAGTCACCGGAACGCTCACCTCGTCGGGGTCTATCGCTACGGTCGCGCTCGCTCGCAGATCGCGGCTCGAGGCGCCGACCGCGACGAGGTAGTCGCCACCCTCGACGACCCAGCCGGGAACGCGGGTGTCGTAGTAGGCCAGGTCTTCCCGCGTGACGGTGATCTCGACGGTGACCGACCCGCCGACCGGCACCCACACCCGCTGGAACCCGACCAGCTCACGGACCGGGCGCACCACCGACGAACCCGGCACCGACGCATACAGCTGCACGACCTCGTGCCCGTCTCGCGCGCCGGTGTTGGTGACTGTGAGTCGGGCGACGAACCCACCGTCCCGCTCGGTCACCTCGAGCTCGGAGTAGTCGAACGTCGTATAGGAGAGCCCGTGCCCGAACGGGAACGAGACGGCGAGGTCGCGGGCGTCATACCAGCGGTACCCGACGAAGAGGCCCTCGCCGTACCGCACGTGGCCGTGCTCGCCCGGGAAGTCGAGGTAGGCGGGGGTGCCCGCCAGCCGCACCGGGATGGTCTCGGCGAGCCGGCCGGAGGGGTTGACGGCGCCGTAGAGGACGTCAGCCACAGCGGAGCCACCGGCCTGGCCCAGCAGCCAACCCTCGAGCAGCGCGGGGACCCGGTCGGCGAACCCGGCCACCCGGACGACGCCGCCGTTCGACAGGACCACGACAGTG